>JAFLCO010000001.1:0-3306 GCA_017303535.1 Planctomycetota bacterium
TGATCGAGTTCCGCGTATCGGGCAATCGACGGCGACGCGGGCCTGCGGACTTGGCCGTCTTCTCGGCGGCCTTGTCACCTTCGGTGCCCGTGTTCAGCGGTTGGCTTTCCTTCGAGCCGTCGCGATAGATGGCCAGCGCCTTGAGGCCCATCCGCCAGCCTTCGGTGTAGGCCTTGGCGATGTCTTCCGGCGTGGTGTCGCGGGGCATGTTCACCGTTTTCGAGATGGCGCCCGAGAGGAACGGTTGCGCCGCGGCCATCATCGACACGTGAGCGTGCCAAGCGATCGAACGAGTGCCGTTGCGCGGGGTGAACGCACAATCGAACACCGGCAGGTGCTCGGCCTTCAAAGCCGGGGCCCCTTCGAGCGTGTCGTTCTTGTCGATGTACGACAAGATGCCGTCGATCGAAGGTTGATCGTAGCCGAGCTTTTTCAAGGCCGCAGGCACCGTGTTGTTCACGATCTTCAACATGCCGCCGCCGGCGAGTTGCTTGTACTTCACTAGGGCGATGTCCGGCTCGATGCCGGTCGTGTCGCAATCCATGAGGAAGCTGATCGTGCCGGTCGGCGCGAGCACCGTGGCCTGAGCGTTGCGGAAGCCGTGCACGCGGCCGGCGGCTTGCACTTCGTCCCACAGGTCGCAAGCGGCTTCCTTGAGATAGGCCGGGCAAGCCGGATCGATCTTGTCGGCCGCTTCGCGATGCATCTTCATGACTTGCAGCATCGGCTCGCGGTTTTCGGCGAAACCTTCGAACGGTCCGACGGCCGCCGAGAGTTCGGCGCTCGTCAGGTTTGCCGAGCCGTGGAGCAACGCCGTGATCGCGCCGCATACGCCGCGACCTTCATCCGAGTCGTACGGCAGGCCGCTCGACATCAGCAAGCTGCCGAGGTTCGAATAGCCGAGGCCCAGCGGGCGGAACTTGTGGCTATTGGCCGCGATGCGCTTCGTGGGATAGCTGGCGTGGTCGATCAAGATTTCTTGAGCGATGAAGAACAGCCGGCAAGCGTTGCGGAAGCGTTCGACGTCGAACGATCCGTCGGCTTGGCGGCACTTCATCAAGTTGATGCTCGCCAAGTTGCAGGCCGTGTTGTCGAGGAACATGTACTCGCTGCACGGATTGCTGCCGTTAATCCGGCCCGAGTTCGGGCAGGTGTGCCACTTGTTGATCGTGGTGTCGTACTGCACGCCCGGATCGCCGCACTGCCATGCGTTGGCGGCCATTTTGGCCATCAGTTCGCGGGCTTGGTACGTGGGGCCGGCCTTCGTGGGGTCGGTCACCCAGTGCGTCGTCCACGGCTTGTCGTCCTGGCAAGCTTGCATGAACTCGTCAGTCACGCGGACCGAGAGGTTCGCATTTTGGAACATCACGGAGCTATACGCTTCGCCGTTGAAGTTGGCGTCGTAGCCGGCGGCAATCAGAGTGCGGGCCTTCTTCTCTTCCTTGGCCTTGCACTCGATGAACTCAAGAATGTCCGGGTGCCAGATCTTCAGCGATTGCATCTTGGCCGCACGGCGCGTCTTGCCGCCGCTCTTCACCACCGCCGCGATTTGATCGTAGACCCGCATGAAGGAAAGCGGGCCGCTCGGCTTACCACCGCCGGAGAGCTTCTCGCGTTCCGACCGCAGGGTCGAGAGATCGGTCCCGGTGCCGGAGCCGAACTTGAAGAGCATGGCCTCGCTGCGGGCGAGTTCCATGATGTCTTCCATGTTGTCTTCAACGCTTTGGATGAAGCAAGCCGAGCCTTGCGGGTATTCGTACGGGTTGTCCGGAATGCGAACTTGTTCGGTCTCTTGGTCCCAGTGCCAGTTGCAGGCCGCGCCTTTGACGCCGTATTGATGGAACAGGCCGACGTTGAACCACACCGGTGAGTTGAAGGCGCCGTGCTGGTGGAGGCAGAGCCACGTCAGGTCGCGGTAGAAACGCTCGCCGTCTTCGTTGGTGGCGAAGTAGCCGTCTTTAATGCCCCAATCGGCAATCGTGCGCGTGACGCGATGAATAAGTTGCTTGACGCTGTATTCGCGCTGCGGCGTGTTGACTTCGCCGTAGTAGTACTTGCTGCAAACGACGTTCGTGGCCAACTGCGTCCAGAAGACGGGAACTTCACAGTTCGTCTGTTCGAACAGCACCTCGCCGTTCTCGCCTTTGATGGCGGCCGTGCGGGTTTCCCATTGCACGGTGTCGAACGGGCTTTCGACCTCGGTCGGGCAGAACACCGGCTCGACCATCAGGCCCGTGGAAAGACGACGCGACGACTTCTTGGCGGCGCGTTCAGCCACGCCGGAAGCACTGGATTCTGCCATGAAAAATCCCCGAGATTGGAGCAGTGAGGTGACGGGCATCCCTACCTAAAGTGTACTTTCGTACACTACAGCCAGAAGGGAGTATCGGCAAGACAGGGCTCTGCGCGAAACCTTTTCGCTACCTTTGTCCGACGATGCTCCTGTCTGCCGCAAGGAATCGGCAAACTTTGGCTCGCGACACCAATATATTGTAGTAGATGCCCTTCAGACCACAACATACAGGCGACAGGGGTTCGAGTTTACAGGTCCGCAGGACGGCGTCAACGAAATTTTTCCGACCTACCACAACCCCTTTAGGAGGGCCAGGTTAGGGAAGTGCTAGCATGTAAGCGAATTGTTGCCGTGACGCGAGATAGCGCCCTAATGCTTTACGGCGCAGGCACTTCGGAAAAATTGTTTGACACTCGCCGCCGGCACCGCTAGCGAGCCAGTATTCCCAACTTTTTTGGGAGGCATAGTTCGGCCGCTTCCGCGTCGAACGGTCGCTCAAACCGCAGAACTTGGCGGACGAACTTGGAAGAGTGCCTTACGGCCAGTTTGTTGCCGGTCCTACTGTGGCGGGCGGAGCGATGCGGGGTGACATCGCTCCGCCTAAATCAAGGGTCCGCAGAGAAGAGCGCCCGCAAATTCCCGCGCGTGATTCGGCCTAAGGGAACTGTTCGACTTGCAGCAGTCCGGCGATTTCCGCAGCTGAAGTCCAGCGGGCTTCCTGCGCTTCGACATAGCCGAGATCGGCTTCGATGAGCGTGCGTTGCGCTTGGAGCAAACGTAGGAAGTCGGTCTGCCCTTGCTCGAAGAGACTCCGATTCACGCGGAAAACTTCCTGGGCCTTCGGCAAGATTCGCTCCTGATAAACGCGGGCCCGTTCGCCGGCCGCGATGTAGGAACCCAAGGCTTGAGCCGCTTGTTGCGAGAGGTCGTTCTCCGTGCGCTGCAGTGCTGCCGTCGCGCGAGCCGTATCCGAGCGCGCCGCGCGGATGCCCCCTTGGTTGCGATTATAGAGC
>JAFLCO010000001.1:3316-74450 GCA_017303535.1 Planctomycetota bacterium
TGAATTGTGCGAACCCTTGATCGTGCAACGGCGCTTCCACCGAGTACTGATAGCCGGCTTGAATGTTGAAGTTCGGCCACGGTTCGGCGCGGGCTCGCTGGAGCGCATATTGCGTTTTTTGAATCTCCACCGCCGCGATGTGGGCCAGCGCGTTGCGTTCGACCACGCCCTGCCGCACGGCTTCGAGTTCGTAGTCCGGCAACTGCTGCGTGAAGTCAAACTTCAAGCGGCTGATTTGTAGATCGGGCACGCCGATCGCCGCAGCCAGCTGCATGTATGCGGCCGCGACCGTCACTTGCGAGTTGGCATGCGCAACGTTTGCCCTTTCGTACTCGATCTCCAACTGCACGGCATCGGCCCGATTAGTTTCGCCGGCCTGCAGCAATTTCTGACCGACGTCGCGAGACTGACCCGAAATGCCCATCAACTCCTGCAGCACTTCGACCCGCCGCTGCGCCGCGGCTGCCGTATAGAACGCCTTCCGCACGTTCGTCAGCACTTCATATCGCGTGCGAGTAAACTCGAGCTGCGCCTGCTCGACGCTCCGATATGCAACCGAGCGATTGAGTTGCAGCTTGTGCGCCGTGATGAAGTCTTGGCCGAGGATCCAGTTGTATTGACTGATGCTGCCGGTCCATTGCGGCGAACTGCTGATAAACGTCGGGTTCGGCAACAACCCGACTTGCAAGGCGCTGCCTTGGGCAACACCGACCTTCGCCGACGCTTCACGCAGCGCGGGGTTGCCGGTTTGCGCCATGAACTCGCATTCGGCCAGCGTCATCCCGTGGTCGTCGACCGGTTGCGGAGCGATGGGTTCGGCATTGGCGGGTGTTTCAACGGCCCGCGAGGTGCTTGGTATCACGGCGGCCGGCAGCACGTCGGTCGGCATGGCTTCCGGTCGCGGCGGTTCGGGCCGTTCGGCTTCCTGCGCCGTCGCGAAGGCCGAGCCCAGCAGGGCCCAGCCCAATAGGGCCAGCGTCAACTTGTGAAACTTGAGGCACCGCATGCGGATCGTTCCCCGCTGATAGGTTCTAAACTGCGTCGTCCGCCCTGACGCCGGTCGCGATCACAATCGTTCTTACCGTCTCTATCGAAACGTTCGGCAAGTTAGGTGAAAACGTCAGTGCCGGCATGTTGCACACTACCGTTACGCTGCAATCGCTAAGGCCGGTACAATCCGAACCTGTCGGCCGCAAAACTTCAGAACTCGCCGCATGACCGCTACGTTCGTTACCGTTTACCAAGACGATCGCCTGCTGGTGCTCGAAAAGCCCTCCGGATTGTTGGCCGTTCCCGGTCGTGGGCCCGACTTGCAGGACTGCCTGAGCTCACGCGTGCAAGCGGCCTACCCCACGGCGCTCGTCGTCCATCGGCTCGACCGCGACACGTCCGGCGTGTTTCTCATGGCCCTAGACCCGGCGGCACAGCGCGAGCTAAGCCGGCAGTTCGAGGCCCGCGAAACGGAAAAACGCTACTCGGCGGTCGTCGCCGGCACACCCGAGGCTAACGAAGGTTTGGTCGATCTGCCGTTACGTAAAGACTTCGACCGGCCGCCGCGCCACATGGTCGACCACGTTCATGGTCGCCCGTCACAAACACGCTGGCGAGTTGTGGAGCGCTGGGCGAACGGTACTCGGCTGGCCGTCGAACCGATCACCGGTCGGTCGCATCAGATTCGCATTCACTTGGCTGCGATCGGTCTTCCGATTCTGGGCGACCCGCTTTATGCGCCGGACGACGTCGTCGTGATGGCGCCGCGGTTGATGCTGCACGCCGAGATGCTCGTGGTGCGGCATCCGGAGGATGGACGCTTGATGACGTTTACATCCGCGTGTCCGTTCTGAAGTCGACGCGGTTGCCGGCGTTTCGTAACGGCCGGCTTATGCCGGCCGCTCGCCTAAGCGGCGCCGCGCGAGCAAGACTTTGAGGCGATCCGCGATCTTGTTCCAGGCTCCAGCGAGCGTCGCCCGTTCGGCGGCGTCAAAGAGGCTCAGCGCCGGAACGATGCCCGACACCACGATCGCCGCGCCGAGCAGAGCCCACCAGGGGCCGAACAAGAGCAGGGCCGGCAACAGTGAAACGAGCAGCAATCGCCGATCAACCTTCAGCTCCAGCAACCAGCACATCGTCCAGAGCAGCATCAGCGACAAGAACTTCGCGGCGGCCGAAGCCACGACCACGCCGTTAAGCCCATAGCGCGGCAAGAGCCACAGATTCAAGCCGACGTTCGTAACCAAGCCCACGGCCAGCCCGACGGTCGCGAGTCGTGAACGTTCGGCGCACCAGAGCCAGTTGTTGCTGATCATCGCCAGGCCGGTCCATAAGGCACAGGCCAAGGTCCACGGGAAAATCGCCTGACCGAAGCCGAACTTATCGGCCAGCGCCGTGTGGAAGAAGAGCGGCTCGCACACGAGCATGGCGATCGAAATGCCCAAGAACGCGAGCAGAAACACCTTCAAAATAAACATCAATCGGGCGCCGACCGCCTCGCGCCGCCCCGCTTCCCAATCGCCGATGAGGTGCGGCGTGATCCAAGTCGAAAGCATGTCGGCCAATCCGAGGAACAGCACCGGCATGACCCGGGCACTGTGATACTGGCCGACCAAGTCGAGAGCGGCTTTCGCATCGAGCCCGCCGTAGTGGACGATCATGTAACGATCGGCCAAGTCGAAGGAGTTGCTCACCCAGTTGGTGACCCACACCCAAAACGCGAACGGCAACAACTTCGCCCAGAGTTCACCGTGCCCGAGCCGAGCTTCGGCGGTGGGCAATTCGCGCCAGAGGCGAACCATCCACACGATCGACGCCGCGGCCGAGAGGAAACAAGCGACACCGAACGCCGCCACGCCGGCCACGGCCGTCGCTTGCCAACAGGTCATCAGCACCAAGCTCACCACGGCGAAGAGCACCGTGTTGGAGAACTGCATGTACGAGATGATCCGGCCCGCGCGGAGGGCCGTGAAGAAGCAGGTCAGGAAGTTGAACGTGATGAGCGCGGCCAACGTGCCGGCCATCACGAGCACGAGCGTCGCCTGTTCACGGCCGCCGAAGATCAACTCGGCCAACCAAGGGCTCACCGCCGCGGCGACGATGCAGAACGTGATCGCAGGCACAAAGCTGGCCCAGGTCGTGCGTCGCAGGAAGGCCCGCAACCGGCCCGACTCGCGATACGCTTCCACGTACCGACCGAAACTGCCGGGCAGCCCGAAGACGGCCAGCGGCGCGGCGAGCATGAGGAAGTTGAACGCCAGATCCCATTGGCCGAGTTGATCGGCATCGAGCCAACGGCAAAACAGGATGCTGCGAACGAATCCGACCAGCCGTTGCACGACCGTCAGACCCAGCAAAATCAGCACCCCTTCGGCGAGCGTACTGGTACGCACGGCCGACGGCTGCGAGTGCGATGGTGCGGATTGTGCCGAAAGTGCCATGCGGGGAACACCGTCCAGAAAGCGGCCGCTGCCCGCAACAAGGGGCCGACCGGACAAGTGTACGTCGCGAATATCGGGGACGAATTTTGACGACGTGAAATCGACGTAAGTCTCAGAACGCTTACGCGACTTACGACGAAGGCGCAATTCGATTGCAATTACGAGTGCGTACTATTTTTGAAATTAGTACGCACCCTTAGTTCCTAGTGTCGGAGTGCGTACTTTTTCGCGCGCGAAGTGCGCACCCCGTCCAAAATGTACGCAGCGCGCATCGACGTAAGTGCCGACTTGCTTGCGCGACTTACGTCGATTCTTGGGGGAGCCGTCTTAGCCCCCGGCGATAGCGGCGCAGCCGCGTACGCCGGGGGCAGCGTTAAACGACTATCGACGTCGATAAATTGATCGACGCTGCCCCGGGCGACTCGCCCGGGGCTAAGACACAGAGTCAAATTGCCAAAGAACCAACCCCGTATTTTCTCCATTTCCGAAAGCCGTTCAACACGGTTTTTGGCCACCCGCAATTTTGCCGTCGCACGCGATTTTCCGCGGCGAATCCGCACGTTTTCAAATTCCGGTGGCCGGCCAAATCCGGCCCTGCCGTCGAGTTGTGGGATGCGGTAAACTGCTGGGCTCAAATGTTCGTGAGCCCTCGTCGACGCCCTTAATCAGCCTACTGTTGGAGCTTTGTCGCCATGACCAAACCGCTGAACATCGCCATGATCGGCTACGGCTTCATGGGCCGTGCCCACTCGAACGCCTACGCCAACGTCGCCCACTACTTCGACCTGCCGTACAAGCCGGTGCTCAAGGCCGTGTGTGCTCGCGACAAAGCGAAGGCCGAAGGGTTCGCGGCGCAGTGGGGTTATGAAAGCGTCGAGACCGATTGGAAGAAGCTGCTCGAGCGGAAGGACATCGACGCCGTCGATATTTGCACGCCGAACAACCTGCACAAAGAAATCTCGATCGCCGCGGCGAAGGCCGGCAAAGCGATTCTCTGCGAGAAGCCGCTGGCGATGAACGTCGCCGAGGGCGAAGAGATGTGCGATGCGGTCGAGAAGGCCGGCGTCGCCAACACGGTTTGGTACAACTATCGCCGCATCCCGGCCGTGTCGTTCGCCAAGCAACTGATCGACGAAGGCAAGCTCGGCCGGGTGTTTCACTACCGCGCCAACTTCCTGCAAGACTGGACGATCTCGGCCGAACTGCCGCAAGGAGGCGCAGGCCTCTGGCGACTCGACGCCGCCGCGGCCGGCAGCGGTGTGACGGGCGACCTCCTCGCGCACTGCATCGACACCGCGCTCTGGCTCAACGGTTCGCTCACGAACGTTTCGGCGATGACCGAGACCTTCATCAAGGAGCGGAAGCACACGCTCACCGGCAAGGTCGAGAAGGTGACGATTGACGACGCCTGCACATTCATGGGGCGCTTCGCCAACGGTTCGCTGGCTCTATTCGAAAGCACCCGCTATGCCCGCGGGCACAAGGCGCTCTACACGTTTGAGATCAACGGCGAACACGCCTCGATCAAGTGGGACCTCCACGATCTGCACCGGCTGCAATACTTCGATCACCGCGACCAAGGCAACTTGCGCGGCTGGCGTTCGATCCATGTGACCGACGGCGATCACCCGTACATGAAGCACTGGTGGGTGCCGGGCCTCGCGATCGGCTACGAATGCGGCTTCGTCCACCAAGTGGCCGATTTCCTCACCGGCATGGCGGCCGGCAAACCGGTGGGCCCGACGTTCCGCGATGCGCTGGAAACGCAAAAGGTGTGCGACGCGGTGCTCGCGAGCGCTAAGAGCGGAGCTTGGACGAACGTGTAAATTCGGGACGCTGTTATTTCCGGCATTTAGCCGCGGAGCTTGCCTCCGCGCTCAATGCGTATTGCTCTCCAGAGAGCGCGGAGACAAGCTCCGCGGACAAATGAATTGAATCAAGACTTTTCCCACTTCGGAAACGCGACTTGGCCTGCGACCGGTGCGCGGAGCGTGAAGAGCGTCTTCCCGGCGGTCACGTACAGCGTGCGACCGTCGGGCCCGCCGAAGGCGAGGTTCGTCAGCACGTCTTCGCCGATCGGAATACGGCCCAAGAGTTTGCCGCGCGGAGAGATGTGATAGATGCCCGGCGGGACGAGCGTGCTTTCATGCGGACCGCGCGGCGTCATGATGCCCGCGGCCACCCAGAGATTGCCGTCGGCGTCGAGTCGCATACCGTCGCCCCCGCGGCCGTGTGCGAAGTCGAACACTTCGCGCTGGTTCAGCGGCGACCCGCGGTCGTCGAGATCGAAACTCCAGATCTTTCGGTTGCCGCCGACCACGGGGCAACTGTCGATGACATAGAGGTGCTTCGAGTCTTGCGTGACGGCGATGCCGTTGGGGCGCTGGATCGCCGGCTGCGTGATGATGCGGGTCACGCGGCCGTCGACGTCGATGCGGTAGACGCTTTCGTCGGTCATCTCCATCGTCGTGCGGTCCCAATAGCACGGATCCGTAAAATAAATGCGGCCGTGCCCGTCGACGCAGATGTCGTTCGGGGCGTTGTAACGCTTACCGTCGTAGAGCTCGGTGAGGGTTTCGTAATGGCCGGTCTTCAGGTCGGTGCGGGTGACGCGGCGGTTGCCTCCTTCGCCGAACTCGGCTCCTTCGCAATGCAGCAGGCGTCCTTCGCGGTCGAACGTATTGCCGTTGGTCCGCCCGCTCGGCTCGCGGAAGACGGAGAGCTTGCCGTCGGCCGTACGCCGCAAGATGCGGTTGTTCATGATGTCGGAATAGTAGAGCGTGCCGTCGGCGTCGACGGCCGGGCCTTCGGTGAAGGCCAAGACCTGCGCGGCCTTGGGCGGTTCGGTGATTCCGGCGGGGAGCGGGGCGGCGTGAAAGTCGGGCATGGTGGTGTGCGGCGGTTTTAAGACGAAAGACGACTGTGAAGCCGTATCGTTTTCGCTTTCGCCGCCGCGACGGTCAATCCGCGCATGAAAAAGCCCTCCCGCGCTCGAAGGCGCGAGAGGGCTCGGAACCGACGCCCGCGCCCGTGAGGGCTAACGTCGGACGGGGCGCCGTGATCAAGGGCCGCGACCATCGTGAAACGACGGGCTGCGGCGGATTTGATGGAATCGAAACTTACGGACGAACGGCCGGCGGGTTGTCGCCGCTCTTTTCGACCGTGGTTTCTTGCGTCACCTTGGTTTCGCCTTCGGGTCCGGAAACCTTGTGCTCGGTGGTCGTCGTCTTGGTGTCGCTGCAGCCGACCATCATCGCGGCGGCCAGCGCACAAGTGGTGAAGCTTCGCATGAGATGCATCATCGGTAGAGTCCTTCGTTCTTCAAAGTGCGCTCGACGCCGGCAGGCAACGGTTGCCGACCTGGGCGAGAGCCGATTGTTTTCGAAGCGACACTTTTGCACGCCGCATACCAAACGATTACGCTGGAGCGAAGTTCCCGGCCGACGGGCGAAGTTCGACCTGCGACCGACGACAAAACCAGGCGAATTTTCCGACGGTGACGGGGCTAACGTCCTAATTGCTGCGCCTGTTGAACGATGATCGACCGCGGCCGGCAGGTTGAACTGCGGCGGCCGATTTGCGATTCACCAACTGATTCGAGATTGACCTATGCCGATCGTTGCTTGGTGTTTGACGGCCGTCCTCGCGGCGGCGCCGGAATCTGCGATTCTGCCCGTCGTGCAAGCGCGCGCACTAGCGATGCCGGGCGGGGAGTTGTTGAGCCCGCAGTTTCGCGGACCGGGTGGGGAAGGACACGTCGCGCAGACCGGCCTGCCGCTCACGTGGAGCGAGACGGAGAACATCGTTTGGAAGACGCCGCTGGCGGGGCTCGGGTGGTCATGCGCCGTGATCGACGGCGATCAGGTGTGGGTGACGACGGCCGTCGAACTACCGCCCAAGCCGGAAAAGGCCGAAGCTCCTAAAGCGGACGCGGAAAAACCTGCTGCGGAGAAGGACGCCGCGAAACCGTCCGCCGAAGCCAAGAAACCGCCGATCGAGCTACGCGCCATTTGCCTCGATCGCAACAGCGGCAAGATCGTGCGCGACGTGCTGGTGTTCACCGTCGACGATCCAGGCTCAATTCACAAGAAGAACAGCCACGCCTCGCCGACGCCCGTCCTTGAGGGCGACCGCGTGTATGTGCACTTCGGCAAGCATGGCACGGCCTGCCTGAAGAACGACGGCACGATCGTCTGGAAGACGCAGGAACTCGTTTACAACCATCGGCACGGGCCCGGCGGTTCGCCGGTGATCTACAAAGACGTGCTGATGCTCTCGTGCGACGGGACCGACGTGCAGTATGTCGTCGGCTTGGATAAGAACACTGGCAAGATTCTTTGGAAGGAATCGCGCGAGGGGCGGATGGCGTACAGCACGCCGCTGTTGGTCGAAGTCGACGGGCAGGTGCAGCTTGTCAGCACCGGCGGCGATGCGGTGATCGCCTACGAACCGGAGACCGGCAAAGAAATTTGGCGCTGCAAGTACGACGGGTACTCGCTCGTGCCGCGGCCGGTGGTCGCGCATGGGTTGGCGTTCATCTGCACCGGGTACGATTTGCCGAGCCTGTACGCCGTGCGACTCGGCGGCAAAGGGGACGTCACCGAAACGCACGTGGCCTGGAAGCTCAAGAAGGCCGTGCCGCATAACCCGTCGCCGCTCGTGGTCGGTGACGAACTGTACATCGTGAGCGACAAGGGAATTCTCACGGCGCTCGACGCCAAAACCGGCGAAGAAGTGTGGCAAGAACGGATCGGCGGCAACTATTCCGCTTCGCCGATCTTCGCCGACGGACGAATTTACATTCTCGACGAAGAAGGGAAATGCCTCGTCATCGCGCCGGGGAAAGAGTTCAAAGAGTTGGCGGTGAACCAAGTCGACGGCCGCACGCTGGCCGGGCTTTCGGTGGCCGGCAAATCGATCTTTCTGCGGACCGATACGCATTTGTATCGGATTGAGAAGAAGTGATTGACGAACGGTCGTGAAATCACATTAGCCCCCGGCGAGCCGCCGGGGGGCAAAGGGCGTCGATCCCGATCCCACGATCACGCTGTTGCAACTCCATCGCGTTATTGCGCAATAAAAATGCCCCGGGCGACTCGCCCGGGGCTAAGGCGTTTCTCGGGCTTCCGTATCGCGGTCACTACCGCGTGCTGAACGTCGTGAAGAAGTTGCGGAGTTCGAGCAGGGCCGGGCCCCAGAGGATGATCATGGCCGCGGGCGCCAGACAGAACACGAGCGGGAAGAGCATCTTGATGCCCGCCTTCGAGGCCCGTTCGTCGGCCGTTTGACGTTGCCGGGTGCGGATGTCGTCGGAGAAATCTTTGACGGCCTGCACGACGTTGGTGCCGAGCCGTTCGGTTTGCATCATCAGCGTGTTGAGGGCCGAGGTTTCCGGAATGTCGACCCGTTGGGCGAAGTTCTTGAAGCCGTCGGTGAGCGAACTCATTTCGGCTTGGCGGCGAACGATTTCGAGTTCCATGCCGAGTTCCGGGTGGGCGGGCGAGATCTCGCGGCTCACGTGTGCCAGCGAATCGTTCACGCCCAAACCGCCCGAGAGACACATCGTGAGCATGTCGAAGGCGTCGGGCAGACCGCGTTGAATCAGCGACGCACGACGGCGGACTTGTCGCTTGAGGAACAACCACGGCAGCACGTAGGCCAGCGCCGCGGCCGCGAAGCCCCAGATGATGACTTGGGC
The DNA here is from genome assembly GCA_017303535.1 of Planctomycetota bacterium. Taxonomy (GTDB): domain Bacteria; phylum Planctomycetota; class Planctomycetia; order Pirellulales; family PNKZ01; genus PNKZ01. The sequence goes on from JAFLCO010000001.1 coordinate 12,446, forward strand.
CAGCATCTGCCGACGTTCCGGACCGAGCGTCACCACCGTGAGGCCGGTGAGCACGATCACGCCGATCGCCATGATGTTGCGCAGGGCGAGAAATTCGCTGCGGGCCGACGGTTTGTAGTAGCCCGCTCGTCGCAGGTCGCGCTCGAGCGAATCTTCCGTCGAACCCAACAGCGGCAACTGCGCGGCCAGCGGATCGGTGAGGTCGCCGAATACCGGGCGGCTCGGCACGTACGGCGCCGATTGTTGTCCGGCGAGGTCCGTGGCGAACGTTCCTTGCCAGCTCATGATGAGTGCGCGGATCGCGAAGACCGCGCCCACGATCAGCAGAAAGGCGACGACGGTAAGGATGTTGATCATCATGGCAGAAGGCGTTGGTTAAGCGACGTGGCGTTCGGCGGTGTGCGAGCTCGGTAGCGTGTATTAGTCGGAAACTCGCGGCGTTTAGTAGTCGTTGCTCAGCAGGCCATAGACCCAAACGAGCCCGACAAGCTGCAGTACGCCGGCGACGGCGAGCAGCGCCAAGCCGCCGGGCAGGTTGAAGAACTGGCCCATGTAGTCGGGCTGGAAGATCATCATGTAGGCAAACACGAGCGGACCGGCCAAGGCGATAAGGATCGTGGCCATACGGCTCGAACCGGTCGCGGCTTGGAACGACCGTTGGTAGCTCAAGCGGTCGCGAATGACGTGCGACATGCGTTCGAGCGCCGCCGCTAAGTTACCACCCGTGCGACGTTGCACGTTCAGCGCGGTCGAGAGGATACGCAGTTCCATCAGCGGCACGCGCTTGATCATCGACTTCATCGCGGCCGGCACCGAAAGGCCCATTTCCAAATGGCGCGACGTCCGACGCCATTCCACTCCGAGCGGTTCGGACGTTCCCTTGCCCGTCGCTTCGACGGCTTGGTCGAGCGTTTCGCCGGCGCGAACCGCGCGAGCCATCATTTCCATGGAGCCCGGCAGTTGTTCGCGGAGGGTATTCAAGCGGGAGCGGCGTTGGAGCATGTAGTACACCAACGGCACCACGAAGCCGATCGCGAAGGCGATCACGGCCTGCAGCACGTCGTTGCGCCAGAGGAACACGACGCCGCCGGCCAGCAAACCGCTGAAGACCATCAGCAGGAAGGCCGGTTCCGGAGCGATGTCGAGGCCCGTCTGGTGCATCAACTCGTTGAAGCGGTAGTCGATCCGGTTCGTCATGCCTTCGGGAGGCGCTTGTTCGCCGGCAAAGGGCAACGTGCCGATGGTCGGACGCTCTTCTTCCTTCGTCGCGGCGGTGCCGGCGTTGAGGTCGCGCACGATCAAGTAGATCGCCGTCCCGAGCAACACGGCCAGCAGGCCGAAGTAGAGCAGCAGCGTGGTGTCCATGGTTATCTAAGCTCTGCTTATCTAAGCTTTACGAAATCGATGTGCGTAACGGACCGGAGAAAACGCGAGTGTTCGATCACTACTGTCGGATGCGGCGCGCCGTGAAGATGCTTTCATCGACGGTGACGCCGGCGGCCTTCAATCGCGATAGGCACTTCGGCTTGTAACCCGTGGCGAAGAATTCGCCGACGGCCGTGCCTTCGGAATCGACGCCGGTTTGCTCAAAGCCGAAGATGTTTTCCAGGACGTATTCGCCGTTCTTCACGCCGACGATTTCCGCGACTTCCATGATCCGTCGCGGACCACCCTTGAGGCGCGAGCCGTGGACGACCAAGTTGATGCCGGCCGCCGCATATTGGCGGACGACGTTGATCGGCAGTTCGATACCGGTCATGGCGACCATCATCTCCAAACGGGTGAGCGCGTCGCGCGCCGTGTTGGCGTGGATGGTCGTCATCGAGCCTTCGTGGCCCGTGTTCATGGCCTGCAGCATGTCCCACACTTCGGGACCGCGGACTTCGCCGACGATGATGCGATCGGGACGCATACGCAAGCTGTTACGAACGAGATCGCGCTGGGTGACGGCGCCGATCCCTTCCGTATTGGCCGGCCGCGTTTCCATGCGGATGCGGTGGCGGTGCTGCAAGATAAGTTCGGCCGAGTCTTCGATCGTCACGATGCGTTCGTCGGCCGGGATGTAGCGCGAGAAGGCGTTGAGCAGCGTCGTCTTACCGGCGCCGGTACCGCCGGAGAACAGGATGCTGCACCGCGCGGCCACGGCGGCCGAGACGAAGCTGGTCATGTCCGGCAAGATCGAGCCGAATCGAAGCAAGTCTTCCATCTTCAGCGGTTCGGCGCCGAAGCGGCGAATCGAAAGCGTCGGGCCGTCGAGCGCTAGCGGCGGAATGACGGCGTTCACACGGCTGCCGTCCGGCAAACGAGCGTCGACCATCGGGCTCGATTCGTCGATGCGCCGGCCGAGCTTGGCGACGATCTTTTGAATGATGCGGATCAGGTGCTGGTCGTCGGCGAACTGCACGCTGGTCAGCTCCAGCTTGCCGCGACGTTCGACGTACACGGTCTTCGCGTCGTTGACGAGAATATCGTTGACCGTCGGATCTTTGAGCAGCAGTTCCAGCGGGCCGAAGCCGAAGATTTCGTCCATCAACTCGTCCATCAGACGGTTGCGGTCGATCTTCTGGCCGAGGTCTTTGCGCGTGCCGAAGGCGTTGTTGGCCATCGTGCGAACTTCGTCCGCCAGTTGCTGGCGATTGATTCGCGTGATTTTCGACAGATCGAACGACTCGACGAGTTGTTCGTGCAGCGAAGCCTTAACGCTTTGGAATTCGTGTTCCGCGGCGTCATACCCGCGATCGGCCCCGTTGCTGAGAGCGAAGGAGGTGTTCATGGCTATTGCGTTAGCTCCAGTTTTCCAATCCAAGGATTGCGGGGGGCGCCCGCCGCGGTGACTGCTTGACTGCTGACCATCGTCGTCGGTTGCACGACGATTTCCCAAGTATCGTTCGACTCTCCGGAACCACGGCCCACGCGTACGATGCGTCCGGCCGCGAAGCCGACGACGTCGCAAACCGTAGCTTCGCCGTCGGTCGCTTCGCCATCTGTGGCGGCGGCGTCGGCCAGGGGCCAAACGCGGGTTTGTCCGAGAATCTCCATGAGCGTGTAACCCATCTCGGCCGGCATCTGCGGCAAGGCGGGCATCGGCAACGTGCCGACGACGACAAGCTCGCCGCCGTACGGAGCCAGGTCGCCGCGCGACAAGCCCTCGCGTACGCGAACCGGCCAGACGTAGTCGATGTTGAGTTCGTTCGTGAGTTGCGGAACGTAGCACCATCCGGGAGTCGCCGGTTGCGACTCTTCCGCGGCGGCACCGTCTTGCGCGTCTTTGTTCTCTTCGGCGGTTCCTGGGGCACCGTTTTCGCCGACTTCGGCGGCAGCCTTGGCGTCGGCTTTCGGCGCACCGCTAACGAACACCAATTCCGGAATTCCATCCGGCCCGAATGTCACTTCGCCCGTGACTGGGTTAACGCCGTAGTTGTCGTTCTTTCCGGCGACCACTTCGGCCGTCGATTGCTTGATCCAAGATTCGTACTCGGCGACCAGCGGCAAGATCGGAGCTTTCACGCCTCGTTCGGGACGGAAGCCGACGACGCGTTGATCGAGCGTGGCTTGCACGGCCACGGCCGGATCGGCGGTCGTCACTCCCGTCAGTCCGCCGATGGCCAGCGAGACGGTGTTGTAAATATTGCGGCTCACGCGGCCGGAGACGCGCACCGTGTTCACGTCGCCCGGAGCGGCCGGGTTCGTCGGGATGCCGAGCACGGTGCCGGCCGGAGCCAACGGATCGAGCGTGCCGACGACGACGTCCCCCGTGGGAGCATTATCGTGATTGGGGTCGAGCCGAAACTCGCGACCGTCGACCTGATTGCGCAAGCCTGTGAGCCGCGCCATTTCGCGGGCCATCAACACGTCGTCGCGCGAGTCGGCCTGGCCGAAGAGCAAGTTTTCGTCCATCAGCTCGGCCGCCCCGGCCAGAGCCGAGGCTTCGCAAGCGGCCTGCAACTCCGCGCGAACCGTGCAGAGCCGGGCCGTGTTGATTCCCAGCGCCACGAGGCCGGAGAGAAACACAAGCGTGAGGATCAGCAAGCCGGTCGCCAAGCCGCGACGATGCTCGACCCGGCGACCCGCGCGACCGACGGACGATCGGCGCGCCGCGCGTTGTCGCACAGCAGCGGGCGTCGAACTGTGTCGTCGATCTTGCATGATGACAGGCCTAAGTAACGGACTCACTTCACTTCGCAAAGCACGGATGGACAAGCCACCCGTGGCACCTAACAACTAACCACGGACAACTGACTTCTGACTACTGGCAACTGCTCACTACCAGCCCCAGCCGTAGCCGCCGCCGCCGTACCGCATGTAGTCGACGGCGCGCCCGGTGGTGCCGTAGCCGCCGGCGCCGTACCCGTATCCTCCCGCACCGCCCCAACCACCGCCGTTGCCGTAGATGTTGGGCGTCGGCTTGTAGGTCTTCTCTTCCTGCGGCGTAGTCGTCGGAGCGGCCGGAACGCGATCCGGCACCGGGAACGTCATGCCGGAGGGGAGGCCCGGCACTAGGCTCACTTCGTTCTTGACCATTTGGTCGTTCGAGAAGCTCACGTGCTGTCGCGATTGACTGCCGCGGAAGATTTCGATGCGATCCATGCTGGCGACCGTCGGGTGCTTGACGCCGAGAATGCCTTCGAGCGTGTACTTGTTCGGCGTGACGGCGCCGAGACCGTTGCCTGCGCCTCGGAGAGCCAGCGACATGTCACCTTGGCCCATGACCGTCTTCACGACGTTGGCTTGGTCCGGCGTAACGGCGATGGTCACGCTGACGACGGCGGCGTTGTCGTAGTTGGCGCCGAACCCCTTCGGAGCGGCGGCCGAGCGATTTTGACGGATGTCCAAACCACCTTCGGTCGGGCCGCGTTCTTCCGTCGGCAAGCGGCCGACCGACAGCACTTCGACGTTTTCGAGCAACGTCACCGTAGTCGACGGGATTTCGAGCAGGCCGAGGCCAGGATTAGCGTCGCGCTTCTTCGAGCGGAAGAGGACGTCGACGAAGCTTCCTTCAACGGTCGAACCGCCGACGGCCGCGAGGTTGTCGATCGGGATGGTCACCGCACGCATGCCCGGCTTCAGCTTGTCGGAAAGCTTCGGACCGGTGCCGGCCGGGTAGAGCGTCGTGGTGAGGATCGGCTCACCTTGCTTCACTTCGGTTTGAGCGATGCGGCCGATGATTTGGCTGCTGTCGAGCATCACGAGATTCAGATCGTACTTGCGCGACTTCATATCTTCGGCGGTCATCGGCACCAGAGCCAAGTCCGACAACGCAATCTGACGGCCGGCCGGAATCGTCACCGAGGCCAACGGCACCGGAACGGTGCGCGGCGCGGCGGGCGGCTCCACGGCGGCGGGCGTCAGTGCGGCCCGCAGAGCGTACGCTCCGGCCAGGCCGAACAATAAGGCGAAAATTCCGACGGTCATCGTGCCGGTACTAATACGGGCCATGAAACACTTTCCTCTCTTACAGGGGCGACAACTTGCGGCTTAAAGGGCGGCGCCGCAGCGGCGTCGCAGACAAAATTCAAAACGGTTTCCCACGAGCGGACCGACGGGCAATCTCTATTCGCACTCTATTCGCAGCGCATGATGGTTTGCGCCACGACGTTTTTCTCTTTCAATCCGAACCCCAGGAACGCCAGCAGGTCGGGTGCGGCCGCATTCATCGGCACGCTGACCGTCACGGCGACGTCGTTGGACTGCGGATCAGGCTTCTCGACGTTCAGACTGTAGGTCGTGATCAACTTCTTTTTGGCGAGCGTTCGTTCGACGGCGGCGCGGATCGCCTGCTCGTCGGCTCCGCGAAACGACGCCGTGCGACAACCGGCCGAACTCGCTTCTTTCACGCGTTGACCGGCGCTCCAGAGCATGCCGAACTCGACCATGGCGCAAATGAGGCCGATCATGATCGGCAGCACGAGGATCAGTTCCATGCTCAAGACGGCGCCGAGCCTGCGACGGCCGGCGAGCTTGCGACGATGTTGTGCGTTGCGTTTCATGGCGAAGCTTGTTCTTGGGTGAATTACACGCCGAACAGTTGCGAGCGGAACGACCAGACCAGTACGACCCAAGCGGCCAGCGCGACCGGCACGCCGTACGGCATGAGGCGTCGCTTTTGCTTCCGGGCCACATCGGCTTCGGTGCTCGTGAGACCGCGCGTCTTGCGCTCGGTTTGTTCTTTGGAAAGGTACTTCCGTTTGACGTCGTACGCGCCGCGCTGAATCATCTGCCAGCCGAGCACGCCGATGCTGAGCGCGATCACGAAGCCGGTGCTCACGACGAACAGGATGAACGTATTCACCGGGCCGAACCAAGCGCCCAGCGCGCCCATGAGCTTGACGTCTCCCGCGCCGCCGCCGCCGGTGATCCAGAGGACGAACAGGATGCCGAAGCCGACGCCGAAGCCGGCCATGGCCGTTAGCAGTGCGCTGCCGACGCCCGCGGCGCCGTCGGCCATACCGCCGCGCACGCCGTGAAAGACGAGCGCCGCCAGGAAGCACGGCACGGTCAGCCAGTTGGGGAGCCGTTTCGTGCGAAAGTCACAGACCGCGGCGACCAGCGTAAAGCCGATCACCAGCGCGAATTGGATGTAGTCGACGGTGTTCACCGCGGCACGCCCTCAATAAAGAATAGCTCTGCGCACTCCGGCTAAATTCCAGAGTACTCACCAAGACAATAGGTTGCCGTTACTAACGAGCAAATCTGCGAAAGAGCTGCCGATTGTGCGGCTCGCGCGGAATAGCCCTTCGCCGCCGCTACGACCGGCACCATCGCACTCTCGGGTGCCTGGGGCATAGCGAAGCGGTGCCCCAGTGTTCCTGGGCCTTCGCCTTCGGCTCCAGACCCAGCCACCCGACATCGCCTAACGAAAACTTAGGTCGCAGTCCGCAACGCAAAAGCCGGTCCAACGGCGAAAACCGCGGACTTTCGACGACGCTGCGGCGTTTCGGCAACACGCGCTCCGCAGCGCGTGTCGACGTTCGGAAACACGCCGCCGAGCCGCGGTGCCGCGGATCGCGCCGCTTCAAGAATTCTGAAATTGCGTCGCACGCCGTAATTCGCAGTGTTTCAGCCGTCTTCGGCAACCGCCGTATGCGGCCGTGTTCACCTCACGGCACGCCCGCTGCTTTAAGGCTTCCTCACCTTCGCAACGTCGCGAAATACAGAATGCCTGCCGCACAAAAATCAGTCCGCGTTACGCATCACAAGGGGAGCCTGCTATGAAGACCGTTTTTGCTCGCATGTGGAATGAAGAAGCCGGTGCCGTCGTTTCCGCCGAAATCATGCTCGCCGCAACCATCCTGGTGCTCGGCGTGATCGTCGGCCTCAAGAGCGTCCGTGATTCGGTCGTCACCGAACTTGCCGACGTCGCCCAGGCCTTCGCCAACATCAACCAAAGCTATTGCTACAGCGGCACCAGCGGTCACGCCGGCCACACCGGCGGCGGCGACTTCCAAGACGGGGCCGATTTCTGCGACAACAACAACTCCTGGGGCGGCCAAGAATCGAAATGCGTCAGCGTCGCCGCCTGGGGCGGTTCGGAGAGCTAGTCCGAACGTAACGAATATGCCGAGCCAAACCCGCTCCGGCCCTGAATCTCTCTCCTCCCCGTGATGCCCGACGCCTTCGGAACGCCCTGGTTCCGGAGGCGTCGGCATTTTCTTTTCCCGCCTGTTCGGACTATTTGGCGAACTATGTTTGCCAAGAACCCTGAACCTAGAACCCTGAACCCTGAACCGTTCATGAGCAGCGAACCTTCGTCGGCCGATGCCGCCGCGACTTCCACTCTCGCGACCGCAAGCCCCCTGGCCGAAGTCGCCGCGCCGCAGCCGCGCCGCACCGGCAACGATCCGGTATTGGTGCCCGTACTCGGTCCGCAGTGGGCCTTGCACTGGAAGCACCTGCTGGTGACGCTCGCCTTCGGCACGTTGGCCGTGGTGCTGAATCACTTCCCCCTACGCGGCACCGATCTCTGGGGCCACTTGGAATGGGGCAAACAGATCATCGCCGAGCGTCGGCTGCCGACCGAAGACCCGCTCCAGCCGCTGGCCGCGGGCATGCGCGTGGTCGACCTCGGTTGGCTGTCGCAAGTCATCTATGCAGCCGTCGAGAAGGCCGGCGGGCCCGAGGCGCTCGTCAGCCTGTTCACGGCGACGATTCTGTTGTTCTATCTGGTCATCGCGCGCACCTGCTATTTGCAAACCCGCTCGGCTGTGCTGAGCACCCTGATTACGGGCGCCGCGCTGCTCTTGGGTTGGAGCCGCATCAGCACGATCCGGCCGGAAAACTTCGCTCTGTTGCTCTTCGCCGTGCTGTTGTGGTTGTTCGTAGGTCGCCGCGTTCGCCGCGATGCGTCGATTTTGCTGGACGATACCCACGGCGATTGGAAACTCTGGCTCGGCATCCCCGTGATCTTCGCACTGTGGGCCAACCTGCACGGGTCATTTCTGTGCGGCCTCGGCCTCCTGGGCTGCTTAGTCTTGGGGCGGGCCTGCGAAGTCGTGCAAACAAAGAAGAGCATCACGGCCGTATTTCTCGATCGTGAATTTCGTCGCTTGGTCTACTGGACCGAACTGGCTGCGGCGGCCGTGCTCGTGAACCCCTACACGATCGACGCCTATATCGAAGCCCTGCGATTCTCGCGAAACCTGAACCTGCGTGAGATCGTGGAATGGGCGCCGCTCTCATTCAGTCATCCGGCGGGTAAGGAATTTGCCGCGGCCGTCGTAGTGATCGGCTTGCTGCTGCGACATAGTCGCAAACCGTTTGCGGCTTCCGACGTGTTCGCTCTGCTGCTCTTCGGGGCCGCCGCCGCGTTGCAACTTCGCATGATCGGCTGGTTCGCCGCGGTGTGGGCCGTCGCCACGGCGCCGCACTTCGCCGACCTCGTCGCGCGCTGGTTTCCGGCCCGTGCGGCAAAGCCCGAAGTCGCGGAAGCCGACGCCGCGGTCGCTGACGAAGACGACGAAATTCCCGCCCTGCCGCCGGGCCATTCGTATCGTTACACGCTCGGCTGTGCCGGGCTCATTTGGATCGCCTTCGCCTTCACGACGTTCGCTCGTCCGCTGCTCGGCGGCCAACCCCGTTCGGCCGAAGCCCTCTTCGGCGAGCAATCGCCGCAGAAACTCGCCGCGTGGCTGCAAAAGAATCCTTCGGCCGGTCAGGTGTTCAACCCGCAGTATTGGGGCGATTGGCTCGCCTGGGCCGGTCCGAGACCCATGAATCTGTTCGTCACGACGAACATGCACCTCACGCCGCGATCGGTGTGGCTCGACTACGGCCGCGTCACGGCGACGCAAGCGGGCTGGGAAACGGTCCTCGATCGCTATCGCGTGCAAACCGTCATCGTCGACAAGGTGCTGCAACCGAATCTCGGCCGTGCGCTACGAACCTCGGGAGAGTGGTCGTTCGTTTACGAAGACGATCAGGCCCAAGTGTTCCGCCGTAAACCGAAGGCGCTTGCCGATGCCGGCAAACCCGCCGCTAAGCCTGCGGCTCACTAACCCGAACGTATTACTAGGGGCGCGTAAAGACTCCGGTCGCTGACGCGCCCGGCTCGCTGTTGATGTCGATCGCTGAATCACACACAACTCAATAATCTTCCGTCGTCGATACTCCTATGATTAAGTCCACCGGTGACGAACTGGCCAAGATTCGCAAGCCGAGCCTGGCGCTGTTTCTCGTTCCGCAATTGCTGCTGCTCACGGCAGGCACGGTTTGGGGAGCGATCGAGTGGCGTCGTTGGGACGCCGATCTCGCATTGCCGCCGCTTCGCGAAACGCCGCTCACGATCCGCCCAACGTACGATAACCCGGTGGTCGTCAGCGATGAGCAGCTCGAGCGCGTGCTGTTAAAACTCCGCCCACGTAATCTCGGCGCGAAGACGAAGCTCAATCACATCGACCACGCCCTGCGGTTCTGGACGCCCAGCGCCAAGTTCGCGGATCCCGCGTTCTTCTCCGGCGAACAACTTCGCGGCATCCTGACAGACACGCGGAAGTTCCGCGCTCTGTTCGGCGATAAGACCTCGCCACTGCTGATCGATACGCCGTACGGCGTTCGCGTGCGCGTGCAAGAAGGGCTCACTTCGTCGAGCCACTTCGATCACACGGTCGCCGGCCTGGCCGAAGTCGGTACTCCGCTCAATTTTCCGGTCGTCACGCCGACGCACGTCACCACGTATCGGGCCATGGTCGATCAGGTCTTACACGACTTCAATCTCAATCAGATCGAGTATGAATGGTCAGGCCTGACGATGATTTCGTTTCTGCCCCCCACAAAGTCGTGGCGGACGAGCGAAGGGCAGGAGATGAACTTCGACCGACTTGCCCTGAGGATGCTGCGTGAAGAAATGCCTCGCGGCGTCTGCTTCGGCAACCACCGCCTGCATACGCTCGTGATGTTTCTGCGAATTGACGATCAGCAGCACGTGCTCGAGCCGAGCACCCGGGCCGAAGTCATTGCCTTCTTGCAAGACATGACCCGCCGCCTCGTGCAGCATCAGCACTCCGACGGCTATTGGGACGGCCGCTGGCCCGATGAGCCGGCCGGCAGCGACGTGAAAGAAAATCTCAGCGGCGATGGATTGGCCGACCGAATTCTCGCGACCGGCCACGCCTTGGAATGGTGGTCGCTCGCACCGACCGAGTGCCATCCGCCGCGCGAAGTCTTGGCGAAGTCGGGCCAATGGATGGTGCGGACCGTCGAGAACCTCACGCCGGAGCAAGTCGAATCGTATTTCACTTATCTTTCGCACGCCGGTCGGGCGCTGGCGCTCTGGCGCGGCAAATTGCCGTATGAAGTGAAGCTCAACGAAGTCGTCGCCGCGCCGGCGAACAAACCTTAGCGCGTAACGGGTGGCTGGGGCATAGCGCAGCGGTGCCCCAGTTCTACGAGATGGAAATTGCGCGGCCGCGAGCTTTTCAAGCGTTCGCTCGTTTGCCATGATGGCGGGCCCGCCTCGGTTCCCGCCTCATCGCTTCCGGACATTCGCCCATGATCGCTTCGCGCTCTCTGTTCGTCGCCGCCTCATTGTTCAGCAGATTTCTGTTCGGCTCGTCGGCGCTCGGCGAAGTTCCGCCCGAGTGGCGGCCGAAGGTTGTCGGCGGGGGCGAAGCACGCATTGCCGTGGCCGCGCCGACGGACGAGCGGTTCGCACATCTCTCCTGGCCGAAAGCCCATCGAGCGCCCGACGGTACGATCGTCTTGGCTTACACGGCAGGCGTCTTTCACGGCGATCACGGCGGCGGGTCGCCGGCCGTATCGCTTTCGACCGACGAAGGCCGCACGTTCACCGCGCCGCACGTGCTCCGCGAGTTCGACCGCGATCACGACTACACGCAGAGCGGCAACTTGGCGATCGGCACGGCCGACGACGGCGCGCTGGTGCTCCTGGCGATGGCCTACACCGGCGGCCGAGGGGGCATCGTCGGCAAGGCCGGCGTCGGCAACAACATCTACGGTTGGCGCAGCACCGACAACGGCCGCACATGGACGCCGACCGACACCTCGACGCTCGGCCCGAACAAGACCGGTTCGGTGTTCGGCCGCCTCGTCGATGTTCCCGGCCAGGGACTCACGGCGCTCGGCCACTACCGCGCCCCGGCGAAGCCTGCCGCCGGGATTTGGCTGGCCCAATCGAAAGACCAGGGCCGCACGTGGGGCGAGCCGCGACAAATCACCGAAGCCGACACGGCCGAACCGGTGCTCGTCGTCACGGAGAATCGCTGGCTGGCGTTTCTCCGCGGCAAGAAGGGCAATGGACGCCAGCACGTCGCCCACTCCGACGACGCGGGCAAGACGTGGTCGACGGAACTTTCCGAACTCGCACCACCGCCGAATTACAGCCTGGCCGCACCGTTTGCGACCGTGAACCCGGCCGATCCGAGCGAACTGCTCGTGCTCACCAACGAACGGTCGGGCACCAAAGCGACGACGCCGAGCACCATTACGCTGTGGCGCGGCAAAGTCGACGACAGGAAATGGACCCGGGAGCGCGTGCTCGTCGAAATGCCCAAATCGGCCGACAACCCGAACAAAGACCTGGGCTACCCTTGGCTGCTCCACCAAGAGGGCGACCGCTGGCAGTTGTACTTCTACTACGGCCGCAGCCGCGGCGAATGTGCGCTTTGGGTGGCGGACGTAGCGATTCCCGCGAAGGCTCCGTGACCGTTTACTTCGCCGTAAGGGATCTCGACGGGGCTCGGCTCATGACGTAGGCGAAGAGGTCCTTTAGCTCTTGATCCTTCAACTCGTTGAGCTGGTTTTCCGGCATCAGCGAAATCGGCAGAGCCTGCAGTTCTTCAATGTCGTCGCGGTTCAAAAGCACCGGGCGATTGTCGGCGCCGCGCATCGTGACGGTGCGCGTCGTTTGCTCGGTGAGTAGGCCGGTGAGCGTACGGCCGTCGACGGTCGTGATCGCGAAGTTGGTGAACTCTTCGCGAATCGCCGCGCTCGGGTCGACCACGGCCGTCAGCAGGAAGTCGAGGTTGGTGCGCTCGTAGCCGGTGAGATCGGGGCCGGTTTGGCCTCCTTCGCCGAAGAGCGTATGGCAGACGCCGCACTTCTTCGTGAAGAGCGCGTGGCCGGCCGCCGGATTGCCGCCTCCTTGTTTGACGAGCGAGAACAGCTTGGCGACTTGCTGTTGCTTCTCCGCCGGCGTCGCACGAATGCGGCCGTAGAACTTCGTCACCAGTTTCTTTACTTCTTCGTCCATGAAGAGCGACATCGTTTGCACGGCGTCTTGCGGGATGGCGCTCTTCGAGATCAGCCCGTCGTCGATTTGCTTGAGCATCAGCAAGGCCCACTGCGGGCGTGAGGCCAAGAGCTTTTGGGCCGTCGTGCGCACGCCTTGCTCGTCGGGCAATGCGCCGTGGTAGAGCTTGATGACCGTTTCGCCGATTTTCGGATCGTCGAAATTCATCAATGCTTCCAGGCCGGCCCGGCGCAGCGAATGCGACGGCGTCGAAGCCAGGAGCTTCAGCAATACGTCGACCGCCTTCGGCTGCTTGATCTGACCGAGAATTTCAATGTACGCCAGCCGTTGCGGCTTCGACGCCTTTTCGTCGGCCACGATCTTCAGCGCCTGCGCAACGGCATCGGCCTTGCCGAGCCGCAGCCCCAGCGCCAGGTCGCTCTTGCCGAGTTGGCTTTGATATTCGTCGAGCGCCGAAGCGAGTTCGGGCGGCAGTCCGTCGATGCGGCGACCGCGGAAAGCTTCCAGCAAACCGGCGATGAGGCGATTCTTCTGATTCGCATCCGGCGCCAAGGCCAGCAGCTTCGCGCACGTTTCCAGGTCTTCCTTCTCGCCGGTCATGGAATAGCGCTGCATCGTGCGCTCGACCAGGAATTGATCGACGATCGGTTGCGACCAGAACGCCTTATCGGCATAGAGATCCAAGACTGCAGCCCGATCGGTCGCCGTCTTCGACTCCAACGCCCACCACACCATCAGCGGTTGGTGCAGGTCGGTCGCATCTTCGCTCCGCGCGGCCAAAGCTTTGACGATCGGCAGCCCGATCTCCGCCGGAAAGCGTTTAGCGGACGCAGCCAACTGCACGCGCACTTGCACCTGCGGTTCACTGGCGGCCAGCTTCGCCATTTCGGCGGCGGCCGACGGCGGCGCGCTGCGATCGTCGCCGAGCAGCCGCACGGTCCAGTGGCGCACATGTTCATTCGAATGCCGCAACCCGGCCAGCGCCAAACTTTCGTCCAAACCGCCGAGCCGATACGAAACCCAGAGCGCTTCGAGAGCCCGTGGGTCGTTCGCATCGATCAACTCGCGCATCGCGGGCACCAGCGCACGGTCGCCCCGTTCGGCCAGCACACGAACGGCGTTTTGCCGGAACCATTTGTTGTCGTGCCCCAGCAGCTTTACGAGTTCGTCGGTCGAGGCCTTCGCCAGGTCGAACGGCTTCAGCGGCGCGGCCCCCTTCGTTTGCAATCGATACACGCGGCCGGAACCTTTGTGCCAGTTGTCCCGCGGGCCCGACCTCGACGTCGACCGGGCGAAACCAATGGTCGGCCGTGACGGTAAGCATCGGCATGTCGATCGTGCGATAGGTCGACGTGTCGGGCAGCAACTCGCTGGCCCAGACGCGATTGTGCAGCGCATTGCCTGCAATCACCGCGTGGTTGTAGCGTTCGGGAAATTGGCCCCCTTCGTAGACGACGAAGGTCTGCGGAAAGCGGACCTCGTCGCCCTCGTGCCGCATGTGTTTGAACCAGCCGAAGGCGTACGGGTTCGTCAGCGGGCCGTGCTTCCCCCAATTCTTTTCGCCGTAGGAACCTTGCGGGTAGTGCATGCCGCGGGTGCCGCCGCCGTTGGTGCCGGAAAACACGCGGCCGACTTTGTCGATGTCGAGGCTAAACGTGTTGCCGCCCCCTTCGGCGAAGATTTCAAACACCTTCGTCGTCGGGTGATAACGCCAAATCATCTGACCCTGAAACGCGACGTTCTTCGTCACGTCGCTGTTCACGACACCGGTCGTGGTGCTACCGTTGGCGCCGTAGAGCCAGCCGTCGGGCCCCCACTTCAAACTGTTGGCCACCGAGTGCGTGTCTTCCAAGCCGAACCCGCTCAGACGCACTTCCGGATCGCCGTCCGGCACGTCGTCGCCGTCGGCATCCGGGTAGAACAGCAAGTACGGCGGGTTCAAAACCCAAATGCCGCCTTGCCCAACGGCGACGCTCACCGCGATGTTCAAACCCGTGATCACGTCTTTCGACGTATCGAAACGGCCGTCGCCGTCGGTGTCTTCAAACACCGTGATCTTGTCGGCCCCTTTTTCGCCGTGCGGTGGCGGAGCGGGAACTTTGTCGAACACGGCCCTTAGGTACTGGTCGTACTTCACGACCTTCAGCCCCGCCGGAAACGGGTACTGCCGATACTGCACGAGCCACAATCGGCCGCGCGAGTCAAAGCTCATATAAATCGGCTGAGCCACGGTCGGCTCATGCGCCAAAAGTTGCATCTCGAAGCCGTCCTGCACTTGGAACAACTTCAGAGCCTCTTCCGGCGGCGTCGGCAGCGAATCGTCGCCGACTTCTCCTTTGCCGGCGAACCCCTTCATCACGCGCTCGACATCGGCATTGGCCGCGAAGCCTTCTTTGAACTTGTCACGGCTTTCGCCGGCTTCGGCTTGCTTGTCGAGTTCGGCCGGCGGCGTGCGATTCGCGGCCCAGTAGATGCCGTTGACGAGTAACCGATTGAAGTGCGGCAGCGTGAAATCGTCTTTGTGTCCGAGCGATGTGTAGAACACGCGCGACTTGCCGTATTGATACGTCCAGGCCACGGGATGGGTGACCGGCTTTCCTTTATCGCTGGCGATGCCGTTGAGCAGGATCGTCGTTCCTTTCACGGCCGTGCACTTATAGAGCGAGCCGGTGCTGTGCCAACTCGCTTGGCGAATCCCTTTCAGAATCGGGTGTGTCTGCGCGTGCGAGGCGATCGAGACGTCGGTGCCGATGTCGTTGGCGTAGTGGTTCTCGTACTTGCCGCCCAGCACTTCGACGTCGAAGTCCGGCCACTGTTCGAGGCCTGCGCGCGGCTTCGGCTGATTGGCCCGCATCGAGAAGGCGTGGCTCGTCGTGCGGATGCCGACCAGCGGCTTGCCGCTCTTCAAGTAGTTGCGGATCGCGTCTAGCTCGGCCTTCGGCAACGGTCGCCGCCGCACCGAGACGAACAGCACGTCGGCGTCGGCGATCTTCTCAATGCCCGGGAAATGGTTCAGGTCGTCCTTATCGGCATGGATGATCGTCGATTCGATGCCCAGCGGTTTGAGTTCCCGCTCGACGAATGCCGGCAGGGTTTCCCACGTTTGATACTCGTCTTCACCGATCAGGAACGTCACTCGCAAAGGAGCTTCGGCCGCTGCGGCATGTGCTAAAGTTACGGACGACCAGACGAGGCCCAAGGCCGCAGCGGCCAAACAGCGAGCCGGGAGCGTTAGCGACCGGAGTCGGCACGAAACGAAACGCATGAGAGCGTCCTCAAAAGCGGTGGGACGAATAGCAGAAGGCGGGATCGAGCAAAGTGAATTCAGATTGTACTCTGGCCGAGCAAACGTCGGCAACCTGCCCCGGCACCATGCTACCTGAAGTCTTGCCGGTTCTCGACTTAAAGAACCATCAGGTTGTTCGCGGCGTGGCGGGCGACCGCGACAATTACCGACCGATCGAGAGCCGCTTGTGCGACGGTGCGACGCCCGCCGCCGTGGCTCGCGGGCTGCGCGAGGCCTTCGGCTTCCGTCGCTGCTACATCGCCGATCTCGACGCCATCGCCGGTGGTGAGCCCGCTTGGGCCTGTTACGACGACGTGATCGCCGCCGGTTTCGCTCCCTGGATCGATGCCGGAATTCGCTCCGCCGATCAAGGCCGGCGCATCGCCGATTACCTTGCCGCGCGCGCCGCCGAAGGTCGGATAATCGTCGGCCTGGAGTCGATGCCCGACGTGCTGACGCTCGCCGCCACGGGCCGCGCGGTCCGTTGGGAGCGCCTCGTCTTTAGCCTTGATCTGAAGCACGGCGAACCGTTCGCCTCGTCGTACGGTTGGGCCGGCCAAACGCCGGAGCAAATCGCTGATCAGGCCGTCGCGGTGGGCGTGCAAACGTTGATCGTGCTCGACCTCGCGGCGGTCGGCGTCGGCCAAGGGGTGCCGACCTTGGAACTCTGCCGCACGCTGCACGCGAAGTACCCGACGCTGCAACTTGTCACCGGCGGCGGCGTGCGCGACGTCGCCGATTTGCGGAGCATCGCCGAATGCGGTTGCCATGCCGCGCTGGTCGCTTCCGCCCTGCACGACGGCCGGCTCACGCGCGAGTCGCTCGCCGCCGGCGTTTGACGCTGCCCAATCGGCCGCGGCATTGGTATCTTGAAGCACACCAAGCGGTCGGCTCCCGGAGGCAAGCTCCGGGGCTAAATGCTGCTGCAAGAACCCTGAACCCCGAACCCCGAACCCTGAACCCCGAACCGCCCGTGTTCACCGGCCTCGTCGAACTGAAAGCCGCCGTCGTCGAAATCCACGATGAACCGCCGGGCAAGCGGTTGCGCATCGCCGCGCCTGCGATCGCCGCCGTAGTCGCGCTGGGCGACAGCATCTGCGTCAGCGGCTGTTGCCTCACGGTCGTCCGGTTCGACGACGGCGTCCTCGAATTCGAAGCCGGCCCCGAAACCCTGGCCCGCACGAGCTTAGGAAAACTGCAGCCGGGCGGCTTCGTTAATCTCGAACGTTCGCTCCGGTTAAGTGATCGGCTCGGCGGCCATTTGGTCACCGGCCACGTCGATTGCACCGGCACGCTCCTCGAACGTCGCGACCTGGGGCAATCGACCGACAGCCCCTGGTCCGAAATGTGGTTTGGCTTTCCCAAGCCATACGCCGGGCACCTCGTCGAGAAAGGCTCGATCACCGTCTCAGGCGTCAGCCTCACGGTCGTCGCCGCCGAAGCCGAGCGGTTTAGCGTACAACTCATTCCGCATACCTTGGCCGTCACGACGCTCGGCGACCTCAAACCCGGCGACGTCGTGAACCTCGAAACCGATCTACTCGCCAAATACGTCGAACGCCAACTCGGGCTCCGCTCATGACCGAAGCCGCCGCCTCGCAAAACCCGCAAACTTCCCCCAGCTTCGAGCAAGCGCTCCAGCGGCTCGAGCAGATCGTGCAACAGCTCGAAGACGGCCGCACCGACTTGGGGTCGTCGCTCGCCGGTTACGAAGAAGGGGTCAAACTCCTGCGGCAATGTCATGGCCTGCTCGAAAGGGCCGAACGGCGCATCGAATTGCTCAGCGGCGTCGATGCCGACGGGAAACCGACGACGCAGCCCTTCGACGACGAAGCCACAATTTCCCTGGAAGAGAAAGCACAAACCCGGTCCAAGCGTCGTAGTACGAAGAAGTCGCCGCCGTCGGACGTCGCCGATGTGGGGAATTCCGCCTCGGCAGGGCCTGATAGCGTGGACGAGTCGAACACCCTTTTTTAGAATGAAATCGGCCCTTCTTGCGGGGAAGGCCGTCCGTAGGATCGTTGCCTGGCGAGTCGTCGCCCCCGATCCGACTGCCGTGGTTGCCCAACGCGCCACGTTGCCCGAAGCCGCGATTGTGCGTTGTTGATGGCCACTCTTTCCACCGCCGCCGCTCGTAGCCCGTCGCCTGCGCCGTTCCCGGCGCTCGACGCGTTCACCGGCCTCTGGCGGGCCCGAGTCGAAGCAGCCCTGGCCGATTGTCTTCCTCGTCCCAACGCGACGACGCCCGGCTGCCCGCAGCTTCTGGCCGACGCGATGCGCTACAGTTTGCTCGCCCCCGGCAAGCGGCTCCGTCCGATCTTGGTTCTCGCCGGCTGTCAGGCTTGCGGCGGCGATCTCGAAGCGGCGCTCCCCGCGGCCTGCGCGGTCGAGATGATCCACTGCTATTCGCTCATCCACGACGATCTGCCGGCGATGGACGACGACGATCTCCGTCGCGGCAACCCGACGAACCACAAAGTCTTCGGCGAAGGGTTGGCCATTCTCGCCGGCGATGCCCTGCTCACGCTCGCCTTTGAAACTCTGGCAACCCGGGTCCATCCCGCGACCGCGGCCGCCGAGTGCTGCGCCGAGTTGGCACGTGCCGCCGGTGCCTGCGAGATGGTCGGCGGGCAGGCCGACGACCTCGCCGAAGAAGGCAAACTTCCCGGCGCCCCGCGCAATACCTCGCGCACGCCTGCCGAAGGGCTCGCCACGCTCGAAGCCATTCATCGCCGTAAGACCGGCGCGATGATTCTCGTCTCGCTCCGGCTCGGCGCGATCGTCGCCGGAGCGCAGCCTGCCCAACGCGCGGCCCTCGACGAATACGGCCGGCGCCTCGGGCTGACCTTTCAAATCATGGACGACCTGCTCGACGTGCGCGGCTCCGAAGCCGCGGTCGGGAAGCGAGTCGGCAAAGATGCGGCCCGCGGCAAACTCACGTTCCCCGGGCTCTTGGGTGAAGCGGAAAGTTTGCGACGCGCCGAAACGCTGACGGCCGGAGCCCTGGCGGCGCTCGGCGAGTTGAAACAACATGGAATAGGTACCGACGTCGAAGTCTTGGAAGACCTCGCGCGTTACGTCGTGGAAAGGAACCACTAAATGCCGGCTCCCCTGCTCCCCACCATCGACTCGCCGGACGATCTGCGCCCCTTGTCGCTCTTGCAGCTCGAGCAAGTGGCGGCGGAGATGCGCGAGGCTCTCTGCCACGTCGTTTCCAATCGCACGGCCCACTTCGCGTCGAACCTCGGCGTGGTCGAGCTTTGCTTGGCCCTGCACACGACGTTCGACTTCCGTCGCGATCGGCTCATTTGGGACACCGGCCACCAAATCTATCCGCACAAGCTCATCACGGGCCGCTTCCGCGACTTCGCCTCGATTCGCACCAAGGGCGGCTTGATGGGTTACCCGAACCCCGCCGAAAGCGAATACGACTTGTTCGTCACCGGTCACGCCGGCTCGAGCGTTTCCACGGTGCTCGGCCTGAAGAGCGGCGACGACCTGCTGCCCGGCCAGGAAGATCGGCAGGCCGTGGCCGTCATTGGCGACGGCGCGTTCCCCTCCGGCATCGTCTTTGAAGCCCTCAACAACGCGGCGTTTCTCAAGAAGAAAATGATCGTGGTGCTGAACGACAACAAAATGTCGATCTGCCCGCGCGTCGGCGGCCTGGCCGATTACTTCGATCGCCTGCGGATGAACTCGCTCTACGTCGGCCTGAAGACCGGCGCCGCGAAGGCCCTCACCAAAGTGCCGCTGATCGGCGACGGCATGGAGCGGATGTTCAAGAACACCCGCGACGCCTTTAAGGCCGGCCTGCACGGCGGGATGCTGTTCGAAGAACTCGGCATCCGCTACGTCGGCCCGATCGACGGCCACAACCTCGGCCTGCTCAAGCAATATCTGGAGATGTGCCAAGAGGCCGAAGGTCCGGTGCTGCTGCACATCGTCACGCAAAAGGGACATGGCTTCGGTCCGGCCGAAGAAGATCCGGTCAGCTTCCACACTCCCGCCCCGTTCCAACGCGACGGCCGCTGCGTGGTGCCGGTCAAGAAGTCGTCGAGCAAGGCCTACACGAACATCGCCAGCGCCGCGATTCACGAGCAACTCGCCGCCAATCCGAAGGTCACCGTGCTCACGGCCGCGATGTGCCAAGGGACGAACCTCGAAAAGGTCCGCGACGATTTCCCGACCCGCTTCTTCGACGTCGGCATTTGCGAATCGCACGCCGTGGCGTTCGCGGCCGGCCAAGCGAAGGCGGGCCTGCGACCGATCGTCGATATCTACAGCACGTTCCTGCAGCGCAGCTTCGATCAGATCTTCCAAGAAGTCTCGCTGCAGAACTTGCCGGTGACGTTCTTGCTCGACCGCGGCGGCCTCACCGGTCCCGACGGTCCGACGCATCACGGCGTGTTCGACATCGGCTACATGCGGATGTTCCCGCACATGGTCGTGATGGCCCCCGGCGACGCCGCCGACTTGCCCGCGATGCTTGACTTCGCATTGAAGCACGACGCGCCGACCTCGCTCCGCTACCCGAAGGCTCCGGCCGAAACGATCGATCGCTCGCCCGCGCCGATCGAACTCGGGCGGGCCGAAGTGCTCGAATGGGGCGGCGACGGCATGATCGTCGCCTGCGGTACGCTGCTGACCGACTGCGTGAAGGCGGCGGCCCAACTTCGCGAAGAAGGGCTCGACGTCGGCGTGATCAATGCCCGCTTCATCAAGCCGCTCGACACGGAGACGATCCTCAAGGCCGTGTCGACGGCGCCGTTCGTGCTGACCGTGGAAGAAGGGCAACTGATGACCGGCTTCGGCTCGGCCGTGCTGGAAGCGGCCAACGAAGCTCGCTTGCCGACCGCCAACATCCACCGTCTCGGCATCCCGGACGCCTACGTGGAACACGGCGAGCGAGGCGAACTCCTGGCCGACCTCGGTCTCGACGCCACGGGCATCGCCGCCAAGTGCCGCGAACTGGCCGCCGCCGCATTGCATCACGACGAAGACCTCGGCCCGGCCAAACCGGCCGTCCGCCGCCGCGGCTAAAAGTCTCTCAGAATTCTCCCCTCGCCACGTGCTTTCAAGAGACACGGGGGAGAGGGGCCGGGGGTGAGGGGTTTCTAATTCTCGAGCGGCCTCAATTGAGCCCGCCGCAGTAACCGTTCGCCGAGCAGAAATCGCCTTCTGTAAGGAACGCCCTCCGCGGCGTTCCGCCGGCACTAATCGCAACAGATTTGCAATTGCGCCAAAATTGCAAGTGCGTACATCGGAGCCCGAGATGTACGCACCCTTAGTTCTAAGTGATCCGGTGCGTACTTTTCGGACCTCGATGTACGCACCCTGCCCGATTTGTACGCACTTACGGTAGCGCGTTTGTAATTGCAAAACGATCGTCAATAAGACGACCTGCCGAACAGAAATCGCATATTTCCCTTCTCCCCTCGCGGGAGAAGGTGCCCGAAGGGCGGATGAGGGGGCAGATCGTCGTATCGACGCCGCAAGACTCCGGTCGCTGACGCTCCCGGCTCGCTGTCCGGGCTTGTACCACCAACCCCTCTCCCACCGGGAGACTGCGTTGTTTGTCGCCTCCTGCCGGAGGCGAGTGCCCGAAGGGCGGGTGAGGGTGGCGGTGCGTAAAGGTTGGTTATGGTGATTCATGGTCATGGACCTTAGCCCCCGGCACTTCATGCCGGGGGCAATGTGGGTTTGATTCGGTTTAACGGCTTAAGCACGATCGGGAGTTCGCCATGTCCCCTCGCTTGCGCTTCGGGGCTAGTATGCGGATCCCACGCCGCTCGCGAGATTCCACGCCGATTGCCCCCGGTTTGAAGAACCGGGGGCTAAGGTCGACGCCCAAGCGCGCAGCGGCGCATCACGTAGTTTCCCAAATCCGGACCACCGATTCCAATCACTTTTTGGCCGGCAATGTAACAGGCACACTCCGCGTGCCGTTGGCCGCGGACCCAAAAACGCCCGCACGAATCAAAGTACGACGGTGAACAGACGACGCGATCCGAGTAACTCACGGCGGCGAAGCAAATCCACGAGCGACGGCACACGGAGCGTGCCTGTGACATTGGCAAAGCGGCCGGCCAAAAACGCCCCTTGACGCCGCAAAAAATCCCCCGCCGGCCAAAACTTTTCTTGACGCGACGAACAATTCTTTTCACGCAGCAGCGAAGTTACGGCAACCTTTATCTTTCTCGCCGTCCTGTGAACGCTCGAAAGCCTGCGAAGACCACCCATTCCACGCCGTAGACTACGGTCAATATGCCCCGCCTTATCCAGGAGTAAAGCCAGAGAACGGCTTCTAAAGCGAGTTCAAAAAGAAGTTCCGTCATTTGTTGCAACAAAATATGGGTTGGCAATAACTGGTGCAACAGAAAGCGCGGACTGTAGAATTTGAAGACTCGCACGCGCGAGCGGACGCTTGAACCGCAAAATGAACAAAAGTCAGCGCACTTGTATGCCCATTGATGTCAGTCAAATTACCGACGCACAACTTGAACAGGTTTTCACCTACAAGGAGGGGCATTTCTTTGATCTCAAAGCCAAGGAGATTAAGCCAGCCAAGCTTACTAAGACTATCTCTGGCTTTGCGAACGCTGACGGTGGGGAATTGTACATTGGAATTGCAGAGGGGCAGGCCGGTGCTCCGCATGACTGGAATGGGTTCGCCGACCCCGAGGATGCCAATGGCCATTTGCAGTGTTTTGAGGAACTGTTTCCGCTAGGTGGAGACTATTCCTATTGCTTCCTAACGCATCCAAAAGAAACCGGTTATGTGCTTCAAGTGATCGTCTCTAAGACGAAGGCACCGGTAAAGGCAAGTGACGGCATCTGCTACCTCCGCCGTGGTGCACAAAGTTTGCCTCAGAACACAGAGGCAAAGCTGCGTCTATTAGAGCGCAATAAGGGGGTTACTTCGTTTGAGAATGAACCGGTTTCTACCGACTTGGACACGATCTGCAATTCGGCGACTACGATTGGGTTTATGCTTGACGTCGTTCCCACTTCTGAGCCGGAAGTTTGGCTGAAGAAACAGGAACTAATCAAAGACAGCAAGCCAACGGTTGCTGGCGTCGTATTGTTTGCTGATCTGCCGCAGGCAGTGCTTCCAAAGCGATGCGGCAATAAGGTCTACCGGTACAGGACAGCAGACAAGGAGGGGACGCGCGACACTCTTGTTGGATTGCCTCAAAGCGTCGAAGGTTCGGCGTATGACATCATCAAGGGAGCGGTCAGGCTGACCCAAGAAACCATAAATGGAATTCAGATACTTGGTGACGACGGTCTGGAGCCGGTTGCGTACCCAACGGAGACACTTCACGAAGTCATTACTAATGCCGTTTTGCACCGCGATTACGGAAATGCAGATGATGTGCATGTTCGCATTTTCGATAACCGCGTTGAGGTGGAAAGCCCTGGGCGACTGCCTGCCCACATAACGCCGAAAAACATTCTTAAGGAGCGATTTGCACGAAATGGAAATATTGTTCGAGTGATTAACAAATTCCCAGACCCACCCAACAAGGACGTCGGGGAAGGCCTAAATACTGCGTTTGAGGCGATGCGAACTCTGAATCTGAAGCCGCCGATCATCGTCGAAACCGACAATTCAGTCGTGGTGCAAATCAAGCACGAAAAGCTTGCGTCAGCTGAAGATGTGGTAATGGAATACTTGGATCAAAACCCGCTCATCACTAATCGTGTGGCACGCGGGTTGACAGGAATTCATTCAGAAAACTCAATGAAGAATGTCTTTAACCGATTGCGCGACCGAGAGCTAATTGAGCAAGTTCCGGGACGATCTGGCTTTGCGTCGGCATGGCAAAAGGCAAGAAAGAAGAAGAAATAACCGTCGGAAGCGGACGAGTCGAATGCCGCCGGACCAACCGCTCCCTTTGCTGGCTTGTAAGTTGAGTTCGCCGCCAAGAAGCGGACCCCATTCCGTGGGCTAGTCTACTAGCCCCAACGAGCCTGACCACGCGGGCGCTCTCGCGTTCAGCAACGCGCTCTGCGGTATCCTTGCGAATTCCGGCCCCTTCCCGTACTTTTTAGGGTTCGTTCTTGGCGAACTTTCATCGTCTGGGCGACGTCTGTTGTCGTGTCCCCTTGCTGGCGCGGCGGGGCTAGTCTTTGAGTTCCGCGCGTCGCTCTCGATCCGTCACAATCTACAACCTCTTTCCGTCTCACGCACATCGCTATGGCCGATCCTTATTTTCAGTCGCGTTTTGCCGATCGCATTGGGGGCCCTAACTACGGTAAGGGGACCGAGATCTATAAGTTTGAGAAGATCAAGCGGGCCAAGCGCAAGGCGCTGGCCGATCATCCCGAGCGGTCGCTTGTCGACTTCGGCATCGGCGAGAACGACGAGATGGCGCCGGAAGGGGTGCGGCGCGTGTTGACGGAAGAAGCCAACAAGCCGGAGAACCGGGGCTACGCCGACAACGGCATCGCGGCCTATAAGGAAGCCGCGGCTCGCTTCATGCAGCGGCAGTTCGGCGTAGCGCTCGATCCCGTCAAGGAAATCAATCACTGCATCGGCACCAAGACGGCCCTGGCCATGCTGCCGGCGGCGTTCATCAACCCGGGCGACGTCACGCTGATGACCGTGCCGGGCTATCCGGTTGCCGGCACGCACACGAAGTACTACGGCGGCGAAGTCCACCGGCTGCCGCTCTTGGCGAAGAACAACTTCTTCCCGGACCTCGACAACATTCCGGCCGACGTTCTGCGCCGCACGAAGCTGCTCGTGCTTTGCTACCCGAACAGCCCGACCGGTAAGACGGCCACCGTCGACTTCTACAAGCGGGCCATTGATTTCGCGCAGAAGAACAACGTGGTGATCGTGCAAGACGCGGCCCACGCGCTGCTCTCGTACGATCAAGAGCCGACGAGCTTCCTGCAGGTGCCGGGCGCGAAGGAAGTCGGCGTCGAGGTGCACTCGATGTCGAAGGGGTTCCACATGATCGGATGGCGGATGGGCTTCGTCGCCGGTCATCCGCTGATCGTGCAGGCCTTCGCCGACGTGAAAGACAACAGCGACTCGGGCCAGTTCATGGCCGTGCAAAAAGCGGCGGCCGCGGCGCTGGACGACGCGAGCATTCCGAAGATCGTTCGTGACAAGTATCGTCGCCGCTTAAAGAAGCTGGTCGACGTGCTCAAGCGGTGCGGCTTCGAGTGTGAGATGCCGGGCGGAACGTACTTCCTCTACACGCCCGCGCCGAAGGGCTTAGCCGACGGAACGAAGTTTGAAACCGGCGAAGCGGCGAGCCAGTACCTGATCACGCAGCACTCGATCGTGACGGTGCCGTGGGACGACGCCGGCCCGCACTTGCGGTTCTCGGTGACGTACGAAGCGGCCGACGAAGCCGCGGAAGACTCGCTAATGCGCACCACGGAAGAACGGCTGAAGAAGATCCAGCCGGTGTTTTGAGCAGGTGCCAGTAGGCAGGAGCCAGGAGTCAGGTGGGACGGAACTAAGTTCCGCGTCGACTAAGCTGCCTTCGTCATTCGGGCTTCTGCATTCGTCAATTGCCTTCGCCGGCTCTGCGCCGAGAAGAGGTCACGGGGATGAACCTCTTCTCGGCGTCTCACCGGACGACGTCCGATTAGCCGCGGGGCTTAGTAGCCCTTAGGGCCGTGGTGGCCGCCGCCGTGGTCGCCTTCGACGACCGGGCCGCCGCCCGAGCAGATGCGGACGCACTTCGAGTTGCCCCAGTCGCCGTTCGACCAGGCGTTGTCGCAGAAGTCGGCCGCGTCGTTAAATGCGCCGCCGCCCGAGAGGGCATGGTGGCCGGTCACGCCGCTGTAGCTGTACGATTGATTCACGTTGGCCAGGGCCTGGGCGACGTCGGCAAGTTCGGTAACGACCGAATCACGCACGGCGGCCAAACCGACGATGACGCCGATTACGAGGATCGAGGCGATCAACATTACTTCCGCCGACACGATGGCACCGGCTTCTTCCGTCCACAAACGTTCGAACAAGACCTTCATAATGCAAACTCCGGGGAGAGAGAGGACGCGGGTGAGGCGTCTGGCTTGCGACCGGCGACAAGTGTGAGAGCGTTGCCGGCCCTGCGACCGCGGTTGGGTCGAGCACCTAAGTTGCAAAGTAGTTACGACCGGTGCGACTCAGGCGCGTGAATCAAGCGACGCCGGAGCGGTTTTGCTCGGGTTTTTTCGTGGCTGCGCCGCGAGATCGGCGCGACCGTCAAAGTCGGAATTCCGAACTTGCCGAAGCTGTCGATTTCTCCGAATTCGCGGATCGCGCGGCGCGTGGAATTTGGGGAACATTGCGTGATGCCCGTATGCTGCGGAGCGTTGCGATCGGCAAGTCCGTTCAATAGCCCCGGGTGGATACCCGGGGCACCGCAGGTATGCTCCTGCGGCTCGGTGGAGATCGTCATAAGTGGCGAATTTTCGCTGACTTACGTCGCGCAAAACCTGCGGGTTTTACCCCCTTTGTGTTTTGCATCAAGAACAAATAATCGATGTCGGACGCGCATCAGATAGGTGCAGGTCCGAGGAATACCGAGCGGGGCAGCGATCGGCGTCGAGTTGCCGGTCGTCGCCGGCTGACGCGGACAGGCGATTTTTCGAGACAGATGAAGATGAATAGCAGCAATAGCAACCCCTTCGCGGGCAAAGTTCGAGCGAGCGATGAGCTGCTCTGGACGGCGTATCAATACTCCGTAGGCGAGCTGGATGATTCGGCCGCGGCGGCGTTTGAAGAGCGCATGGCGAGCGATCCGTCGGCTTGTGAAGCTTTGGCCGAGGCGGTGGCACTGGGCGAAGTGGTCCGCGTATCGTTTGAGCAGAGTTCTTTCGAACGGGGCTCTTTCGAACGGGCCGCACCGATCGAGCCGGCGAAACGCCCGCTGGTCGCCGCTTCCGCATCGCGATCGACGATCGGCTGGTGGGCGATCGTGACGGCCGCGAGCGTCGCGCTCGTCGTCGCTTGGCAAACCTGGCGCAAGCCGGCCGACGCGCCGACCGGCGAAGTCGCCGCGGCGCAGCGTCTTGAAGGTTTGGCGGAAGCCGACTCGCAACTCTTGGCGGCGTTGGGCCCCGAGCACCGTTGGGACGCCGTGTCGCCGCTGGTGGATGAACTCGTCGCCGCGGACGAAGTGCTTGACGAAGTCGCCGTCATCGAAAGCGGTGACGAGGACGAAGTCGCCGCCGACCCGATGGACCTTGCAGCACCGGATTGGCTGCTGGCCGCGGTGGCCGAGTCGTCGTCGGACGCCACGGAATAACGCCGAGCATGTCGCACCATCTCAAGAATTTGATTCTGCAGCACTCCGGCTTCCTTCGTTTCGCGACGGCGCTGGCTGTCGTGGTCGGTTGCATTTCGTTGACTCGCTTGACGGCCGACGAAGGGATCGTCCCCGTCAAAGCGACGACCTCCGGCACGGCCGCGGCTCTGAAGGCCGACGGCTCGAAGTCGAGCAAAGGTCCCAAAGGCCCGCAGGCTTCCAAAGCGTTGCAAGGTTTCACGCCGGAGCGCGAAGCGGCGGCGCTGACGTTTGTGCGGGCCCATCATCCGGAACTTGCCGAGCTTCTCGACCGGCTCAAGACGCGCCGCCCGCAAGAGTATCAAAAGGCGGTGCGCGAACTCTTCCGCGCCAGCGAGCGCTTGGCCCAAAGCCAGGAGATGCAGCCGCTGCGCTATGAAATGGAACTCAACGAGTGGAAACTGCAATCGCGCATTCAGTTGCTCGTGGCCCGCATGTCGATGGGGCGGACGCCGGAACAGGAGGCCGAGTTGCGGCAGTTGCTGGCCGAGCAATTGGCCGTCCATCGAGAACTGGTGAAGTTCACGCACGAACGAACCGCCGCCCGGGCCGCCGCGTTGCAAAAAGAGCTGGATGAATTGGATGCCGACCGCGAGCAGTTGGTCGAACGCCGCTACCAGGAAGCTTTGAAAACCGCCGGCCGACCGAAGCCCGCCGGGAAAGCGACGCCTTCGAAGAACGGTGCCGCGAAACCTTCGCCCGGCAAATCCGGTGACGGTAAATCCGGCGACGGCAAGCCGGCGGAAAAGAAACCAAGTGAAAGCCCGTAACCAAGCCTGAGAAGTCGTCAACTTGTTCTATTGAGCAGCGTCGCTGTTCAAACGCCTGGATTGCCGTCCGATCGTTCCCCCGTCCGTTTCGTTTGCCGCCCGCACACACAATCCACGCCTGCCTGATTTCGGCTTAATTGCTTTGCCATCGCAAGTGAATTGAGTCATTTACGGAGAGTCGTAAGTATGCGTCGCACCCATTTCGCACTCGTCGCCGCTTGCTGTCTGGCGCCGTCACTCGCTTTTGGCGCCGCGATTGAAAAGTCGTCGGACGTGCCGGCCAAGGTTCTGCCGCCGGCCAGTATCCGTTTCGAATCGCCGGACGTGAAGGAAGTGCCGAGCTTGCAACGGCACGTGCTGCCGCTGATGGGCCGGCTCGGTTGCAGCGGTCGGGCCTGCCACGGCTCGTTCCAAGGGCAAGGGGGCTTCCGCCTCTCGCTCTTCGGCTACGACTTCAAGACCGATTTCGAAGCGATCGTTAAGAGTGAAACGCCGCGGGTCGACGTCAAGAAGCCGGCCGAGAGCATGATCCTCGCCAAGACGTCGAGTGACGTCGAAGACGAGCACGGCGGCGGCAAGCGGATGGAAAAGAACAGTTGGCAATACCGGCTGATCTCGAAGTGGATCGAAGCCGGTGCGCCGGCCGTTGATGAAGCGAAAGATCCGACCTTCGTGAAGATGGAAGTCCGGCCGACGGAAATCGAATACGTGAAGCCGGGCGAGACGACGCAATTGCATGTCGTCGCTCACTGGTCCGACGGCACGATCGAAGACGTCACGCCGCTGTGCCGTTTTCAAACGAACGACGACGCCGTCGCGAAAGTCGACGTCAATGGCGTGATCACGTGCGTCGGCAAGGGCGACACGCACGTCGTCGCCTTCTACGACAACGGCGTGGTGCCCGTGGCCGTGATGCTGCCCGTCAGCGATCAGGTCGGTCCGAAATATCCGAACATCCCGGCCAAGACGAAGGTCGACGAACTGGTGCTGACGAAGCTGAAGAAGATCGGCGTCGTGGCGTCGGACGTTTGCACGGACGAAGAATTCTTGCGTCGGGCCAGCTTAGACGTGACGGGCGTCCTGCCGACGGCCGACGAAGTGCGGGCGTTCCTCGCCGATAAGTCGCCGAACAAACGAGCCGCGAAGGTCGACGAACTTCTCAGCCGCCCCGCCTACGCCGCTTGGTGGACCACGAAGCTCAGCGACATCTTGGGCAACAGCGAGAACCAACTTCGCAACAGCGCTCCGGCCAAAGCCGGCACGCACTGGTACGAATGGCTGCACCGCCGCGTGGCCGACAACGTCCACTACGACGATATTGTCGAAGGCATCGTCCTGGCCGTAAGCCGAACCTCGCCGGACCAAGACTACCTGGAATACTGCCAGGAAATGACGTCGTACGTTCGCGACGACAAGCCGGCCGACTTCACGGCCCGCGAGACGATGCCGTATTACTGGATGCGTCGTAACATGCGGACGTCGAACGAGAAGGCGCTGTCGTTTAGCTACGCGTTCCTCGGCGTGCGGTTGCAATGCGCGGAATGCCATAAGCACCCGTTCGACCAGTGGAGCCAGTACGACTTCCAACACTTCACGGCGTTCTTTGATCGCATCACCAGCGGAACCGGCGATCGCGAAATCGCCAAAGAGCTGATCGCGAAGGCGGGCGTGGAGACCGATCCGAAGAAGGTCGGCGGCGCGAAGATTCGGGCCGACCTCGATCGCGTGGCTCGCTCCGGCGGCGTGGTGCCGTTCTCCGAGTTGTACGTTCGGGCTCCGAAGGCGGCGCCGAAGGGGAAAAAGGATAAAAGCAAAGTCGCGGCGGCCGGTCGCGTGCTGACGCCGAAGGTTCTGGGCGGCGACGAGATCGTCGACCAAAACTACGACGATCCCCGTGAGCCGCTGATGGACTGGCTACGTCAGAAGGACAACCCGTACTTCGCGCGGGCCTTCGTCAACCGCGTGTGGGCGCACTACTTCAACGTGGGCATCGTCGAGCCCGCCGACGACATGAACCTTGCCAACGCCCCGAGCAATCGCGAATTGCTCGACTACTTGGCGGCTCAGTTCGTCGAGCACGACTACGACATCAAGTGGCTGATGCGCGAGATCGTCAATTCGGATACGTACCAACGTTCGTGGCTGACCAACAGCACGAACGAGTTTGATCTGCGTAACTTTAGCCATGCGGTGCCGCGGCGCCTGCCGGCGGAAGTGGTGTACGACGCCGTCGTGAGCGCGACGGCCGGCCAAAGCGAACTGGCCCGTCGTGCGCAAGACCCGGTGACGAACTGCGCAATCGGCATGAGCCTGAGCTATACGAACCGGAACAACATCAATAACTACGCCCTGACCGTGTTCGGCAAGCCGAAGCGGGAGACGCCGTGCGATTGCGAGCGGTCGAACGAACCGTCGCTGTTGCAAACTGTCTACCTCCGCAACGACCAGGAAATGTTCCGCATGATCGAGCGTCCCAACGGTTGGCTCGACGCCGTGACCGCCGACCTGCCGGGCACGCAAAAGAAGTCATCGGACCCTGCCGCCGAACTCCGCAACAAGGAGCGCGAGTTGGCCCGCATGAAGGAACGCCTCAAGGAAGAAACCGCGAAGGCGAAGAAGAACAAAGGCAAGGTTACTGCCAACGAAGCTCAGCGGTTGCTCGCGATGAAGGATCGGGCCAAGGAAAAGATGGCGGAACTCGAAGCGGAGATCGCGGCTCTGCAAAGCGCCGGTGACCAAGGGAAGCAGGCCAAGCCGCAGTCGACGGCCGAACTGATCAACGAAGCCTACTTGCGGACGTTCACTCGTTATCCGACGAAGGACGAACTGGCGACGGCCGAGGAATATATGAAGACGGCGGAGAACCCGGCCACCGGCATCCGCGATCTCGTCTGGGCTCTGCTCAACACGAAAGAGTTCGTGGTCAACCACTAGCCTATGAAAACTCCCCTCGCCCCCTTGGGGGAGAGGGGCAGGGGGTGAGGGGGCCGATCATCTATCGCCTTCCCTAGCAAGAACCTATTCAAACTCATTCAACGCACGCACACTCGCTCGTCAATAAGGAATCCGAACCATGTCCCAACATCGTTTTTGCGACGGTTTGAAGCGGCGCGACTTCTTGAAGGTCGGTGCTCTGGGCGCAAGCCTCACGCTTACGGATTACCTTCGCTTGGCGAAGGCCGGCGAAGTGAAGTCGACCGCGAAGGCCAAGGCCGCGATTTACATCCGGCTCGGCGGCGGACCGACGCACATGGACACATTTGATATGAAGCCGGAAGCTCCGGTCGAATATCGCGGCAACCTCAAGCCGATCAAGACGAACGTTCCGGGCATGGAGATCTGCGAAAAGTTCCCGCTGTTGGCCAAGTGCGCCGATAAGTTCACGATTCTCCGCGGCGTGAGCCACACGCTCGCCGCACACGAACTCGGGTCGAAGTACCTGCTCACCGGCAATCGGCCGTTGCCGTCGATCGAGTTTCCCTCGCTCGGCTCGATTGTCAGCAAGGAACTCGCGTCGCCGCCCGACATGCCGCCGTTCGTCGCCGTTCCCAATACGCCGCAAGGGGGCGGGTTCCTCGGTCTGCAATACGGCCCGTTCTCGACAAACGCGCAGCCGAAGCAAGGCCAACCGTTCAACGTGCGCGGCATCGGCCTGCAAGGGGGCATGACGCTTACCGAAGTCAATCGCCGCGAGCAATTGCTGGCCTCGGTCGACAACACCTTCCGTTCGATCGAAGCCAAGAGCGACGTACTCTCCGGCCTCGACGAATTCTCCGAACAAGCGTTCGCGATGATCAGCTCGAAGCGGGCCCGCGAGGCGTTTGACTTGGGGCGCGAAGATCCCAGCGTGGCCAAGCGGTTCGGCGACGGCGAAGTGAATCAAAGCGCCCTCCTGGCCGTGCGGCTCATCGAAGCCGGCGCCCGGTTTGTCACGCTGACGACCGGCAGTTGGGACATGCACAACGACATTTGGACCCGGCTCGACAAGAACTTGCCGATGGTCGACCAAACGCTGTCGGCGCTCCTGATGACGCTCGAAGAACGCGGCCTGCTGGAAAGCACCGCCGTCATCATGACGGGCGAATTCGGTCGGACGCCGAAGCTCAATCAACGCGGCGGACGCGATCACTGGCCGCGGGCGATGTTCGTCGTCATGGCCGGCGGCGGCATGAAGACCGGTCAAGTCATCGGCGCCTCCGACGACAAAGGCCAAGGCCCGGCCAACGAAGCGATCGCCCCGGACGACGTGGCGACGACGCTGCTCACGACCTTGGGCATCGACACCCGCAAGGAATACCACACCAACACCGGCCGCCCGATCATGATCTCGCGCGACGGCAAACCGATCTCGAAGCTGCTGGGCTAAGCGAGCGGGGAGCCCGAAGACGCCGCGGCGCCGAACAGAAATTTCACGCCGACAGCGAGCCGGTAGCATCAGCGACCGGAGTCATTAGCGTCTGAACGACGACGGAAACAACAAACCGGCCGGAACTTCGCAAGAGGTCCGGCCGGTTTGTTTACTTCCCTACGCAATACAAATGCTTGCTAGAGCGAATGAAAATCGCGCCGTCGGCGGCGGCCGGGGTGCTGCTGAAATCTTCCGCTTCGTCCGTCACGCGATTCACGGCCAGTTGTTCGAACTTGTCGCCGGCCTTGAACACGAAAGTCTCGCCGCCGCGGGTCGTGTAGTAGACCTTGCCGTCGACGATGATCGGCGAGCCGTAGTCTTGGCCGCCGCGACCGCCGCGACCTCCGTAACCGCCGGCGAAGCCTCCTCCACCGGGCCCACCGAAGCCGCCGCCTCCAAAACCTCCCGGGCCGCCGAAGCCGCCGGGCCGTCCGGCCGGGTCCTCGCGTGCAACGTCGCCGGAGTTCGCTGCTGCCGCGTCGCTCGTCAGTCGGGCCTGAAAAATCTTCTTGCCGGTTTTGGCGTCGATGCAATTGGCGATCTTGTTCGCCACGAAATACACGCGCCCTTCATAAACGACCGGCGTACCGATGCGGTTGCTGTCTCGGCCGTTCCAGACGACGTGCGTTTTGGTAACGTCGTCGGTACCGCCGGCTCGCACGGCGATCGAACCGCCGCCGCGTCCTTCGATGCCGATGACGGTGTCGCCGTCGACCGCGAGGCTCGAGCAAAACGAGTCGGTATCCATCGCCTCGCAGAACCAGAGGAACTTGCCGGTTCGCGGATCGAAGCCCCACACGTCGTACGGCACGCCGATGACGAGGTCCGTCCGCTGGTCGTCGACCTTCACCAGCACCGGCGTTCCCCAGGTGCTGTCGAAGCCGCCGGCCTTCTTGCGCCACACTTCCTTACCCGTCGCTTTGTCGAGCGCGATCAAGGCTTGGCTCTCGATGGCCGCCGTGACAATCACCAAGTTCTCAAACAAGATCGGGCTCGACGCCGTTCCCCAGCCGCGACGATCGGATTGGTCGCCGACATCGGTTTGCCACAGTTGTTTACCGTTCATGTCGAATGCCACGACGCCCGATTTGCCGAAGAACGCGAACACGCGCTCGCCGTCGCTCGCGGGCGTGTGCGAGGCGTAACCGTTTTCGGCGAACATCCCGCCGTAGCGATCCTCAGGCAACTTAGCGGCAACGGTCGCATCCCACAGCGTCTTGCCGGTCGCGCGGTCGAAGCAGACGAGATGTCGCTTGAGGTTCCTCTGCTCGCCGAGTTCACCGCGGTCGACGGCGTATCCGCTCCAGCAGGTGACGAGAACTTTGTCGCCGACGACGATCGGGCACGACGAGCCGGGCCCAGGGAGCGCGACTTTCCACTTGATGCCTTCCTTCGGGCTCCACGTTGTCGGCGCGCTCGCGGAGTCCGGGGAAACACCGGAACCGTTGGGGCCGCGGAAGCGCGACCAATCGGAGGCTGCTGATTCGCGGCCGCTGAACATCGCGAGACACATACCGATGACGGCGAGCGGAGCACGCGACATGGGGCACCTAGGTGGAGGGGACGTCGTGAAGTGAGGCGGACCGTCGGAAGAAACCGCGCCGCCGGACCTTCCAAACCCCGCCGCGACGGCCGAGTTTCGCGGGCATCGCGACGGCCCGTTCTCTTCGGTCGCGCGAAGAAGCGTCCGGTTGAGGCGGCGGCCGCGCTCGAAATCGTCCGGCCTGGGCGAAATTCCCGGCAAAACCGGCGAACTTTACCGCGAAACGCCTGTCATAATTCAGAATTCGGGCTCCGTCCGCCGCCGTCGGCCCGTTGTCAATTTGCCCCCTGCGGTTTAAGGTAAATTGTTTGCCCACACGGGCTTGGCCTCGACCATCGGGTCGGTCGCCGCCTTTCCGTCAGCCGCCGTTTTTCGTCCCCTTTCAGCCTGCGAGATTCCGCCGTGGCCACGATCGCCAAGCCTGCCGCCGCCAAACCTGCCGCCGCCGTCGAACTGATGTGCGGGGCCGACATCGTTATCGAGTCGCTCATTCGGCACGGCGTCGACGTTATGTTCGCCTACCCGGGCGGGGCGAGCATGCCGCTGCACCAATCGCTGGTGAAGTACAAGGACAAGATTCGCACGATCCTGCCGCGCCACGAACAAGGGGGCGGTTTCGCGGCCCAAGGCTATACGCGCAGCACCGGCAAGGTCAGCGTTTGCATGGCCACAAGCGGCCCGGGCGCGACGAACCTCGTGACCGTGATCGCCGACGCCAAGCTCGACAGCATCCCGCTCATCGCGATCACCGGCCAAGTGAAGACGCCGGTCATCGGCAGCGACGCGTTTCAAGAAACTCCGATGGTCGAAGTTTGTCGCGGTATCACGAAGCATCATTACTTGGTGACCGACGTCGCCGACTTGGCCCGCGTGATGAAGGAAGCGTTCCACATTGCGACGACCGGCCGGCCGGGCCCGGTACTGATTGATATTCCGAAAGACGTGCAGCAGTTTGAAACCAAGGTCGATTTCGACTGCCCGATGAACTTGCCGGGCTATCACGTTGAAGATCGCAAAGCAAAGCCGGAAGAAATCAAGGCCGTGGCCGCCGCGATCAAGCGGGCCAAGAAGCCGGTGATCTACGCCGGCGGCGGCATCATCGCGGGCGAGGCGTCGGAAGAACTTCGCACGCTCGTGAAGAAGACCGGTATCCCCGTGGCCATGACCTTGATGGGCCTCGGCGCGTATCCGGGCGACGACAAGCTCTCGCTCGACATGCTCGGCATGCACGGCAGCGTGTACTCGAACTACGCCGTGGAATCGTGCGACCTGTTGTTGGCGTTCGGCGTGCGGTTCGACGACCGCGTCACCGGCAAGCTCGCGGAGTTCGCCAAGCACGCGGTGATCGTGCATATCGACATCGATCCGTCGGAGCTTCACAAGAACAAGCCGGCGCACATCGGCATCACGAGCGACATCAAGTTCGCGCTGGCCGAGTTGAACAAGATCGTCGAAGCGCCGACCGGCCTGGAGCCGTGGCTCAAGCAAGTGCAGGAATGGAAGACGACGTATCCGTACAAGTACGACAAGTCGTTCCCCGGCATCACGGCCCAATACGCGCTCAGCGAACTTGATCGGCTGATCAAGGATCGCGAGGCGATCGTCGCCGTGGGCGTCGGCCAGCATCAGATGTGGGCCGCGCAGTGGCTGAAATTCCGCAAACCCCGCACCTGGCTGTCGAGCAGCGGGCTGGGCACGATGGGCTTCGGCTTGCCGGCGGCGATGGGGGCCAAGGTCGCGCATCCGGATAAGCTCTGCTTCGACATCGACGGCGACGGCAGCTTCCAGATGAACATTCAGGAACTCGGCACCTGCGTCTGCGAGAAGATTCCGGTGAAGGTGCTGCTGCTCAACAACCAGCATCTCGGCATGGTCGTGCAGTGGGAAGATCGCTTCCACGACGCGACTCGCGCCCACACGTACCTCGGCCCGGTCGATCATCCGGAAGCGGCCGGCAAAGGTGACGGGCTTGGCAATCCCGAGCGTTATCCGAACTTCGTGCAGATCGCCAAGGGCTACGGCTGGGGCGCTCGCTTCGTGAACAAGAAGGAAGACCTCGCGGCGGCCCTGCAGGAAATGATCGACTACGACGGTCCGTTCTTGCTCGACGTGCAAACGCCGTATCAAGAGCACGTGCTGCCGATGATCCCGGCCGGCATGACGGTCCGCGATTTGATCAACGACTAACGCAGTCGCCTCGTGAACCGCGAATCGCTCCTCGTCATCGGTGCGTCGTCGCTTGTCGGGCGACGTCTCGTCGAGTTGCTGGCGCAGGAGCCGTACGCCGAGCGGCATGCGGCTCGGTTTACGTCGAGCAAGCCTCGTGACGGTCGCTTGCTACTGGATTTATCTCGGCCCAATGACTTTGCGCCGGACGAGCCGCCGACGACCGTGGTCTTCTGTTGCCCGATCCGCATGGTCTCGACCGAGGCCCTCACGCGATTGCACGTGCTTGGCATGCGAAGAGTCGTCGCCTTCTCGTCGACGAGCCGGTTTACGAAAACCGACTCCGCCGAACCGGCCGAACGCGCGGCGGCCGACGACCTCATCGCGGCGGAAGACCGATTGACGACGTTCGCCCGAGCGCACGGCGTCGGCTACACGATTCTCCGCCCGACGATCATCTACGACGAAGGCTTCGACAAGAACATCACGCGCATCGCCGCCTTCATCCGGCGGTTCGGCTTCTTCATCGTCTGCGGCCGTGCCGACGGCTTGCGGCAACCGGTTCATGCCCGGGACTTGGCCCGGGCCGTTCTGCAGACGCTTGAGCACGACGCGGCACACAATCAAGCGTACGAGCTAAGCGGCGGAGAAACGCTGACTTACCGTGAGATGGTGCGGCGTGTTTTTGAGGGGCTCGGCCGGCCGCCGCGCATCATCTCTTTGCCGGCGTTGGCCTGGCGTGTCGGGTTCAGCATGCTCGGCCTTGCTCGCCGTCGCCGAACATCGCTGCAGGAAAACGTGCAAATGGCCCTGCGGATGAACAAAGACATGATCTTTGATCACGGGGCGGCGACGCGCGATTTCGGCTATTCGCCGGTCGAATTCCGACCGCAATTTGGCCCGCCGGCTCCACCGCCGCGGTAACTATAGGATTGGTAACAGCTTAGGGATTGCACGCCTGGATACTTGTTCAAACAACTATTGTCTTGACGATGTTCGTTTCGACCGATAATAAAGTAGGTATGACCAACGTTGCTCCCCTCAACCCGCGTCGCGTCCAAAAGTTCGACTCGCTCGAACAGGCGGCCTATTTGCATCTATGGCGGGCCTACGATCGCTTGCGGGCGATGGAAGACGAACTCTTTGGCCGCTTCGACCTCTCGGCCCAACAATACAACACGCTCCGTTTGCTCAAGGCGGCCCATCCGGGAACCATGTCGACTTCGGCCCTCGGCGCGAAGCTGATCTCGCGGGCACCCGACATGACGCGGCTGCTCGACAAGCTCGACGAACGGGGGCTCGTGCGACGCGAGCGCAAAGCCGAAAACCGCCGCGTCGTGGAAGTCGGCCTCACCGAAGCCGGCGCGGCGCTCATTGATTCGCTGGCCGAGGAAGTCCGCGCTTGCCACGATCGGCAGCTTGGGCATCTCAGCGATAAGAAGCTGCGCGAGTTAATCACTCTGCTCAATGAAGTTCGTGGTCCGCATGAAGACGCCGAGCGCCCTTGGCCGGCGAGCGAGTAGTTGCTCTTGAGAACGCGGAGACAAGCTCCGCGGCTAAATGACTTGTTTTACTGATGTCTGACGTCTGATATCTGAAGTCTCCTAGCACGCATTCCTTTCGCCCCTATTCGCGAGTGTCGTAAATGATCACTTCCGCTCATCCCGACGTCATCGTCATTGGCGGCGGCCCTTCCGGCGCCACCGTTTCCACGCTCATCGCTCAGAAGGGTTACAAGGTCCAACTCTTTGAGCGCGAGAAGTTTCCCCGCTATCACATCGGCGAATCCTTAATTCCCGAAACGTTTTGGGTGCTCGAGCGGCTCAATATGCTGCCGAAGATGAAGAAGAGTCACTTCGTCCACAAGCACAGCGTGCAATTCGTCACTTCGAAAGGAAAGCTCTCCGAGCCGTTTTACTTCCACGACAACAAGCCGCACGAATGTTCGCAGACGTGGCAAGTCGAACGTGCGGAATTCGACGAAATGATGCTCAACAATGCTCGCGAGCACGGCGTCGACGTCCATGAAGAAACGCGGGTCGTCGATATCCTGTTCGAAGGCAAGCGCGCCGTCGGCGTGAAGATCATGGATAAGAACGGCGCCGAGCGCGAAGTGCGGGCCGACGTCGTGATCGACGCCGCCGGGCAAAGCTGCATCATCCAAGACCGCTTTAACCTGCGCGAATGGGACCCGGTGCTGAAGAAGGCCGCCCTCTGGACATATTGGGAAGGCGCTTATCGCGACACGGGTCGCGACGAAGGCGCCACGATCGTAATGCAGACCGAAGGCAAACAAGGCTGGTTCTGGTACATCCCGCTGCACGATAACAAGATCAGCGTCGGCGTGGTCGCGCCTTACACTTACCTCTTCACCGAACGTGACACGAAGGATCTCGAAAAGATCTACTTCGATGAAGTCGCCAAGTGCCCCGGCTTGCAACCGCGGATCGCCAACGCTAAGCAAGTCGCGCCGTTCCGCGCCGCGAAGGAATACTCGTACCGCGCGAAGGAAGTGGCGGGCGACGGCTGGGTTCTGGTCGGCGATGCGTTCGGCTTTCTTGATCCGCTCTATTCCTCCGGCGTGCTACTCGCGCTACGGTCGGGGGCCTGCGCCGCCGACGCCGTTTGCGAAGGCCTGGCCAAGGGAGACACCTCGGCCGCGCAACTCGGCAAGTGGGGGCCGGATTTCGTCGCCGGCATGGAGCGGATGCGTCGCCTGGTTTGCGAGTACTACGACGGCTTCAGCTTCGGCCGGTTCGTCAAGAAGCATCCGCACTTGAAGGGACATCTCACCGACTTGCTCATCGGCGACCTGTTCACGGATAAGGTCGACGACGTCGTCGCGCCGATGGACGAACTGCGTGCCGAGATGAACGCCGCCAAGGCTGCCGGCCAACCGGTGCAATTGGGCGAGTAGCACCTGATGCCTGGAACTGCCTTCACGTCGCTCTTGGTGCAGTTGGCCGTCATGCTCGTGTGCGGGCTCGCCGGCGGCATCCTTATGCGCCGACTACGGCAACCGGCCGTGGTCGGCGAGATGCTCTGCGGCGTGGTCCTTGGGCCGACGCTCCTGGGTGCCATCGCGCCGGAGTTTCAAACGTCGCTCTTCCCGACGTCCGGCGATGCGGCCGCGCTCCGCAACGCCGTCATCAAGTTCGGCATGCTGTTCTTCATGTTCACCGTGGGCTTGGAGATCAATGCCCGCGGCGTGTTGAAGAACGGCCGCGTCGCCCTCTTCGTCGGCTTGCTCGGTACGCTAGCGCCGCTGGCCGCCGGTATGGCTCTCGTGTACGCCGCGCCGCATTTATTCGGCTTGGAAAATCCCGCGCATGAGTTTCCGCTTGCGCTCTTCATCGGCGCGGCCATGGCCAACTCCGCCAATCCGGTGTTGGCCCGCATCCTGCTCGATCTCGGTTTGCTGAAAGACAAGTTCGGCGCGATCATTATGTCGGCCACGGTGATCGACGATCTCGTGAGCTGGATGTTGCTCTTCGTTGCGTTTGAGCAGATTTCGCAGCCTCAGGCGGGCATAGCAGCGGGCGTCGGTTCCGAGATCGTCGAACTCACGGCTTTCTTCGCCGGAACGCTGCTCGTCGGCGCGGCGGCCTCACGACTCTTGGCCTATTGGCACCGCGTGCGGCCGCAGCAATCGGCAGGACGCATGACGGTCGTGGCTGCGCTCTTGTTGCTGGCCGCGGCCGTGGCAGAGTCGCTGGAAATTCACGCATTCCTCGGGGCGTTTTTGTTCGGCGTCATGCTCACACCGACGCCGAGCGAAGCCGAAGATCAGGCCTATGAAGGAATTCGCCGCTTTTCGAACGGCGTCTTCGTGCCGATCTACTTTGTCTCCCTCGGGCTAACGACCGACTTTGCGAAACATTTTGCTCCGGTCTTGGTGCTTGCCGTCATACTTGTGGCGTGCATCAGCAAGATTCCGGCCGCTTACGTCGGCGGGCGCCTCGGCGGCTTGGGGAATCGTATGTCGCTGGCCGTCGGCTGGGGGATGAATGCCCGCGGAGCGACGGGAATCATTCTCGCCAATCTCGGGCTCGATCGTGGGGCGATTAATCTGCCGACGTACGTCGCTCTGGTGACGATGGCGATCGCCACATCATTGGCGGCCGCCCCGATGATGAAGCGGTTGGTCGCTCAGCATGAGCAAGAAGTGAAAGCCGCCGCGATTATGCGCGAGACATTGGAAAGGCGAGCAAGCGGAGCCGCCGGCTAAAAAGCTTGAATCGACGATGCTCGGCCTCCCTTCGGTCGGGTGATGCCGAGTCATCGGAATACTTCGTCTTTTTGCCTCCTACTACTTCGACGACGTCGGCGAAAGCGGCCGCGGTTGATAGAAGACCGATCGGCAGTGATGCTTCGGCGCAAATTCCGGGCCGATATCGAGCAACGACTCCGACGAGCCGACGAACAGATAGCCGCCCGCATAGAGTTGCTGCTTCAAACGCAGAAAGAGACTCTTTCGAGCCGCGGCCGTGAAATAAATCGCGACGTTACGGCAAAAAATCACGTCGAACGTGCCGACGTTCGGAAACGGCTCCAATAGATTGAGCTTGCGAAACGAGGTCAGGGCCCGCACGTCGTCGCGCACGCGCCAGCCGGCGGCGTCACGAACGAAGTGGTTTTGCCGAGCGCCTGCGGAGACGCCCCGTTCCATCTCGAAGTTCGTGAAATATCCGCGCGACGCCGCTTGCACGGCGGCGTCCGACACGTCGGTGCCGAGAATTTGAACGTCCCATTTAGGCAGGTCGGGGATGAGTTCGCGGAGCACCATCACGATGCTATAGGCTTCCTGGCCCGTACTGCACGCGGCCGACCAGATACGCAGCCGCCGTGGAGTCGTCGACTTTGCTTTGGCGTCGATCAGTTCCGGCAGCGTCTTGTGCCGCAGCGCCTCGAACGGGGCGGCGTCGCGAAAGAAAAGGGTTTCGTTCGTCGTGATCGCGTCGATGATGCGGCGATGCAACGATTCATCCCGCTGCGTGCGGGCCTTCTGCGCCAGCTCGTAGTACGTCGATGCGCCCGCGGCTCGGAGCAGCGGCGCGAGCCGGCTCTCGATCAGATAGCCCTTAGTTTCGTCCAATACGATACCGCAGAGATCGAGCACCAGGGAGCCGACGGCTTCGATGTCGTCTTTGGTTATCGGCATACCGCCTCCCGCCGCCGCGTGAACAGCGTGATTTGCTCGGCAATCTTATTAAGTGGGGCCACGACGTCGACCAAGGCTTCGGCGATCGGCTGGGCCGGCATTCCGAAGACGACGCACGTCGCTTCGTCCTGGGCGATAATCGGCGCGCCGAGCCGCTTGAGTTCGCGCAGTCCTTTGGTTCCGTCGGAGCCCATGCCCGTCATAATTACGGCGAGCGTTCGTGCGCCGCAGATCTTCGCCGCGGAACGAAACAAATAGTCGACGGCCGGCCGGCAACTGTTCTCGGGCGGGTCGTCGGAGAGTCGAACGACGAAGTGCGGCGGTTGTCGCTCGATGCGCATGTGTCGTCCGCCGGGAGCGATGACGATTTCGCCCGGACCGACGAGCTGGGAATCGACCCCCTCGCTGACGCGTAGACGGCAGCGTTTGTCGAGATCGTCGGCCAGTGATTTGGTGAAAAGCGGCGGCATGTGCTGAACGACGAACATCGGCACCGGCAGATCGGCCGGAAGTTGCGGCAGCATTTTGCCGAGCGCTTCGGGACCACCCGTGGAGATACCCAGGCAGACGACCTCGGGCGGCGAACGTTTGACGTCGCCTTCTGCGGCCGTCGTAATCGACGGGCCTGACTGGGCGGGCAAGGCCCGTCGACGACGAGCGTGGAACGCCGCGACTTTTTCCGTGAGTTCGGCCGCCAGCAGCGCGTGATTTGCCGCCACGTCGGGGCCGGAGGGCTTGAGAACGAAGTCGAACGCCCCGAGCGAAAGGGCTTCCATGGTCGTCGCCGCGCCGCCCGAGGTGAAAGCGCTGAGCATCACCACGCCGACGCGTCGGTCGAGAACGCGCAACCGCCGCAGCAACTGCACGCCGTCGAGTTCGGGCATCTCGACGTCGAGCGTGATCAGGTCCGGGCGCAACTCCTGAATTTTGTCCAACGCGGCGCGACCGTTGGCCGCCGCGCTGACGACTTCAACGTCGGGCATCGAGCGAAGCGTCTCAGCGACGATCTTGCGGTAAATCGCGGCGTCGTCGACGACGAGAACTTTTAACGGGGCGGACATCATGAATT
Organism: Planctomycetota bacterium; assembly: GCA_017303535.1. GTDB lineage: Bacteria > Planctomycetota > Planctomycetia > Pirellulales > PNKZ01 > PNKZ01. Next base: position 54,849 of record JAFLCO010000001.1, read on the forward strand.
GCGCGGGATATTCGGTCGTGGTGCGAGTCGAGAAAAGCCGCCGCCGCGGCGACGTCGCCGCGGCGGCGCGGCGGGATCAGACCTGGAACTGTCCGACCATCGATTGCAACTGCGAGGCCATGGCCGACAACTGACCGCCGGACTGCTTCGTATGCGAAGCTCCGACCGCCGTTTGTTGAGCGGCTTGATCCACGCCGTTGATGTTCTGCGTGATTTCCTGGCAAGCCGACGCCGACTCGGCGACGTTGCGGGAAACCGTCGCCGCGACCGTGGAGGTTTCGGCGACGTTGCGCGAAATCTCTTTCGTGGCGATGCTTTGCTCTTCCACCGCCGCGGCGATGGAGCGGGCCACTTCGTTCACGTTTTTGATGGCCGTGCTGATGAGCCCGATGACGCGGACGGTCTCGTTCGTCGAGCCTTGCATTCCTTGAATGCGTTGGCGGATCGTATCGGTGGCGGCCGCCGATTGTTTGGCCAACTCCTTGACTTCGGTCGCCACGACGGCGAATCCCTTGCCCGCTTCGCCGGCGCGTGCCGCTTCAATCGTGGCGTTGAGCGCCAGCAGGTTCGTCTGATCGGCGATGTCCTGAATGACGTCGATCACCTTGCCGATTTCGTCGGCCGCGATGCCGAGTTGTTGAACCTTGGCGTTGCTTTCCTCGGCCAACGACGCGGCCTCATCGGCGACGCCCGACGAACGCTCGGCGTTCTTGGCGATTTCTCCGACGCTGGCGGTCATTTCCTCGATCGCGGCGGCGACGGTCTTGACGTTGGCCGACATCTGCTCGGTCGACGCGGCCATGGTCCGCATGTTCGTCGACATTTCTTCGGCGGCCGCCGCGACGTTGGCGGACTGGCGCCGAGCGCCGTCGGCTCCGTCGGCCAGTTCGCCGGCGGTGGTCGTCAATTCGCCCGATGAAGTTCCCAAGGCGGCGGCGTTGCCGACGATCTTACGGATCATTTCTTGAAGTTTGTCGGCCAGGTTATTCACCGAGTTTCCAAGCACGCCGACTTCGTCGACGCTGGTAACTTGCAAGCGCTGCGTTAGGTCGCCGCCGGCAATTCTGCCCAGCGTGTCGACCGCACGAACTAAAGGGCGGGAGATGGCCCTCGCGACGATGTAGCCCGCGGCGGCGACGAGCACCGCGGCGATCACGCCGAGCACGACCATGAACTTGGCCAACGAATTGACCGCGGCGAACGCCTCTTCGGAACTCTGGCGAATTAACACGCCCCAGCCGTAGCCGGGAAAGCCCAGCGCGCCTTTGCCGGCCGCGTAACCGATGACTTGCTCGGTTTGTTGGCGCGGGCTGACTTCGACCGTGCTGCCGCTCTTGCCCTCGACGATTCCTTCGGCGGCTTCCAGGCCCGCTTCCGCGAGGTTGTATCGCAGAACCTGATCTTCGGCTTCATCTTCCAGGAGTAGGCCCGACTTGGAAATCACCTGGGCTTGGATGGACTGGTAACCTTTGTCGGCGAGTTTCTTGGTGAGGTCGCCGACGATTTCGCCGACGACGCGGTCCCACGACGCCCAGTTGCCCCACACGCGGACGACCTTGCCGTCGGCGTCGACGATCGGCGCGGCGAACGCGAGCGACAAGCCGCGACCGCGCGTCACGCCGGCCACGCGGCGATCTTCGGACAGGTCGGCGAAGTACGATTGCCCCGGCTTAACGACGCCGGAAGCCACGTCATCGAACCACCGTTCTCCCTTGACGCTCTTGCCCAGCAAGTGCGCGGTGTCGACAGGCTTTCCTTCCCGGTCGACCGTGTTGGCGGCGATGATCCGGCCGTCGGCGTCGGCGACGACCATGAGATCGTAAATACCGTAGGTTTTCGTGTAAAAGTCCGCTGCCTTAGCCACTTCCTTCGTTTCGCCTTGTGCCAGCGGATTGGCGGCGAAAGCCTGCACGTCGCCGTAGCGTTCAAAGAGGTTGCGTTCGATCTTGTTGACGGTTTCCTCCGCCACGACTTGCACGCGATTGCCCGTCTCCTTGGCAAGAGCATCTCGCGAACGTTGGTAGGCGCTGTAGCCGATGACGGCGGCAGGCACCAACCCCATCATCAGAAAGCAAACGAGCAGCTTGGCGCCCAAGCTCTTGAAGCGAAAACGAGATTGTGCGGACATGAAAGTATCTCCCGAGAGGTGCGATGAAAAAAGCGAAATGAGAATCAGAACGATATCGAGCGTGCGCCTTGCGCGGCGCGGTCAGTGCGAACGTGAAGAGACGCGGGGGGCCGAAGGTTTCGCATCGACGTCGTGGCCGGCGAGCGACATCGTCCGTTCGACGTCGAGAATCGCCAGCAATCCGTGATCGAGCTTGAAAACGCCTTGAAAGAACTCGCCGTCGGCGCCTGTTAGGTTTTCCGGCAGCGGATGGATCTGTTCGGCGTCGACGACGATGACGTCGGATACGCGATCGGCCAGCAAGCCGATCTGCTCGCCGTCGGCATGCACGATGATGTTGCGACGCTCGCGCGAAGGCGCCGAAGCCGGCAGCCCGAGCACCGTTCGCAGGTCGACGATCGTGACCACGTCGCCCCGCAGGTTGATCACGCCGCAAACGGCCTGCGCGGCATGCGGCACGACGGTCAGGTTCCAATTGCGATTGATTTCGCGAACGCGGCGGATATCGATGCCGAGCAGCAACTCGCCGACGACGAATGATACGAACTGCAATTCGCCGGCGGGGCTACGCGTCAACACGGCTTGGTCGCTCATAGTGATTCATTCCGAAAACAAGGGTGACATGTCGAAGTCCGGGCGCACCGCAGGCCGCAAAATCGGCCTGGCGGCGCAAGAACCGGAGAGATTAGGTGGCCACGAGCGCCGGACGGCGGTGCTCGCGCGACGCTTCCTTGAGCAATCGCGACACGGCGCCGAGCAGTTGGTCGCGATCCATTTTCACTTGATACTCGTCGACGCCGGCGGCCGAACCGCGATCGACGTCTTCCTGACCGGCTAGAGACGTGAGCGCGATGACCGGCAAATTCGTGAAGCGCTCCTCGTCCTTGATCCGACGACAAAGTTCAAATCCGTTCAGCCGCGGCATTTCGACGTCGGTGACGACCAGATCATACGGCTCGAGCGATTCGTTGAGTTCGTCCCAAGCGGCCTGCCCGTCTTCGCAACCGACCGTCTCATGGCCGTGCGATTCGAGAAATACCGTAACTTGGCGACGAAAGAATTCGGAATCTTCCGCCAACAGAATTCGCGACTTGCGACCCGCTGCGCCCGAGGGCCGCGCGGCGGCGCGGGCCAGTTCCGGATGCGCCAGGCCGGCGAGTTCGAACACGTCGATGATTCGCGTCGCCTTGCGATCGATCACGACGGAGCCGATTACGCCCGGCTCGCGCAGCGTCGCCGTGTCGGCCCCGGTCGAAAGCTCGACGATGTCGAGGATATTCGGAACGATGAGGCCGAGTTCCCGCCCCTCGAACTCGAACACCAGAACCGACAGCCGTTGCTGATTCGGTCGCGGCTTCACTCGCAGATGCCGGTGCATGCTGATGAGCGGTAGCGACGAGTCGCGGTACGTCAGAAACTCCTTCTCGCCGATCATCTCCAATTGGTCTGCGCGAATTCGCTCGATGCGGCGGATCACGGCCATCGGCACGGCGAAACGTTCGTCGGCGGCGTTCGTAAATAACAAAGCCGGCTGTGTTTCATGTCGGGGTTGTTTGTTTTGGTCTTCCTCGTTCGACGTCCCCGCATTCGAGTTCGACAGATGCGAATGCCCGGCGATTCCGGCGACGTCGAGGATGAGGGCCACGCGGCCGTCGCCGAGCACCGTGGCGCCGGCGAGACAACGGCAGTTCTTCAAGTGCCGCCCGAGCGGTTTGACGACGATTTCCTCGGAGTCATGAAGACCGTCGACGGCCAAGCCGTAGCGCAGTTGATCCGCCTCCACGACGATGACGTTCATGGCGTCGACGGCGTTTGTCGAGGCGACGGAGCACGCTGTGAGCGTGTCGCGCAAGCGGAGTAACGGCAGCAATCTGCCGCGCAACCGCAGAACCTCGCGACCGTTGATCCGCTCGACCGGTACGGCGGATTCGCCCGCCTTCACGCGTACCAGTTCGACGATATGGTTCTGCGGAATCGCAAAGCGCTCGTCGCCGACGTGGACGATGAGCGACGGGATGATCGCCAGCGTCAGCGGCAACTGCACTTGAATGGTCGTGCCCGCTCCCGATCGGCTTTCGACGTCGACTGCCCCGCCGATCTTTTCGATGTTGGTTCGCACGACGTCCATGCCGACGCCGCGCCCGCTGACTTCGCTGACCTTCTCCGCCGTGGAGAGCCCCGGGTGGAAGATGAGCCGCATCGCTTCGCGTTCCGGCATTTCGGACGCTTGTTCGACGGTGAGAATGCCCGCCGCGATCGCCTTCTGTTTGACCTTGTCGGTATTGATTCCGGCGCCGTCGTCGACGATCGAAATCAGAACCTTGCCGGCTTGATGGCGGGCGGTTAGATGAATCGTTCCGGAGGCCGGCTTGCCGCGTCGAACGCGATCTTCCGGACGCTCGACGCCGTGATCGAGGGAGTTGCGCACAAGGTGCGTGAGCGGATCTCCGATGGCCTCGAGAATCGTCTTGTCAAGTTCGACTTCATTGCCTTCGACGACCAGTCGACACTGTTTGCCGAGCAGACCGCTTAAGTCGCGAACTACGCGCGAGAAGCGACTGAAAACTGTGCCGATCGGCTGCATGCGGGAGTGCATGACCGCCTCCTGCAACTCGCTCGTGATCTGATCGATGCGGGCCGACACGGCGTCGAGGCAAGCGGCGTCGCGACTTTCGACGACCTGCAATAGTTGATTGCGGCCGAGAACCAGTTCGCCGGCTAACGTCATGAGTCGATCAAGAATGGCGACCGAAACTCGAATACTCTTTTCGCCGCCCGCCGGGGATGAAGACGCCGCGGATTTCGCCGCCGACGATTCGTCGGATGACCCTCTTTCGCCCAAATCCTCGCAGGCCACCGGTATCGACGGCTCCTGGCGCGCCGTGGGTTGATCTTCGGAGTTAAGGGCTCCCTCACGGCTTGCAAGTGCCTGCAGTTCTTGAACATGCGACGAAATGTCGACGTCGTTCGAATGCTCGACGTCTTGCAGCATACCGCGCAGGCAATCGACGGCCCGCAGCATCGCATCGGTGGTTCGATGCGAAGTCGCAAGTTCGCGAGTTCGCTGCAAGTTCAGCAGGTTTTCCAACTCGTGGGATAGGTCGCTGATGCGCTCGAATCCCAAGAATCCCGCCGCACCTTTGGTCGAATGCACGGCGCGAAACACGGTGTTCACAAGTTCGACGTCGAGATTCGCGCCGGCGGCCTCGATGTCGAGCAACCGACGTTCGACGTCGGACAGATGCTCGAGCGACTCGGTCACGAACTCTTGTGTGAGATCAGAATCGTTGTGCGACATGAATGATTGCCGTAATCGTTAAGCGTGGCAGGATGTGAGCTTCAGAGCGCCTAGTGCTTTCGAGTAGTTTTTGCCGACGAGACTTCGAACACTACCACGCGATCGTGCGATCACGACGCATGTGCTCTCTGTTTGCGCGCATTAGCGGCAAACCGCCTGGTGTGGAGTTTGTGGAAATTACTCTCTCGCGATTTCGCGCGGATGTTTGAACCCGGCGCGAAGTGCTGCCGAAGTGTCGGAGATGAATTCGACATTCGCCGTAGAAGTGCAATCGAAGTGATTGCGGCACACGATCGAGCCGGCTGTCGAAGGTGCGATGCTTGGCGATTCGAACGGGCTGCTCGGAAAGCGGACTACCGTTGCCTCGCGGGGCGAGGTGACCCCCGTTGTGGGGCGATCAAGACACTAACTCGGCTCGCAACGGCGCCGGCGGTGGTTGGCCGTTTATGGTCGGCGGTCCGTCAAAGAAGCGGAGCGTCGCTCAGAACGAGCCCGCAGTAAATACGGCAATAGCGCACGCCGTCGCGATGTGGCCCCAATGGATAGTTCGTTCGACAAAAAAAGCGGTGGTCGTTCCGAGAAGAACGACCGCCGCTTGCTTATCGAATTCGCACGACGTGGTGTTGCGTCGTGGTGCGCAACAGCTTATTTCCAGGGAGCGCGGATGTAGTACGTGCCGAATTGGTTCGTGTCCGTCGGTTGCACCGGCTGCGGTTGGAACGGGCCGCCGATAAATGTGCCGTCGGCGCGACCCGACGGGCCGTACTGGTGGCTGATGATCGAATGCCGGGTGCCCGAGGCGCCCCACGTGTAGTCGATCTGCCGATGTACGGTCGGCGGCACGACCATCGCGTGAGGCACGCCGGCCCACTGCGGATCGTAGTAATTGCCGTGCCACGAGCCGCGATGGCGGAACACGCCCGCCTCCGCCACGTTCGAGATCAGGCAGCAAACGAGCGCCGCCAACGTCACGCGCATAACGAATGTCTTCATCCTGCTTGCTCCTCGATCTTCGGGCTTACGGCATCGCGGGCTTTTGGCGTCGCGGGCTTGTGGGTTACCAGTAATAGGCGCGGGTCGTCGTGCGGCCGCCGCCGGGATGCGGGCGACGATAAACGTCGTAATGCGACCACATGAACTTGTGCGGGTAGAACGGCTGGTAGGTGTGCCAGGTGTTGCCGACCCAGCCCGGCACCGGTACCGGCGCGGGATACATCCGCGAGCCGATCGAGCCGTGGTCTTCGTAGTATTGCTGCGAGATGCCCGGCGCCGGTTGAGCGATGCCGTATTGCGCTTGGGCTTCGTCGGTCGTCGCAAATAAAGCGGCGGCCAGCGCCATGGCCGGCAGCGCGCGACGCAAAATCAACATGGCGGCGAACTCCGTTAGTTTCGTTCTGGCGTTAAGGCTCGCCGCGGCCGATCTTCGGCTGCGAACGTCGCGCTGGGCGAAGCGTCCTGCCTCGCACGTTCTCTAAACTCGGCCGGCCGCACGAGGTGGGGTCAAACTTTGTGTCCCGCCTGTAACAACCGGAACCGCCGTAACGACTGCACGCGTCGCTCGCAAAACGCCGACGGCATAAGTCGACTTGGGGCCGGCGGGGGTTGCCGACTATAATCCGCAAAGTTTACGCATCCTCGGCAGATCGCCAACGGGGCCGTTTCACCCAAGCGTGCCTGTTGCAAAGACCGAAACTTGAGGTCGGCGGCAACGATGTTCGCCCGTATCCTCAATGCCACGTTTGCCTTACGGAGATTCCGGTTTGACACCGTCGCCCGCTATGCCCGCCCAAAGTCGCAAGGCCAAGCCCGAAAAAAAGTCTGGAAAGTCCTCGAAGTCGAAGCCTGAAGCGGATGCGGTCGAAGCAAAGGCCGCGACCAACGGCGAAGCGCCGACCGCGGAACCTGTGCCGAAAGCCGCTCCGGCCAAGCGCCGCAGCACGGCCGAGAAGATGGCCGAGGGACAGCGCGATATTTCCGTCAGCGAGTTCTTCGCCAAGAACCGCCACCTGCTCGGCTTCGACAATCCGCGCAAGGCGCTGCTGACCACGGTGAAGGAAGCGGTCGACAACTCGCTCGACGCCTGCGAAGAGGCCGGCATCCTTCCGGAGATCTGGGTGCACCTCGAACAGACCGGCCCGACACGATTCAAAATCGGCATCCAAGACAATGGGCCGGGCATCGTCAAGAAACAGATCCCGCTGATCTTCGGCAAGCTGTTGTACGGTTCGAAGTTTCATCGTTTGCGGATGAGCCGCGGTCAACAAGGGATCGGCATCAGTGCCGCCGGCATGTACGGCGTGCTCACCACGGGTAAGCCGGTCAAGATCATCAGCAAGATCGGCAAGAAGCATCCGGCACACTACTACGAAATCCAGATCAACACGAAGACCAACGATCCGGAAATCTTGAACGGCAAGGGAGAAGGAGTCGACATCGCATCCGGCGCGAAGATGCAAGCCGACCTCGAGAAGCACAAAGTCGAGTGGGTCGCCGTTAACGACGCGGGCGAAGAACTCGAAAGCGGCACGCGTGTGACGATCGAACTCGAGGCGATCTACAAGCGCGGGCGCGGCAGCATCGACGAGTACCTGGAGCAAACGGCGATCGCCAACCCGCACGTGCGGATTCATTTCAAGGATTCGGAGAACAACGAGCGGCTGTTCGAACGCTCGGCCACGACCTTGCCGCCGGAACCGAAGGAAATTAAGCCGCATCCGTACGGCATCGAACTCGGCCGCCTAATTGCGATGCTCAAAGACACGCGCGAAACGACGTTGAGCGCGTTCTTGTCGAGCAGTTTTTCACGCGTCAGTTCCGGTGCGGCGAAGAAGATTTGCGACGCCGCGAAGGTCAGCACGCGGATGTCGCCGAGCAAGGCCGGCCGTCACGAGGCCGAAGAGTTATTCAAGGCACTGCAAGAAGCGAAGCTCCCGCCGCCGGCGACGGATTGCATCTCGCCGATCGGTGAAGAACTGTTGCTCAAGGGCCTGCATCAGGTCGTGCCCGGCGAATTCTACGCCGCCGCCACACGCCCGCCGGCCGTGTATCGCGGGAATCCGTTTCAGATCGAAGCGGCGCTGGCCTTCGGCGGCTCTCCCGCGGCACAGCGCGTTTCGCTCGACGCGTTGACCGAACTGTTGTCGCAAAGCGATGCACGGACATTGCGGCAGTTCTTAACGAGCAACTTCGCCGGCCTTGGCAGCGACGCGGCCGACAAGATCATCGCCGAAGCCGAATTTGGAGCACGGCAATCGCCGGGCAAACTGAAGAAAGACGAGATCGCCAAGCTCCACGAAGCGATGCGGAGCGTGAACCTCGACGATGGACAAACGATGAACGTCCTGCGGTACGCCAACCGCGTGCCGTTGCAGTTTCAGTTGTCGGCTTGCGCGATCACGCAAACGATTATGCAAACCAACTGGCGCTCGTACGGCATCACGCAATCGCGCAATGCCTTGCCGAGCGGGCCGATTTCGCTGATGGTGCATATCGCCAGCGTTTGGGTTCCATTTACGAGCGAAAGCAAGGAAGCCGTCGCAAGTTATCCGGAAATTCAGAAAGAGATCCGGCTGGCAATCCAGACGGTCGGGCGGAAACTCGGCATGTTTCTCCGTCGCCGATTGGAAGTGAAAGCCGAAGGAGAGCGACGCAACGTGTTCTTGCGATATCTCGGCGAAGTGGCGGACGCCGTGAGCGACATCCGTGACGCCGAGGATCAACGCGACGAACTCTACAACCAACTTCTGGAAGTCGCCAAGAAGAAGACGGCTCAAGCCGACGCCAAGTACGACAACCGCGGCAAGAAGATCGAAGACGCCGACGACTTGGAGAACGACAAGAGCGTGCTGATTATTCCTCGTGAAGAACCGGCCGCCGCCAAGTAGCGACGCTTAAGCTTTCCCGACACACCTGATACCGATAAGACGATGGCCAAGAAACCGAAGAAGAATGCGGGCGAAAAGAAAGCCGCTAAGCCCACAGACCTTTCACCGCGCGACAAGAAAACGCTGGGCTCGCTCGTGACGGTCGCCGTCGACGTCGTCGAGGCGGCCCAAAAGAAAAGAGATCCGCAACTCGCGATTCCTTTGCGTGCCCTCTCGAACGTCAAGTTCAACAAGACCAAGCGCATGATCGAGATGGGCTCGGCCAAAAACGCGCGGCAATTGTTCAACCTGAACCAAGCCAAGTCGTACATGCAGTCGCTGCTCGTGGCCAAGGGCTGCAAGCAACTCATCTACGACAACAAGAATTGCAGCCTGCGAAGCTTGTACTACATGCTCAAGCACACGATCGCAGGCACCAAGGAAGAAACCTTCGCCGGTCAGGAAGAGTGCGATCCGATCATCGAAGATATGGAAGTGACGCTCAACGCGTTGCGCGAAGAGTTGCATCTCTTCGCCGAGAATCGCGGCAACATCGCCGGGCCGATCGTCGTCACCGACAAAGGCTTCGACATCGACTGCGCCCGCATGGGTTCCGCCGGTTACAGCATTCCGTCGATCATGGAACCCGACCGGATTCAGTTCAAGAAGTGCACCGCCGACTTCGTCCTGCACGTCGAAAAAGGTACGGTTTGGAATCGCTTCAACGAAGATGAGTTCTGGAAGAAGCATAACTGCCTGATCACGCACGGCATGGGCCAGCCCCCGCGCGGCGTCCGGCGGATGTTGTATCGGCTTAACAACGAACTCAAGCTGCCGGTCTATTGCCTGCTCGATAACGACCCGTGGGGGTACTACATCTACAGCGTCATCAAGCAGGGCTCGATCAACCTCGCCTTTGAGAGCACGCGGATGGCGGTGCCCGACGCGAAGTTCATCGGTATTCGCTCGATGGACGTCGATCGTTACCAGCTTTCGGACAGCGTCAAAATCAAGCTGAACGACACGGACATCAAGCGGGCGAACCAAGTCCGCAACTACCCGTGGTTCAAGGATAAGAAGCCGTGGCAGAAAGAGGTCGAGACGATGCTCGCCAACGGCATCAAGCTCGAAGTGGAAGCCCTGACGAGCAAGTCGCTCAGCTTCGTGACGGAGACGTACGTGCCCGCTCGGCTGAAGGATAAAGACTGGCTCGATTAGAAGTCGTCGCGGCTGTTTCTACGGTCGGTCTTCGTCGCGAGAGCGGCCGGCGTTTTTAGATGCCGGCCGCTACAATGCCCCCACGATGACTCCTTCGTTGTGGGCCGACATCGCCGTGTTTCCGTACGAGCCGCCGCTGGTGACGGTCATCGTCCTCTCGTTGTTCTTGCTATTCATGGGAGCCTGCGTCGGCAGTTTTCTCAACGTCGTCATCTACCGTGTGCCGGCGGGCCTAAGCATCGTAAAGCCGCGTTCGCGCTGCCCGCGCTGCCTGACGCCGATTCTCGGCCGCGACAACGTTCCCGTCATCGGCTGGCTCGTGCTTCGCGGACGTTGCCGCTTCTGCCGAACTTGGATACCTGCGCGCTATCCGCTTGTCGAAGCAACGTTCGGGCTGGCGTTTCTGCTTTTGTGCTGGGGCGAAGCGATTGTGCCCGGCTATACTCTGCCGATCCCCTTCGGCGAAATTGAAGAGTACCCGCTGTTCGGCATCGCGGGTTACCACTTCGCGCTCGTCTGCGGCTTGGGCGCTGCGGCGCTAATGACTTACGACGGCGGCGTGGTCCCCGCCGGCTTTTGGCGGGTGATTCTCGCCATCGGCATGTTGCCGCCGCTGGTTTGGCCGGAGTTGCGACCGATCCCTTTCAGGCCGGACGCGGAACTTTACGGGCGACTGGTCGCCGGCACGGCGGATGGTGCCATGGGCGCGTTGGTCGGCGCTTTACTCGGCGTCGCCGCTTGGCCGGTTGCGGTGATCGGCGCTCGTGCGCGAAGCGGCCATTTGAACTCGGTCGCGGCGCTCGCGGCCGTCGGAGCGTTTCTCGGCTGGCAAGCGGTCTTGGCCGTGGCCGGCGTCGTCGCGGCTCTAACGTTGCTGCAGTCTTCGTTACGAGGCATCGGCTTCGTCAGTCGGTTTCCCTGGCTCGGGTTCGTCGCAATCACGACGTTCGGGTTTTTGCTCGGCTGGCGCTGGTTCGTCGCGCACAGTCTTGTCGACAAGACGCGCTGGCTCGGCTCGAAGGCTCCGCTGCTGCTGATTCCGGCCGGGATTGCGGGAACGTTCGCCCTCGCGCTCGCCGCAGGAAAGCTGCATCGCCCCATTTCGAGATCGACTCCGGCTAACACCTTAAGCACGCCGCCGGCAGCTACGCACTGACACAACCTCGCGGCGTTTCAACCATGCTTAACATCACGTTCCACGGCGCCGCGGAAACCGTCACCGGCTCGAAGTATTTGCTGGAAACCGACGACGCCCGAGTGCTCATCGATTGCGGCCTCTTTCAAGGGCTCAAGGAACTGCGACTCCGCAACTGGGCCGACCTGCCTTTTCGTCCACAGTCGGTGAATGCCGTCGTGCTGACGCATGCCCACATCGACCACATCGGGTACCTGCCGCGATTTGTGAAGACCGGCTTTCGCGGGCCGATCTACTGCACCCCGGCGACGGAAGAACTCTGCGAAATCCTGCTCTACGACTCCGCAAGCAACCAAGAGAACGACGCCGAGTACGCCAACCGCAAAGGATTCTCCAAGCACCGGCCCGCGCTACCGTTGTACGAAGCGACGGACGTCGGCCATACGATCAAGCTGCTTCAAGGCGTCTCGCGCGACAAGTGGTTCAACCCAGCCGGTTCGATCTGGTGCCGCTTCCACAACGCCGGGCACTTGCTCGGCTCGGCCATGATCGAGGTCGAGGTTCGCCGGCCGGAGAAGATGACGCGCATCTTGTTTTCCGGCGACGTCGGCCGTTATGGAGCGCCCCTCTATCACGATCCCGAACCGCCGCCGCCTTGCGACTATCTGATCTGCGAAAGCACTTACGGCGATCGCGAACATGCGCCGCAGAAGATACTCGATCAACTGTGCGACGTCGTGCAAGACTCGATTCGTCGCGGTGGCGTCATGCTAACGGCTTCGTTCGCCGTCGGTCGGGCCCAGCAGTTAATCTTTCTCTTGCGCGTGCTCGAGAAAGCGGGCCGGATCCCGCGGATTCCGATTTATCTCGATAGTCCGATGGCGGCCAGCGCGACGCTTGTCTTCAACAAGTACGCGGACGAACACGACATGACGGAAGACAAATCGATCAGTCCCGCGGAAGCCCTGAAGGCGCCGAACGTGCACATCATGCGCACGGTCGATGAATCGCGGCGGATCAACTCCGTGCAGGGCCCGGCGGTGATCATCGCCTCCAACGGAATGATGACCGGCGGTCGCATTTTGCATCATATGAAACAGCGGTTGCCGGATGCTCGCAACACCATCGTACTCGGCGGCTACATGGCGCCTGGGACGCGCGGGCGCGACATTATCGAAGGCCGCGACCGTATTCGTATCCACGGCCAAGACGTACCGGTGCGGGCCCAGCGAGCTTCAATTTCGGCCATCAGCGGACACGCCGACCGCCGTGAGTTGCTGCGCTGGCTCTCAAAACTCCCGCCGCCGAAGCGTACGTTTCTCACGCACGGCGAGCTTTCCGCGGCGAACGCCTTGGCCGAAACTCTGCGGACGGAGCGGCAATGGGACGTCGTCATCCCGCAACAAGGTGCCGAGTTTCCGCTGGTTTGACGTCGTGCGAAATCAGATCGGCACTTGGCGCTCGCGCTTCGGTTTCGCCGAGCCGTTTTCATCGGGCTGACGGCGGCGCGGGCGGCGCCAGAAACGGGCCGCCAGCGAATCTTGATTCAGCGCCAAGTGCCCGCCGTACGGTTCATTCTCGCGCTGCCAATCGTGCAGCAAATCGAGGCAGGCGCGGTCGATGACGTCGAGCGCCTCGACGTTGAGCCGAAGCTCGGCGTCGCGCGGAACTTCGGCCAGCGCGTCGGCCAAGAACGGCAGCCGAAGAAATGTGGCGTTCCCGCGCAACGTCAGCGTGTAGCGGCCAAGTTCCGGCTCGGACGTACGGGCGATTTCCAATCGTGAAAACTCCCAGACGAGCCGACCCAGCGAGCAGCCGATGCCGATCAACAGGCCGGGCAAGAGGCCGACGACGAACACGCTGGCGGCCGTGGCGATGAAGATCGCGGCATCCTGACGATTCTCGCGCCAGAGACGAATCGCCGCGCGATGATCGATGAGTCGGAAGCCGGTGTAAACCATCACGGCGGCCAGCGCCGAAATCGGCACCAAATGCAGCCATTGCAACGCGGCGGCGACGAACACCGCTAAGAAAGCCGCATGTGCGATCCCCGCGAGACGCGATTGGGCGCCGGCCCGAGCATTGGCCGAACTTTTGACGAGCGATCCGGCAACCGGTAGCGCACGAAGCAAACCGCAACAAACGTTCGCAATTCCCTGCCCGAGCAATTCGCGATTGAAGTCCGAACGTGGCCCCGAGTGTCGACGGTCGATGCGCGTGGCGCAAAGCAGTGATTCGGCACTGGCCACCAAGGCGAATTCGACGGCCAACAGCAGCAAGGCGGGATTGGCAAGCTTCGCAAACTCGCCGCGATTCGGGAAGAACGTCTCGCCGAAGAGCCGCGTCGGTAGTTCCACGAAATCCAGCGGCAATTGCCAAACGGTCGCCGCCGCCGTCATCGCCGCCACGGCTAGGATCACGCCGGGGAGGTACGGCATCCGCGGCACGACCAGCGATTGCCAGCCGATAATGAGCGTGATGGTGAGTATACCAATTGTTGCCGCCCAACGATGGTGCTTAGTCGTGTCGCGCGCGGCGATGAGCAATGACTCCGCCCGGTCTTGTGAAGCCCGGGCCGCTGCGACGTCGCCGGCTTCGAGATCGGCGAGCGCCTTCTGCGCGCCCGTCAATGCCGCCGGGATTGCCGTCGAGCCGACGTCGCCGCGGAGCGTCGCGAGTTCATCTACGATTTGCTTTTGGCGCGGAGCAAGATCCTGGAGCGACGCCGCGAGCAGCATGGCTCGAACCGTCGCTTCATCTTCGTCGTTCTCCGAATCGTCGTCTTCCGCCGCCGCAAGTTCTTCGCCGGCCAACAAGTGGTGTACTTCTTCGAGAAGTTCGTTCTGTCGTTGATGCAGACCGCTGAGGCGATCCATCGCGTTGCGAACCGCCGCTCGTTGCTCGGCCGTTTCCAGCGTCGGCGGCGGGAAGCCCTTGGCCACGGCTTCGGGAATGGTGACGAGGTTCGCGATGCCGGAATCTTTCGGGCGATCGTCGACCATCACGTGAAACTGCGAGGCGAAAATGAGCAACCCGATGCCCGCCATCAGCCCTTGCAATACGGCCGGTGAAACGGCCCGGTACCATACGCCGAGGCGAAAAAGCGAGAATAGAATCTGCAACATCCCGCACACGATCACGAGCACGCCGAGGCTCTCGATGCCGTGTTGTTGCCAAGCTTGATAGACCAACACCGTCAGCGCCACCGAAGGGCCGGAAACAACGAGCGGAGCGCCGCCGAGCAGGCTCACGACCAATCCGCCGACGATGCCGGCGGTGAGGCCCGCCGACACGGGCACTCCGGCCGCTACGGCGACGGCCATCGAAAGCGGCAGCGCGACCAAGAACACGATCAGCGCGGCCGGCAGATCCTGCTTCCAGGTTGCGCCGAGCCGTTGCGAAAGCTGTGATTTCGGCGTCATCTCGCGGCCTCTTGCTAGAAACTCAGAAGTCGATAGGCGGACGGCGCGCCGCTAAACATTGGCCGTCTCGGCCACGGCGGTTTCCGAAAGCGGCAGGAACCGGCCTTCGGCATCGTCATAGGCGAAGACTTCGCCGGCCTCGATCTTGAACATCCAACCATGCAAGGTCAGCGCGCCACGCACCAGCCGCGACGCCACGACCGGATGAGTCTGCAGAATCTCCAACTGCATCAGCACGTGCTCTTGCGCGGCAATATTGACCAGCGCATCGCCCGTGTAGTCTTCGTAATTGTCGCGCAAGATGCGGCGCGTCGATTCGGCGTATTTCAGCCAGTCGTTGACGATCGGCATCCCTTCCGCCGCGCCGGGCGTGACCAGCGCCTTCATCGCGCCGCATTGCGTATGGCCGCAGACGATGATGTGCTCGACCTTCAAATGTTCGACGGCGAACTCGATCGTCGCCGCCTCGCCGCCTCCCGCGTTCGGCGGAGGAATAATGTTCCCGGCGTTGCGGAGGACGAAAAGTTCACCGGGCGCGGTTTGCGTTATCAGGTTCGGCACGATCCGCGAGTCGCTACAAGTGATAAAGAGCGCTTGCGGATGCTGACCGGCGGCGAGCTTCTTGTAGTACTCACGCTGCTGCGCGAAGACTTCCGTGCGGAAACGGCGAACGCCTTGGACAAGGTTGCGCATGGAGACTCAAGTCGCTAGGGAACAATTGACGGCGGCGGAACGTGTCCGCCGAATACATGCGCTGCCGCCAAAAGGAGTAGAGCGGCCGAAAGCGAGGCATGACCTTCCGAACAAAGCTTACAGGAACGTAAGTTTCGTTAATGGATTTTTACTTTGCCCGCTCGGCCGGGTCTAGGTAAGAACGCCGAGATTGGGCCGAAAACCGCTCATTTGGACTCGCAGAATACCCAAAAAACGAACCACGCCGACGGATCGCATGGAACCGTCGGCGTGGGGTTTTTGAAGCAAGACCCGGCAGGCCTCAGGGCGACTCGTCGACTAATGGTTGCAATTGCAGGGCTTCGACGGAGCGGTCGTCGCGGCAAAGCTCGCGGGGCTCCGACGGTACGACACGTTCTTTACCGTGTTTGTAGGCCAAGGCGGCGACATGGCCGCGTCCATCATGACGGCATGTCCGCCTCCGGAATTTGTGCAACCGCAGCCCGGTTCGCCGCAGGCCGGTTCACACGTGGCCTCGCAAGTCGGAGCGCATGATGGTTCGCACGTGGCTTCACACGTGGCTTCGCAACATCCGCTATTGCCGCCGCAGTATTGGCGGCGCGTAAACAGACTGTTTAGCAGGCAGAGTTGACGCCCCTTGCTACGCTGCCACGGAAAGATCGAAGCACAACCGCTGTCGCATCCGGAGCTACAACCGCCCGTGGAGCATCCGCCGGTCGAGCAGCCGTGGCCGACCCAGTTGGCGCACCGATCACACGGTTCGCAGCCCGGGGGATCTTCGCAATAGGCGCCCCAGTAGGTGCGGCCGCAGCCGCCGTTGCCGCAAGGACCACCGAGGCAGCAGCAGCCGGTTTGGAAAAGCGCGAGTAAGATCAAGCCGCCAAAGGCGGAGAAGCGAGCCATCGAGATGTCCCCCTGACGCGAAAGCGAGCACGAAACGCAGGGGACGTTCGCCGGCGTGGAGCCGTCCAATCGATGTCCCCCTAGGGGAATCCATCGACCGGACGACCGGTAAAATCGAGAAAATCGCTACGATCGTCAAAGTCGACTGCCGGCAACGGCGGCGCTTACAATAACGGCTTACGTCGCCGGTGTGTCGCGTAAGCGCGACGGCTAAACATACTGCGCTGCGAGAGCAATCCGATGTCGTCGCCTCTTCCGCTTGTGAAACTTCATCACGTTTCGCGCGTCACGACGCGCCTTGAACAAGCGATTGCCTTCTATCGCGATGTGCTTGGCTTCGCGGAGATACCCCGCCCAAATTTCGACTTTCGCGGCGCGTGGCTCTTCAACTACGGCCTACAGATTCACTTGATCGATAAGTCGACCGGCGGCGCCCCCGAAGACACGATCAACAGCCGCTCGAATCACATCGCCTTCGCGACCGACGACCTCGCGGCGGTCGAGCAAGCACTCAAGGCACACGGCATTGAATACAAAGAGAACTTTCAGGCCCGCAACTCGAACGTACGGCAATTGTTCTTTCAAGACCCGGACGGGTTTCACATTGAAGTCGGGAACTATCCGGCGTGATGTGCGCTTAACGCGTCGCGACCACATACCAGCCCTGAAGCGCAAGCGAGGGGGCATTGAATCGCCAGTCATGCAGCATGTCCCCTCGCTTGCGCTTCGGGGCTAGTGTGCGCTGGTCGTGATTACTCTTGGGCCGGAATCGTCAACTCCGCCCACACGTGCGGATGGTCCGACGGCCCTGCGGGCGTGAGACCTGCATCGACGACCTCCACGCCGCGAGTGAAGATCCAATCGATATGTCGCGGCGTTTGAAACCCTCGGGCTTTGCCGAGTACGTCGACGACGTCGGCGTTCTTCAGCAACCGCTCGATTTCCGGATCGTCGGCGTCGCTGTTCATGTCGCCGAGCAACACGGCCGGCTTCTGCAGACCGACAAAGTATTCGGCGACGGTTCGCAACTGAGCGTGCCGTTCGCGATCGTCGGACCGATCGATGTGCGTCACCACGATATTCACCGGCGTGCCGTTCGCCGCGCGGGCCCGCACATGCAGGAGGTTGCGAAAGCTCTTGCCGTAGGTGCGCGCCAGCGGCACGACTTGCCAACTCGTCACGTCGAGCTTCGTCAGCAGGCCGTTGCCGAATTTGGCATGGAACCAGCGTTCTTCGGTCGGCGTATAAAGACTTGTCATCTTGAGCTGCCGCCCGAGCGTCGCCGCTTGGTCTTCGTCGGCAAACCAATCGGAGCCGAGCACCTCGTTGAGGCCGACGAAATCGAGGCCGCCGAGCACGCCGGCGATTCGCGGTAGATCGCGTCGGCCGTCGGTCCCCTTGCCGCCATGAATGTTATAGGTGCCGATACGCAGCGGTGCAGACTGATCTGCGGGCACGCGCGAGACGAGAATTTTGACATCCAACGCCCCGGCCGACGGCCCGATCGGCCGACGCTGTTGGGCCGTGTAGACAAGTGCTCCGACGAGCAATGCCAAGAACGCGACCTGCCGCAGCTTCGTCGCTCGCTCCGGTTTGGCGACCGGCTGCGTCGGCGCCATGGCGCGCGCGTCCGTCGGCGCAACCGTCGGCGAAGCTTGCGTGGCGTGGCGCGGCGGCGGACCGTCGAGCCGAACCTTGCGTATCGATTCGTTCATGCCGAAGTCCTTTGCGGCAGCTTGATTTCAAGCGTATCGAGCGCCGCCATCGCCGCCGTTGTTACGTCTTCGACGGAAATATCCGTCATGCACTTCGCCGGCCGGTGCCCAAGCGGACACTGCTTCGCGAAGCACGGTGCGCACGGCAATCGCTTCGTAAGCACGACGGCATCCGTCGTGTAAGGCCCGGTCTTCAGCGGATCGGCTGGTCCGAAGAGTGCCACGATCGGTGTTCCGACGGCCGCGGCAATATGCATCGGGCCCGTATCACCGGTGATGAACAGATCGGCCCGACGTATCAGTTCGGCGGAGCCCAAGAGCGTAAACGTGCCATCGGCCCGCCAGACTTTTTCGCCCAGCGGCGCGGCGATTTCATCGCAAAGTTCCTTGGCGACCGGACCGCCGGAGATGACGACCCTCACGCCGGTCTGCTCAAGCAGCCGTGCGGCAAGGTGCGCATAGCGCTCGGCGGGCCAGATATTGGCAGCCTTACGGCAATGCGGATTCAAGACGACGAGTTTCTGCGATCGCTCATCGAATCGATGCGCCGTGAGCCAAGCATCGACCGCCGCACGCTCGGCGCTACGAATCGAAAGCGGAAACAAAGGTTGGCCGTCAGCATCGTGCGCCCCGCGAAACACCGGCGTATGCGCGAAGTCCGTCCGTTCAATAGCCCCGGGTGCATTCCCTGGGGCAAGCGGCGTCGCTTCCAAATACTTTCGTTTAAGCGGAACCCCTTCCAATCTCGCCCCCAGCGACTCGATCAACCGCAGGGATTTCTCGACGGCATGCAACGGCTCCGTCGGCGCCGTGACGCGTTCGTTATAAAACCAATGCGCTCGCTCACGGGTCGCGTCGTATCCAATTCGCCGCCGTGCGCCGCTGGCCCAAGTGACGAACCCGCTGCGAAACAATCCTTGGAAGTCGATCGCGAGATCCCACTTCGTCGCGCGCAGCCGGCGCAGAAAGGCCGCGTAGTCGCGCCAAGTTCCACGGTTCCACTCGATCAACTCGTCGAAACATTCCTGATCGCGCAAGACGCCGGCATGTGCGCGCTCGACGGCCCAGGCCAAATGCGCCTTGGGAAACTTGCGGCGCAACGCTTGTGCCGCGGGGAGCGTGTGGATCACGTCACCAAGCGAACTCAGTTTGACGATCAGTATCCGGTCCGGCACGGCGAATCCTTTCGCTGCCGCTAAAAAATTGGGCGGTGCCGGCGATTGTAAC
>JAFLCO010000010.1:0-14275 GCA_017303535.1 Planctomycetota bacterium
AACAAGCCCGTTGACGTTTCGTTGCGGGGCGCCGCCGCTCGCATTAGATTACCGGTCGCAAGTTCGAACCCGCCGCTCCTCCCGCCGACCTCTCTTCCAGGTCAACCATGCGATTCCGCTTGCTCGCGCTGACGTTGTTGTGCCTCTGCTCCACAGCGACGCTGCGCGCGGAGCCGCCGATCACGTTGGCCGACGTCGCCGAGGGGCTTCCGGAGATTTCGGTCGATGAGCCGTTGGCCGCGGAATTTTCTGCCCGAAAGGCCGCCGAATATCTCGACCGCTCGGCGCTCAACTGGCAGAAGACGAAGAAGTGCGTGACCTGCCACACGAACTTGTTTTACATGGCCGCCCGGCCGGCGCTGCGCGATGCCTTGCCCGACTCCGGCGAAGTCCGCCGCTTTTATGAAGACTATCGCGACGTGCGTTGGAAAGAGAAGCGTCCGAAAGAAAGCCAGGGCTTTTGGACGATCGTCGTCGCCGCAGGCCTGACGCTGAACGATGCGCAGACCACCGGGAAGTTGAGCCCTGCGGCTCGCGACGTCCTCGACCTGATGTGGGAAACGCAACGCGCCGACGGCGGCTGGAAGTGGCCGGATTGCAACTACGCCCCGTTGGAAATCGACGATCACTACGGGGCGACGGTGGCGGCGCTGGCCGTCGGGCTGGCTCCCGACGACTATCGTCATGAGCCGCAAGCGCGAGCCGGCTTGGAGAAGCTGCGCACGTATTTCAAGAACAATCCGCCGAAGTCGCTCCATCATCGAGCGATGATCGCTTGGACTTCGCTGCGGATCGACGGATTGGCGACACCCGAATTTCGCCGGCAAACGTTGGATGAATTGCTCGCGCTGCAGTTGCCCGACGGCGGCTGGTCGACCGCAGGCCTGCTGACCGACTGGAAAGGCTTAGAGCTGGAAGAAGGGCGGCCCCTGCAGACGAAGACGAGCGACGGATACGCAACCGGTCTCGTGATGGTGATCGCTCGCGAACTCGGCGTACCGGCGGACGACGCCCGTTTGCGACGGGGCGTGCAATGGATCCGCACGCATCAACGTGAGAGCGGAAAATGGTTCACGCGCTCGCCGGTCTTCTACGCGAACAACCTTATTTCCAACGCCGGCAGCGCGTACGTCGTGCTGGCGCTTCAGGCCTGCGGTGAGTTGCCGACCGGGCCGCTCGGTACTGGGCCGTTTGGCACTGGGTCGCTGGGCAGTCGGCCGAAAAAGCCGGCGGAGTGAGATCGATCTTTCTCGGAGAACAAATTATGTCGTCGCATTCGTCACGCCCGGCGTTTGATCGCCGCCGTTTTCTACAAACCGCCGCCGCGCTGACGGCCGTCGGCGGCATCGGCCCGGGCCTCGGCAAACTTCGGGCCGCCGACGCCGTGCGTGAGACGGAACATTTCTGGTGTCGCCTCGCGGCAGAGGGTCCGTACGTCGACTCGCAGCGCGACCATCGGGCTTTCGGCTTCGGCGACGGCAAAATCTATCTCTCGGAAGACAATGCGCAGAGTTGGGCTCACAGCGCGGCGTTCGACGACGCCGACAACATCACGTTCAGCTGTCTCCTCAAGAACGGTAACGTGCTGTTCGCGACCCGCGAACGGCTGTTCCTCAGCACGGACAATTTGAAAACGTATCGGCCGGTCATCGTCAAGAATCGCGACGGCGGCGATTATCTGCCGCATAAGGCGCAGAACCCCGACGCGCCCGGCTGGTACTTTCATCCGCTCGACGGCATTCATACCTGGGACGTCGACGGCCGCGAGTTGCTCGTCTGGGGCAACTATTGCAACGTCCTCGGCGGGCCCGTGCCGGTGAATATTTACTACTCGACCGACGGCGGCGAGACGGTGAAGCTCGCGTACTCGTTCGGTCGCAATCCGCACTTTCAGGAGAAGGCGACCGACCCGACGGCGTGGCTCGGCGACGCGAAGAACTCGTTGATCTGCCGCCACATTCACGGCGTGACCTACAACCCGACGGAGCGTGCCTTCTACACCTGCACGGGCGACGTGAATCGGGGCCACGGCGACGAATGCCACTGGTTGCGCGGCACGTATGATGCAGCCCGCGACGCTTGGGATTGGAAGGTGCTGATCTCCGTGAACTCGAACTCGCGCTACAAGTCGGGCGGCATCAACTTCGTCGACGGCCGGCTCTACTGGGCCGCCGACGCCAACGGCAAAAAGACTCCGGACGAAAGCTACGATCGCGGCATCTTCCGCTGCGCGCCGGCCGATCTGGCCGACCCGACGAAGCACGAGAAGCTGTTCGCGGCGGAGTTTGAAATGGCGAACATGATCATCGAAGACCGCGTGATCTTGGCCGGCCACTGCGCGCCGGCTTCGACCTTCAAGACGGGCGTCGCCGTATCGCCCGACCTCGGCAAGACCTGGGCCGAGTACGACTTGGCGGAGTACGGCGCGCGGTCGCCGTGCCGATTCCAACCGAAGAATGCCGACGGTTGGTTCCGCGTCGATCTGCGCAAAGGTTGGATCGAACGAGCCGAAGTGCTCTTCATTAAGCCGAAGCCGGTTTAACGGCGTCCGCGATCGTAGCCTTTCAGATTTCCACGACATTGGACCGACCGGACAAGAACTCCATGCACGCTCAACGCATTCGATATTTGTTCGCTCTCGCGATGCTGTGCCCTTTGCTCCTGTTGATGGATCATGTCGCGGAGGCGGCGGAGAAGCCGGTGTTTCGCGCGGGGGCCGCGACCAGCAACATCACGCCGCCGATCGGTAAGTACGGGGCCGCACGTTCGAGTCGCGAGGCGGCGACGCACGTGCATGACGAGTTGCATGCTCGCTGCTTGGTGCTCGACGACGGCGAATCCAAGCTCGCGCTGGTGGTTTGCGATCTGCGTCATATCTCGGCCGAAGTCGCCGCGGCGGCGAAAGTGATCATCAAAGAGTCGACCGGTATTCCGCCGGAATGCGTGCTGATCTCGGCGACGCACACGCATACCTCGGGAGGCGCGAGGCTCGAACAAAAGGAAGGTCAACCTTATTACGACTACGTGGCCTTTCTCACGCGACGGATCGCCGACGGCGTGTTGCGGGCCTCCAACCAGCTCGAGCCGGCGCGGATCGCTTGGGGCGTCGCCGAGGAACCGTCGCAGGTTTTTAATCGCCGCTGGTTCTTGAAGGCGTCGCGCGGTCCGATCTACGGGGCTCACGACAACATCGAACAGGTCGACACGAACCCCGGCTACAACGGTCTGCTGCAACCGGCCGGTCCGGTCGATCCGCAGATCACGTTTCTCTCCGTGCAGTCGACGTCGGGCAAACCGATTTCGCTGCTGGCTTCCTACGGACTGCACTACGTCGGCGGCATCGCGCCCGGCGCGATCTCGGCCGACTACTTCGCGATGTTCGCCGACCGCGTGGGGGAACTGCTCGGCGCCGACCGGCATCAAGACCCGCCGTTCGTCGGACTGATGGCGAACGGCACCAGCGGCGACGTCAATAATCTCGAGCGCTACTCCGACGAAGAACTGGCGAAGCGCGGCCCGCAAGAGAAGAAGCGGTATCGCCCCTATGAAAAAGCTCGCGAGGTGGCGGACCTCTGCGCGCGCAAGGTCGTGGAAGCTCATAAGTCGCTCGCGTGGCGCGATCATGTGAAGCTCACTTCCGTGCAGCGCACGCTGACGTTCGAGCGGCGCTACCCGACGAAGACCGAAGTGGAATGGGCCGAGGCCGTGAAAGCCAAGAAGATCAAGCCGATGAGCACCAGTCGGTACAGCACCTACAGCACGGTGCTGGCATACGCATCGCCGGAGATGCCGCCGACGATCGACGTCGTCGTGCAGACGCACCGCATCGGCGATTTGGCGATTGCCGGGATGCCGTTCGAGGTGTTCGCGGAGATCGGCCTGGAGCTTAAGCAGCGCAGTCCGATTCGGCCGCTCATGAATATCTCGATCGCCAACGGTGCGCACGGCTACTTGCCGACGCCTGAGCAACATCGACTCGGCGGCTATGAAACCTGGATCGGCGTCAACAAGGTGCAACTGGATGCGTCGATCAAGCTGGTCGACGCGCTGGTGGAAATGCTCGGCCGGCTCAAGACCGAAGGGCAATAAAGCGGCCATTCAAGAGGCCTATCATTTCCGGTGGGGCGATCCGGACGCTGCGGCGGGCAAGGATTTGCGCCACGTAACCACAAGAGCAACAGGGACTTAGGGGTCGCCGAATCGATCGGGCAAGACCTCGGCTCCGTCGGTAACTATCTGTCCCGACGACGCCGGGGCCTAGCGTCGTCGAGAAAGGGCTTCGATGGGACAACCTGCGGTAAAACCGTCGATCGACTGGTCGGCCGAGCTTGCGCGCCACGAGCGGTGGTTGCGTTGCGTCGTGCTGGCTCGGCTCGGTGAACGGCAAGGAGTCGACGAAGTCCTCCAGGAGGTTTCGCTGGCGGCCGTGCGACAGAAGGCGCCGATTCAAGACCCGACGAAAGTCGGACCTTGGCTCTATCGCCTGGCCGTCACGCAGTCGCTGTTGCTTCGTCGCAAGCTCGGTCGGAAGCGCAAGCTGATCGATCGCTACGCCGAGCAAGTGCGGCCGACCGAAGGCAACTCACGGTTTGAAGATCCGCTCGATTGGTTGTTGAGCGAAGAGCGGCGAGGGCTGATTCGCGTCGCACTCAAACAGCTCGCGCCGCGCGACGCGGAGATCCTGCTGCTGAAGTACGTCGAGGATTGGAACTATCACCAGATCGCCGAGCGGCTGGGAATCAGCCACAGCGCGGTCGAAACACGGTTACATCGAGCCCGCGCGCGGATGCGTGCGGCTCTGACGGAATTGCAAGTGGTGGAAAGCTAGCGATGAACGAACAACTACTCACGCCCGAAGATCAACGACAATTGGACCGCCTCGTCGACGGCGAGGTTTCGGAAACCGAGCGCCGCGAACTGTTGCTGCGGCTCGAACACTCATCCGACGGTTGGCGGCGCTGCGCCTTGGCCTTTCTCGAAGCGCAGGCCTGGCGCGGCGAAGCGAAGGCGCTCGTCAGCGAGCCGGCCACGCCGTTGCGCACGCCCGCCGTTTCGCCGGCGAGCACGTATCGCGGCGGTTCCAATTCGTGGAACGGCATGAAGCTCTGGCTCCCGCTGGCCACCGCGGCCGGATTCTTGTTAGCGGTCGGCTACTTCAACTGGTTCTCCGGCACGCCGGGTGTCGACCCGAGCGATCCGCAGAACTTACGGCAACTGGCCAACGAGCGTTCGCCGGGTCTTGTCGCACCGGCCGGCGGCGGCAATGCGAACAACTTGCAACTGGTCGTGGCCCCCGGACCTGCCGGCGACGGCGGCGTGGTGGAAGTGCCGCTCGTGGGCGACGAGCGGATGCAAGAAACGCTCTACGGCCCCATGGCTCAGCAGATCCCGCCCGAGGTGGAGCGGATGCTTCAGCAAGCCGGCAACCAAGTGGTGCGCGAGCGTCGGTTGATGCCCATTCAATTGCCCGACGGTCGGCGCGTGATCGTGCCGGTCGAGCAAGTCGAGATTCGTCCGCTCGGAAGTCCCCAGGCGTTTCAGTAGTCGGCGTCGTGTGTTAGGCGGTGAACATTTTCAAGGATGTCGGCGAGCCGAACTGCGGCGGCACGCTACGGGAGTTGCTACTCATGTCGGCGAAGCAAAAGTTCTTGGCGGCCCTCTTGGCGTTGGCCGTTCCTACGGCGGGCGTTTCCCTCGGTGACGAACCGGTGAAAGTGGAGCGCGGCGGCGACGATCCGCGGCCGTTCACGATGCGGCTGCCCCAAGGTTTTGCTCTTGGCGATTATTGGATCGGCGCCATGTGTACGCCGGTCGAGCCGGCGCTGAGGGCTCAGCTCAAGCTCAAAGATCGCGAAGGTCTCGTCATTCAGCAGATCGTGCCCGAGAGCCCTGCGGCCAAAGCGGGCCTTGAGCGCTACGACGTCGTCACGGCCATCGACGGCGAGGCGATCGACGATTTGAACGACCTGATGAAGGCCGTGCACGACGCCGAAGGGAAAAAAATTTCGTTCGACGTCGTGCGGGGCGGCGAGAAGAAGACCGTCGACGTCACGCCGGCGAAACGGCCCGAAGAAGATCGGTTCACATTGCGATTGCCGGAAGGTCCGGGCGGTGGTGCGGGGATGGAAGCCGACCGGCTGCGCGAGCACTCCCGCCGGTTGCAGGAACAGATTGAGCAACTCCGCGATCGCCTGCCCGACGCCGAAATCAAGCGGATGGAAGAATGGGTCGAGCAACTGCGTCGCGGCGAGCAGCAGCCGCTGCGAATGCAGATGTTCGGGCCCGGGGTGGTGATGCGTAAGTTCGAAGCTCCGGCATTGCCGCCGGGCGTGACGGTGCGCGTCGAACGGCAAGGCGGCGAGCCGGCGAAGGTCCACGTCGAGCGAGGCGACGAGCAGTGGGACGTCACGGAGAAGGAACTCGACAAACTTCCGGAAGACCTCCGCGGACCGGTCGGCGCGATGTTGGGCGGCCCGCGCGATTCAGTGATGTTGCATGGTCCGCATGGAGCGGCCGCGGCGATCGCCGGCGGATCAGAAGGCCCGGGAAAGATGAAGGTCGAGATTCGTACGAACGAGGCGCCGGCGCCGGGCGTCGATCCACAGCAAGCCCTGCAGGACGCGCAGCGCCGCATGCACGACGACATGCAGCGGCTTAACAAGGAACTTGAAACGCTGCGGAAGAAGGTCGAAGAGATGAAGCAGCTTCAAAAGAACGCTCCGACGAAAAAGCCGGCGAGGGATGAAGCATAGGCTCTCCAGCGTGCTTGGTGCTTGGTTCGTGGTGCTTGGTTGCTAGGATGAGAGTCTAAATCAACAACGCACCGCGTACTTGGCACCAAGCACATTTCGATGTCCGCCAGTTCCCTTCCGCCGATCGTTTACGAAGACGAGCAGATCGTCGCTTTCGATAAGCCGGCTGGTTTGCTGACTGTACCCGATCGCTGGGACGGCGAGCTTGTGAACCTCATGCAACTCGTGCATGCGGCGCGCGGCGAGCAGACGGCGAACGTCCATCGGCTTGATCGCGACACGAGCGGGCTGGTGCTCTGCGCGAAGTCACGCGAGGCATTGGTCGCTCTCACGGAGCAATTCGAGCAAACCGCGGTCGCGAAGACTTACGTCGCGATCGTCGGCCCGCCGCCGCTGAATGATTCCGGCACGATCGACGCCGCGCTGCTTCCCGACGAGCGCCGCCCGGGCCGCATGCGCGTGCATGTCGACGGAAAGCCTTCGACGACGGAGTATCGGGTCGTCGAGAAGCTCGGCCGGCGGTTCGCCGTCGTCGAACTGAAGCCGCGCACCGGCCGCACGCATCAGTTGCGGGTTCACATGGCGCACATTAAGGCGCCGATCTTGTGCGACCCGCTCTATGGCGACGGCCGGCCGGTGCTGCTCTCACAACTCAAGCGCAACTACCGCCCGACCGGAGAGAGCGAACGTCCGCTCTTGGAGCGCCTGGCATTGCACGCGGCGGTGTTGGAGTTCGACCATCCGGCGACCGGCGTTCGCACGCGCATCGAAGCGCCGCTTCCCGCCGAGTTCGAGAAAGCCCTGAAGCAACTGCGCCGCTGGGCTTAGCGTGGTTCGAAAAAATTGTCGGCGGGTGGCTGGGGCATAGCGAAGCGGTGCCCCAGGTACTGGGCCTTCGCGAGTACGCTCCAGACCCAGCCACCCGACGCTACTCCCGTACGTCGTAGCAAAAGATCAGGTTCTGGTCGCGCAGAAACAATCGTCCGCCGCTCACGACGGGCGGCGTCCAAAAGCCTCCCTTCGGCTTGCGCAAGTCGCTCGCCTGCGGCAGCTTCAAACGACCGGTGATCGCCTCCGGTCCGGTCGCCGCGGGATCAAGCAACATCGCCGAGCCGTCGCGCTCATTGAATAAGTAGAATCGCCCGTCGGCGTGAACGATGGCGCCGCTAGGAATGCGCCGCTCCGAAGCGACGATCTCACCGTCGTCGAAGCCGAGCACGGTCCAGCCGGAGCCTTGTGAACTGCCGTAAAGTTTATCGCCGAGCAGAATCACGTTGCCGTGATGGTTGGCCATGTTCTTGTTCGAGTAGACCGAGGCGACCTCGAACTTGTCGCCGGCCTTCTTGACCTCGACAAGTTCGCAGCCGCCGCCGGCGCCGACGGTGACAAATACCTGACGGCCGCGGACCGTCGGCGAGTTGACGACTTCGGTTCCCCACTTACGTCGATGCGTCCACAATAGCCGACCATCGTCGGCCGCGACGCCCAACAACCCTTGGTTGGTGAGCACGACGTACTGCCGCACGCCGTCGATTTCCGCGACGACCGGCGAAGTGTATGCGGCTTGATCGGTCGCTTCCGTCGAGCGCCAGAGCACTTTGCCGCTAAGTTTGTCGAGCGCGGCGACCGTTCCTTGCGGACCGCCGGGAACGCAGATGAGTCGTTCGCCGTCCACCAGCGGCGACCATGTGAAACCCCAGCCGAGTTTCTTCGGTCCGCCGCCGATCGGATTGACTTCGGCCGCAAGTTCGTCGGGCAATGACTTTCGCCACACCTCACGGCCGGCCGTCGTTGCACAGAACAAATCGCCGTTGCCGCCGAGCGCGTAAACATGCTCGCCGTCGACGGTCGGCGTGGCGCTCGGGCCCGAACTCCAGGAATTGCCTTCGAAATCAAACTTCGCGCCGACGCGCAAGGCCCAAGCTTCGCGCGGCGCGTCTGCCGGCGACATCGGTAGATCGAGAGCGATCAGAAAACAATCTTCGCCGCGATCACCGAGAATGTAGAGCCGATCACCGACCACCGCCGGTCCGGCATAACCGCTGCCCGCGGAATCGTACGTCCACAGCAACTTCGGTCCGTCGCTCGGCCACGATTGCAGCAGACCTTTCTCGGACGACAGATCGTTGCGGTCGGGCCCGCGATACTGGGGCCAATCGGCGGCCGAGGCGAGGTTCGACAGAGCGATCAAGCCGGCGAGGGCCGAAAAGAATTTGCGGCGCGAATGAACGGTAGACATGCGATTGTTCCTTGGGAGGCGGGAAGCGGATCGCGCACTCCGTTCGCATGGAGCGACGAGCCCCCTCAGCGGGGCTTGGCGACGGCGCGGCGGCGAGGCGGGGCGGACGTGTCGGTCAGGGCAGCAGGTTGCGGAGCGCGACCGTTGCTCGCAGGCGCAGACGACTTCGCCACGGCAGGCGTCGGCGCAACGACCGGCAGTTGCAAGTCGTCGTTCTCCGCCACGGTCTGCAAGATCGCGCTCAGCGCCGCGTCGCGGGCCGGCGGCATCGATTCTTCCGCCGCCATCCGACGGCGCAATCGATCCAAGAGCGCACCGTCGTGCAGCGTGAGCGTGATGACGATCGGACGGTCGCGCGTCACCGATTCTTCCGGCACCTCGAGCGATTGCGGATAGCGGCGGCGTACGTCGGCTTCGTTTGGCGCTTCGACCGTAAGACGAACGTAGTCCGGGCCGATTTCGGAAACCGTGACGGTGACGCCTTCGGCGATGACGAGCGACTGACCGACCTTGCGCGATAACACGAGCATGCGCGATTCCCCCAAACGGACCGGTGCGGCACGCCGTCAGTATATCGGCGGCGGCGCGCCGATGTCACGAATTTTCAATCGCCGATGCCGGGGAGCGCGCGGCCGTCGACCGACGGGATTTCGACGCCCAGCACGCGGGCCATCGTCGGCGCGATGTCCGTGTTGTTGATCGTGCCGAGCTTCGCTGCCGGTTTCACCCCCGCACCCCAAATGATGCAGGTCGCCAGCAAGTCGGGCTGATCCGGACGATAGCCATGTGTGCCCGTTTGCGCATCTTTGGCCACGATGAGATTGTCGCCCGCGGCCGAGTCGGAAAACGAATAATCTTTCTTCGACGAGAGCCAAAGGTCCGCGGCCCGAGGATCGCTTTCAAGCGTCGGTTGCCCGATCTCCGCGAACTGTTCCGGTGTGTAAACCTTATCGACTCCCTCGATCGTCGCCAGTTCGGACTTGAGCCGCGCGATGATCTCCGAACGCCGGGCGTCGTCGTGAATGTAGACGGCGCAGGCTCCTCCTTCCGGGCGCGCGATTGCAATTTTGTCCGTGATCTTGTCGGAGGCCGTCTTCAGCAAGTCGAGCTGCTTGAGCTTCACGTTCAGACGGATCTCTTTGAGCACGGGGTAGAAACCGTGATCGCTGCAGATAAAGATCGTCGTTTGCTCGCGACGGCCCGAACGTTCGACGGCGTCCATGAGTTCACGAATGCGCTCGTCGGCATAAGCCACCGCCCAATAGGCGTCGTCGGTGCGGGGACCGACTCGATGTTGCACGTGGTCCGTTTCGATCAGATGCAGGAGCAAGAGATTGGGCTGATGCTTCTCAAGCAGGTTTGCGGCCATACGTGTGTACATCCAATCGCGTTGCACGCCGCCCGACTTATCGGAAACCCATGCGGCGTGACGATCGACGGGGATTCCTTCGGCGCGTAGTTCCTCCAGCCAGGCCCGCGTACCGAATTGCGGCCAAGCTTCGGGGCCGCCCATGTCGGGCACGGTGAAGTCGAGAGTCTTGGCGTTGCGCGTCGCCGGCCAGATCACGCCGCACGTTCGCAGACCGGCCTGGTGGGCGACGTCGTAGATCGTCGGCACCTTGACGATCTCGTCTTTGTCGAAGATGGGGTCAGGGATGAAGGGAACGTTGGTTCCCTTGGCCCGATCGTAGTAAGCGTTGCCGATGACGCCGTGCTTGGCAGGCACGACGCCGGTGACGAGCGTCGTATGGTTGGGCCAAGTGACGGTCGGGAACGAGCAGACCATGCCGTCGGCCCGGGCGCCTTCGGCCGCCATGCGGCGCAAGGTCGGCATGTGGGCCCGATGATCGTCGAAGTAGAAGTTCGCCAGGCCGTCGATGCTGACGAGAATGACGCAGCGATCTTTGTGCGGCTCCGCGAAGGCAGGTGCAACAAATACGGCGGCGACGCAGAACGCGATCGCATGACGAAATGCAGATATCCAAGAGAAGTGATGCATGGACGGACTCGCGGCAGGAGTGATAAGGCTGGACTTGCGCGGAGCGGCGGCTGCGGCAGGCGTGGGCCTATGATAAGGCCGGCCGGCGCGAGGTTGTAGCGATTGGGTGAAGTTATTCGACCTTGTGCTCTGCAATGTGTGCCATGGCGTCATCGCCGCAGGCGAGGTCGCCATGCTCCGCTCATGCTGAAAACCTTATGATCATCTACATGCCGACCCCGCTGCGCGGTGACGGCATGGCACACCGCCGAGTTTCAAGGCGGGCGTGATTCCTTGTGGCCGCCGGAGGCTTGGACTAGCATGGGGCTTCGGAATTTCCCGCCTTACCAAGCCCGCACACTTCAGCGAGCCACGCCCTCACACCATGTCGACCACACCCGCCCCCGCTGCGCGCCTGACGGGCACGCAATGGCTGATCTGCGTCATCGCCTCGATCGGTTTCGCATTCGATATTTACGAACTGCTGATGTTGCCGCTGATCATTCGGCCGGCGCTCATCGAGCTGGGAGGCATTCAGCCGGGCACGCCGGAGTTTACTCACTGGTTTAGCTTGCTCTTCTATGTGCCGGCGGTGGCGGGCGGTGTCTTCGGTTTGTTGGGCGGTTACATGACCGACCGCTTGGGCCGACGTGCGGTACTGACCTGGAGTATTTTGCTGTACGCGTTCGCGGCGTTCGCGGCCGGCTACTCGACCAGCTTGCCGATGCTGCTCTTCTTCCGCTGCTTAGTGTTCATCGGAGTGTGCGTCGAGTTCGTCGCCGCGGTGGCTTGGCTGGCCGAACTGTTCGACAACCCGCACCAGCGTGAAAAGGTGCTCGGGTTCACACAGGCGTTTTCGTCGATCGGCGGCTTGCTCGTGGCCGTGGCCAACGGCTTGGCGATTTCTTGGGCCGCGCAAGGAAAGCTGCCGTCGATTCAGTTGCCCGAGTTCTTGTCGTTTCTCGGCAGCGTGAAAGATCCGCACGCGCCGTGGCGCTACACGCTGATGTCGGGCCTCATCCCGGCGATTCCGCTAATTGTGATTCGGCCGTTCTTGCCGGAGTCGCCGTCGTGGGCGCGCAAGCGAGCGAGCGGTACATTGCGACGGCCGAGCATCGGCGAACTCTTCTCGCCGCAATTGCGCCGCACGACGATTGTTACCACGATCATGTTCACCTGCAGCTTCGCCGCGGCTTTCGGCGCGATTCAACAGATGCCGCAGATCGTGCCCGGCTTGCCGCAAGTTCAGGCCGAGATCAAAGAGGCGATGGGCAAACCGCTGCCGGAGCCGGTGGTGAAGCGCGTGACCGACGCGGTGAAAGCCAAAGGTGGCGACGACGCCGAAGTGGCCAAAGCCCTGGCGGCGGAAAAGGCCAAGGTTCCCGGCCAAACGATTCAGGCCAATGCCTCCAACGCCACGAAGGTGCAAGAAATCGGCGGCATGTTCGGTCGGATCGCATTGGCGTTCTTGGTCGTGTATATCGCGAGCCGGCGGAAGCTGCTCCGCGTGTTCTTGATCCCGGGCCTGGTGCTGATGCCGGTGAATTTCGGTTGGGCCGCTGTGACGAGTCTCGACTACTTATACTACGGCATCTTCATCGCGGGCTTCTTGACCGTGGCCCAGTTCAGCTTCTGGGGTAACTATCTGCCGCACGTTTATCCGGTGCACTTGCGCGGAACGGGCGAAAGCTTCGCGGCCAATATCGGCGGACGATTGATCGGCACGAGCTTCGCCGCGCTCACGCAAGTGATCGCCACGGCGCTGGTGGCCGTTGACCCTGCGACGGGTAAACCGAATCCCGTCGACGCCGCGCATATGACGGCCTACGTCGCCGCCGGCGTCGCGTTCGCCGTGTATCTCATTAATTTCATCGCCTCCTTCTGGTTGCCCGAACCGAAGGAAGGGGAGTTCGACGAGTAGGCTTTCGATTTCGCGCACTCGATGGCCGCAGGGGAATACCTGCGGCTATGGAATTTTCTCTGTGAGTGATTGACCTATGGCGACGACCACCAAGCCTGCTCCTGCCGTGAATCCGCCGAACGAGGGAACCTCCCGCGGAGCGTGGATGGCGCTGATCGCGGCCTTACTCGGCTGGCTTTTCGACGGCGCGGAGATGGGCGTCTTTTCGATGGTCGGCGCGGAAGCCGTTAAAGACCTGATGCGGGTCGACGGCATCGAGCCGCCGCAAGACCGCGTGACGTTCTATTTCAACGTGATCATCGCCGTGTTTTTGGTCGGCGCGGCCACGGGCGGCGTCGTCTTCGGCTGGCTCGGCGATCGTATCGGTCGCGTGCGCGCGATGAGCTTGAGCGTGCTGACCTACGCAGTCTTCACCGGCCTCTGCGGTTTCGCGCGCTCGCCGATGGAACTCGGCATTCTCCGCTTCATCGCTTCGCTTGGCATGGGGGGCGAATGGGCGCTCGGAGTGGCGCTTGTGATGGAAGTCTGGCCAAATCGGTCGCGGGCTTTCATGGCCGGCCTGATCGGCGCGGCCGCAAACGTCGGCTACCTGCTCGTCGGGGTGATCGGCATCTTCCTGTTGAAGATTCTCGCAGACATGGGAGTTTGGCTGGTCGACGTCGGTGTGCCGCAGGGCACGGCCGACAAGCTCATCGCCTATAAAGGTTGGCGCTTAATGATGATGCTCGGCACACTGCCGGCGCTGTTGACCTTCTTCTTCCGGATCTTCGTACCCGAGTCGCATAAATGGGAAGAAGAGAAGGCCAAGGGCGGCACGAACAATTGGGCGACCGTCGACTTGCTCGGCGTGCTGATCGGTGCGACCGGCCCGGGCTTGATCGTCTTCGTATGGGCCCACGATCAGATGAGCATCGCGATGCGCGTCGTCGGCACCGTCGCCGGGCTGATCATCGCAATCGTTGGGTACACCTATCCGGTGTTCCGCTATTTACAGCGCTCGATGGCAACCCATACGGCCGAAGTCCGTTCGCCGTGGCCGACCGTGCGGCTCATGTTGCTGGGCGCATGCTTAAGCGGCGTAGCGCTCTTGGGCACTTGGGGAAGCACGCAATCGGCGCCGAAGTGGGCCTACGAATTGGCGAGCAAATCGACCGAGCCTTTCGCCCACCCGCGCGAATGGACGCAAATTTGGCTGGCGGCCGGTGCCGTCGTGGGCACGATCCTCGCGGCGATGTGCGGCGATTGGTTCGGCCGGCGAATCACTTACTTTGTGATGTGCATCATTTCCTTGGCCGCGGCACTCGTCTTCTTTCAAACCCACAACGCCTACGGCAATTCGTTTCTCATTTGGTCGTTCATCGCCGGCGTCACGACGGCGTCGTTCT
>JAFLCO010000010.1:14285-21228 GCA_017303535.1 Planctomycetota bacterium
CACCGTTTTCTTCGGCTGGCTGCCGCTCTATTTACCGGAACTTTTCGCAACGCGTGTTCGCGCCACGGGCCAAGGTTTCGGCTTCAACTTCGGCCGCATTCTCGCCGCTATCGGCACGCTGCAGCTTAACGCCATGCTATTGCCGAAGGTTGCGAACGTAGCAACCTACGCCGGCCTGAAAGGGGGCACGCCCGTCGTCTGCAGCTGCGTCTGCGGCGTGTACCTCATCGGCATGCTCATCATCTGGCTCGCCCCGGAAACGAAGGGCAAGCCGCTGCCGGAGTAAAGGATTACCGGCTACTTCCCGCAGTAGTCGATGATCGTCGCGATTTCGGTCTTCAGATTCTTCCGGCTCACGATCCGGTCGACGAAGCCGTGGGCCAGTAGAAACTCGCTCGTTTGGAAACCCTTGGGGAGTTCCATTCGCAGCGTGGCTTGAATCGTTCGCGGGCCCGCGAAACCGATCAATGCCTTCGGTTCGGCCAAGATAAAATCGCCGAGCGAAGCAAAGCTCGCGGCCACGCCGCCCATCGTCGGGTTCGTCAGCACGCTGATGAAGAGCCCGCCTTCCTGATCGTAGCGAGCCAGAGCGGCGCTGACCTTCGCCATTTGCATCAGTGAGAGGATGCCTTCATGCATCCGTGCCCCGCCGCCCGAGCCGCTCACGATGATCAGCGGCAACTTCTGCTGAGTGGCCCGTTCGCAAAGCCGGGTCAGCTTCTCGCCGACGACCGAGCCCATGCTTCCCATAATGAACGCGCTGTCGGTGACGCCGACGGCCACGCGCCGTGCGCGGATCATGCCCGTGCCGGTGAGGGCGGCGTCGCGCATGCCGGTGCGAGCCTGTTCGGCCTTCAAGCGGTCGGCGTACGGCTTACTGTCGGCGAAGCCCAGCGGGTCGCCCGGCATCAGCTCGGCGTCCCACTCTTCAAACGTCCCGTCGTCGAGCAACTGGTTCAGCCGCTCCGTGGCCCCGACCGTCCAGTGATATTCGCACTCCGGGCAGACGCCGAGCATCTCCTCGGCCTGCTTGCGGAAGATGGTTTGCTTGCAGCCCGGGCAACGTTTCCAAAGCCCCTCCGGCACGCCGCGTTTGGCCCGCGGTTTCTCGGATTCGGCGGCGACGATCGGTTGGGCTTCGTTCCCTGTCGACATTCCAGGCAGGTTCCTTCTCGTGCAAGTGGGCGGTCAGGCGTGCGACCGAAGTCGCAAACTCCGCCGCGGTTCGCGCCAGGCGACCGCCTAGCCTAATTCCCAAGCGGCCCGATTATAAGCCGTCGGCCACGACTTTGTGACCCTCGGGAGGGCTCGCCGCCGCCGCATGTCGGCCGTTTCCGCCGGCCGCCCCGTTGCCGTTGATCGCACCGTATCCGTTAACGTGCTCCGTGCCGTTCAGCCCGCCGTTGCCGTTCACGGCTGCCTTCGCCACCGGCCGACCGCCGACCATTTCCACGGTAATCAGCCCCCAGCGGCCATGTTCACAGTTGGCCTGCCACAGGTCCCCTAGCTCGCCCTCGCCCAGGTATTCACGGACGACGCTCGCCAGCGGCTCCGGCACCACGAGCCCGACCACGCCCCCTTTGTGCTTCTTCAGCACCTTCGTCAAGGCTGCTTCCACGCGGTCCCGGGCACTGTCAATCGTCTCCCCTTCGGGCGGGCAGACGCTCTCCGGCTGTTCCTGCCATTGCCGATAGACTTTCGGCTGCTTTTGCCGCACTTCGTCGATCAACAGCCCCTGCCAGAGGCCGTGGTCCAGGTTTTCCAGCTTTTCGAGCTTCTTAACCTTCACGCCTAGGGCCTTGCCGATCGCTTCGGCCGATTGCACGGCCGACGAGCAGCACGAGGTGTAGATCACCTCGAGCCCCAGGTCCTGCACTTCGCGGCTGATCCGCTCGACCTCGGCACGTCCTTCGTCACACAGCGGGATGTCCAAATCCCCGTGAATGCGCCCCTGCAATTCATAATCGGTGGCGCCGGGCAGAATAAGAACGACTTGCGACATGGCTCTAAGGGCTAGGTTCTGGAGCGGCGCGCGTAGTCGCGCCGCAAGGCGAAAACAGGGGGCAAACGTCGGCAGAGGCCCGACGCTGGGAAGAAAAAGTCATTCGCGACGGTCGGCCCGTGGCCGTGAAGCCCCGGTTCCGAAAGCCCGCCGGTATGCATGTGCAAACGGCCCGTTTGAGGCCGGCTCGCAAAATGGCGATCAGTTCAGAGAAGTGTTCGGCACCCAGCCCCGTTAAGGCCGGTGCCTCACTCTTAACGAAGAATCCATTCTATCACCGCCGAAAGCCGGCGTCTGCGCGGCGCTGCGGCAAGCCGCAAACCTAAGCTCCGAAATGGTTACCGACGATTTCTGAGGCTGCAGCAGACCACCCAGAGCCCCCGCCGGAGCTACTTCGGCCCTACTTCTTTTCCAGCACGCCGATCGTCTTCAGCCACTCTCCCGCTCGGGCCGGCCAGGTCGAAACTAAGTGCTCGCTCGGTCGCAAGCCGTAGCCGTGGCCACCCGTCGGATAGAGATGCATCTCGGCCGGCACCTTGGCTTCTTTCAACGCCAAGTAATAGAAAAGGCCGCACTCCACGCGCACGCCGTCGTCTTCCGTCATAGCGATAAACGTCGGCGGGGTCTCCTTCGACACCGGCAGTTCCGGCGCGAGTTTGTTTTCCTTGTCGACCAAATACGCCGGATAGACGAGCACCGCGAAGTCCGGCCGGCAGCTCACGTCGTCGGCCTCATCGACCTTGGCATAAGTCCGTTTGCCGAAGTTGTTGGAAGCCGTGGCCGCCAAATGCCCGCCGGCCGAAAAACCGAGGATCCCGATCCGGGCCGGATCAAGGCCCCACTCGCTGGCCCGATGCCGCACCAAGCCGATGGCCCGCTGTGCGTCTTCGAGCATCGGGGCATGACGTTCCCGATCCGGTCGCCTCGGCACGCGATACTTCAGCACGATCCCCGTCACGCCGATCGTGTTGAGCCACTCGGCGACCTCGGTCCCTTCCTTGTTGAAGGCCAAGATGTTGTAGCCGCCGCCGGGGCAAATAATCACCGCCGCGCCCGTGGCCTTATCCTTCGGCGCGGGAAACACGGTCAACGTCGGGCTCGAAACGTTGCCGATCCGAATCGTGTTATCGCCCGGCCGCGCCGGCTGCGGCGCTTCCGGCGGCAATTCGACCGTTTCCCCCGGTGCCTTGTCCGGCCAAATCGCCAGCTCTTTCAACTCGGCCGCTCGCAGCGCGCCTGCATCGAACCCGACCAACAAACCCGCGAGCGTGAAAGCGGCGACGACGATCCGACTCATGTGAAGTTCCTCAAAGCAGAAGGTCCACAACCGACCGACCAAAAACTGGGTGACGCCGTCAAACACCTACTTGGCCGACAACTCGAAATCCCCTTCCAAGTCGCGCCAGGTCGCATGAATGTGGTTGGCCGGCGTCCCCGCGGCGTCCGGTTGCACGTTCACGAACTCCACCAAAAACTTCGGCCCTTGCACACGGTAGTAGTGCCCGATGCCCGGCTTGTCGGCGCCGGCCCAAGCGAAGTACACCTTCTCGATCCCCGCCGCTTCGATGGCTTCAATATGCTTTCCAGCCGCATCGGCCGGCAGGTTGTTTAAGTACGTGCCGATCAACGCCCGCAGCGTCTTCACTTGCTCCGGCTTCAGATCCTTCGCGGCGATTCCTTCCGGGGCCGTTTGCGGCGGTTGCGCTTCGCCGGCCGCTCGCACGTCTTTCGGAGCTTCGGCGGCGATCACGGCCGTCTTCCGCTGCGCGTCGTCCAGGCTCGCCAAAAGTTCGAACGCCAAATCTTCTTCGCCCGCCAGCACCCGCGTCCCCTTCGCCGGGCCGTTGCCGATGTGTTCATGCACGGTCGCCGGATTCGCGCCAAACATGTTCGGCGTGAACGACGCGAGCGTGCCGTCGACCACGACGAAGTTGAGCGACATGTGATGCCCTTCGATGCTCAAGCCCCAAGTGCCGTCGCCGGCCGGTTTGCCGAACACCGTCCAGTAGTAGCGTTCAGGGTCACGAATCGGCCCGCCGACGCGCGACTTTTCCAATTCGCGCAACATGCTCTCCAAGCTCATGATCGTCGTGGCCTTCTTGTAGCCCACTTCGCTCAAGCACGACTTCAACAACCCGAGCGCCGCTTGCCGTTGCGGGTCGGTCATGTTCTTAAACTGCAGGCCTTTCCGTTCGGCCAGCGGAATGAAGTGCCACTTCACGCGCGAGGGATCGTCGTACCCGAGCACGGCTGTTTTGGTTTGTTCGGCGTCGAGCGTCGCCAGGAAAGCCTGCGCGGCGACCGACATGTCGTTGCCCGACCCGCGCCACAAGACCAGCGCCGCGGCGGCGGACGAAACCAGGAGCAGGGCGACGAGACCGACGGCAGGCAAGCGACGCAACATGGCAAAAATCCTCAAGGCAGGTGCGATCCGGCAAGGCCCCTATTAAAGTCGGCGGCGCGGCCAAAAACTAGAGCACGGAGTAAACGTTAGTGTTCGATCATGTGTTCGCATTCAAGTGCCCCCTAAAGCCCAGGGACTTCAGTCCCTGGGACGCTACCTTCGTCATAAGACCTGAAAAATCTTGGATTGGGTCCCAGGGACCGAAGGTCCCTGGGCTTTCGACGACAGCAAAATCGACGCCTCACCAATCGACGTAAGTCCTCGTTCCTCGGCGCGCACTTTCGACGACTTACGTCGACAAGCCGGCGCGCGTCGTTTCGCGTCCGTGCGTACATCGCCCCCCGTTTTGTACGCACCCTTAATTCCTAAGTATGTGGTGCGTGCAAAAGCGCGCTCGATGCACGCACCCCTCGGTTTTTGCACGCACTCGAAATTCGACGTAAGTCGATGTTCGCCCAGCGCGCCGTTTTCAGACTTACGTCGATTTTTCATGTGCAACAACCTCTCAGTTTTTCGCGATCCGCCGTGGCCGAGCCAACCCCGCAACTTAGCAATTTTGACCGCTGAAACAAGCGCGTTTTTGGCCGGCCCGTCGAATTTTCGCAACTTGAAACTCCTTCGATTTCCGCCGCGCCGGGTGCCACTGGTGGCTAGCCCACCAGTGCCTGCATGGCCCGTCTCAACCTTTCAACGACTTTCGTCGCGCCGCACACCGCACGATCCGCTATCTTGACGCTCCGTCCGATCCTGCCTCGCCTTCCCTCCACAACTTTCCCTCCTGACACAACACTCCCATGCGCACGAGCAGAATCAAAGCCAAGCTACGTCGTAACGAGCCAGTCTTGTTGCCGGCCCTGCATCTCAACGATCCGGCCGTGTTCGAACTCGCCAGCCTCTTCGGCTTCGACGGCCTTTGGCTCGACATGGAGCATCAGTCGCGCAGCGTCGAAACGGCGGGCCAACTCGTGCGGGCCGCGCGCTGCGGCACGTCCGACGTCATGATCCGCTGCGCCAAAGGAGAGTTTCTCCGCCTCGGACGAATGCTCGAGATCGGCGCGCAAGGCATCATGTACCCGCGCTGCGACAACGCGGCCGAAGCCCGCGAGGTCGTCCGTTGGGCGAAGTTCGCACCGCTGGGAACCCGCGGGGTCGACTCGGCCGGCGCCGACAATCCTTATTGCACGATGCCGATGGTCGAATACTTGAAGGCCGCCAACGACGAAACGTTCCTGGTCATTCAGATTGAAGATCCCGCGGCGCTGGACCACTGCGAAGAGATGGCCAAAGTGCCGGGCGTGGACGTTCTGTTCTTCGGTCCCGGCGACTTCAGCATCCTCAGCGGTTTCCCCGGCCAATGGGATCACCCGAAGATCATGGAAGCCATGCAGCGCATCGCCGCCGCGGCGAAGGCGGCCGGCATCCATTGGGGGATGCCGTCGTTCAATCCGGAGTTCGCCAAAAAAATCTACGACCTCGGCGGCCGCTTCCTCTGCAACGGCAACGACCAACAACTCCTCCGCGCCGGCTTCGATGACCTCCAACAACGCTATAAGCCGCTGGGAATGACGTTTGAAAGAAGGTTCTAGGTTTTTTGGGTTCAGGGTTCGGGGTTCGGGTTCCTAAGTACTCAGTACTCCGTACGTAGTCCGCAGCATTCCTTTCACAACACAACGTCTTTCTAGGAATAGCATCATGCACGCTACACTCCACATTCGTTGGCTTCTGCTCGCCGCATTGATCGTCGCGCCCAAGGTCGTCGTCGCCCAAACGGCCGCGCCGAAAAAGAAGCCCGTTGCAAAACCTGAGGCTCGTAAGCAGCCGACGCCGGAGGAAGCCGCTAAGCAACGGGCCGACTTCCTCGCGAAGATCAAAGAACAAATCGACGTACGGCTCGACGTTCCCTATGCCGACAATGACAATCCGCGGCAGCAGGTCGATATTTACTTGCCGAAGGATGCCAGCGCCGGCGATCCGCTGCCGGTCGTGCTCTTCATCCACGGCGGCGGCTGGGTCAACGGTGATCGCAAGGGCTACATGGCGCCGGCCTCGCAGTTGGCGCTGGGCGGCAAGTACGCGGCGATCTCCGTCGGCTATCGCATGTCGAGCGAAGCCAAGTGGCCGGCCCAAATTCACGACTGCAAAGCGGCCGTTCGTTGGGTGAGGGCTCACGCCAAAGAGCTGAACATCGACCCGAACAAAATCGGCGCGACCGGTGGTTCCGCGGGCGGTCACCTCGTGACGATGCTCGGCCTCACCGCCGGCAATAAGGAACTCGAAGGCTCGCTCGGCGAGCACACGGACCAATCGAGCGCGGTCACTTGCGTGATCAACTTCTGCGGCCCAAGCGACATGGCCGCGCCGCTGATGCAAGGGGAAGCCGCGAAGGTTGACGATCCGGCCGTCTCCGGCCTCGTCGGCGGCCCTCTCAAGGAAAAGGCCGATGCGGTGAAGCAAGCCTCGCCGCTGACTTGGGTCTCGAAGAACGCCGCGCCGATCATGACCGTACACGGCATGAAAGACGCCCGCGTTAACTACAA
>JAFLCO010000010.1:21238-42597 GCA_017303535.1 Planctomycetota bacterium
GAAGCGGCCATGAAGCAGGCCGGCGCCGTGCACTATCTCGTGCCGGTGACGGAAGCCGGTCACGGCATTCCGATCGGCCCCGAACTTGCCGGCCGCATGCAAAAGTTCTGGGACAAATACCTCCGCGGCCAAGACGCGGAGATCGTGGTGACGGAGATTCAATAGGCAAAGAGCTAGGAGCTTAGAGCCGGGAGCTTTTGCCTCGCTCCAAGCTCTTGGCTCCGGTCTCCAAGCTCCGCCGTGATAGCATCACGGCGGCGTCAAACTGCCGTTGGTCGCATCTGGGGCGGGCCGTTACGATTTCGGCCCGCCACCGATCGGAAAGGATTTCCGTGCGACCGCAACTTCCCGCACTCACCGGCCTGCGCTTTATCGCCGCGCTGTTGGTGATGTACGCCCATTCGATCTGCTACTACCTGCCGGAGCTGCGCGGTACAGGCTCGCCGCTCTACGATAGCTTCGTCGTCGCGCACGTCGGGATGACGCTGTTCTTCGTCCTCAGCGGCTTCGTCATCCATTACAACTACGGCCCGAAGGTCGTCGCCGGGCGCCTGCGCGAATTCTTTTGCGCTCGGGTCGCCAGGCTCTATCCGCTCTATCTGTTGTTCCTCGCGGCGGCCGTAATTCGCAAGCCTGCGGCCGGCGAAGGCTACTGGCAACTCGCCCCGGCCTACCTCACTCTGACGCAAAACTGGTGGCCGGTGGCCGGCGCCGACATCTACTTTGCCGCCGCTTGGTCGATCAGCACGGAGCTCGGCTTGTACCTGCTGTACGTGCCGGCCGCCGTCGCGCTCGTGCGGCTTCGGTCGGAAGCGACCTGCCGAACGGTGATCGCAGTCTACGTCGCCGCGGCCTCGGCGTTGTTCGCAGGCCTCTACGCCGCCGGCCTCTTCGACGGCTGGTGGGTCTACAAGTCGCCGTATGCCCGCGTCGCCGAGTTCGGGCTCGGCGCGCTGCTGGCGCAATACTTCGTCGTCACCAAGGGAGATATCTCGCAAGCCGCGGCCCGACGCTGGTCGTTAGTCGGCGTCGGGCTCCTCACGGGAGCCGCGGCCTTCGTCGTCGCCGGCAGTTCGACGCGGCAAACCCTAGGCTATTGCTGGACCTATGCGCCGGGCGCGGCCGCATTGATCGTCGCCGTTTGGAATGCGCGGAGCTTTGCAGCCCGCACGCTGGGTTCGAGGCCGCTGGTTTTGCTGGGCGAAGCAAGCTACAGCCTCTACTTTTTACACACCGGCGTGTTTCACCTGTTCGCACCGACGTCCGGCTCCGGCCTCGTGACGCTCAGCAAGATCGCAGCTTCGTGGCTCATCGCCTGCGCCTCGTCGATCGTGCTTTACCACGTCTACGAAGTACCACTGAGAAACCTGATACGCCGCCGGCGTGAGCCGGGAGCTTGGAGCCGGGAGCTAAGAGCAAAGAACCGAGAGATTCTCTCAGGCTCAACGTTCCAAGCTCCAAGCTCTAGTCTCTAAGCTCCACGCTCATTCACGCCGTCTCCATATCTCCCATTCCGAGCAGGCCCGCCGTGTCGAAGTTGAGGAAGCCTGAGAGCATCTTGGCTCGCACCGGGTGTTGCAGCTTCCGCACGGCCTTGGCTTCGATCTGGCGGACCCGTTCACGAGTGACGCAGAAGATCTTGCCGACTTCTTCCAAAGTGTACGAGTAACCGTCGGCCAGGCCGTACCGCAGGCGGATGATTTCCCGTTCGCGGTAGTTCAGTTCTTGCAGGGCTTCGTCGACCCGAGTCTTGAGCATCGCTTGCGACATGTCGTGGAGCGGATCAATCTCGCGATGGTCCTGCACGAACTCGCCGAAGAAGCTGTCGTCGTGGTCGCCGACCGGTTGGTCGAGCGAGAGGGGCTGACGGGTCATCTTCATCACGATCCGAGCCTCTTCCAGCGACAAGCCGCAGGCGTTGGCCGTTTCTTCCACGCTCGGCTCGCGGCCGAGGCGTTGGATGAAGTCACGCGAGATCGCGCGGACCTTGCCCATCGTTTCGATCATGTGAACCGGCAAGCGAATCGTGCGGCTTTGGTCGGCCAAGGCACGGGTGATGGCTTGGCGAATCCACCACGTGGCGTAGGTGCTGAACTTGTAACCGCGGGCATGTTCGAACTTGTCGACGGCCCGCATCAGGCCGGTGTTGCCTTCTTGGATCAGGTCCAAGAAGCTCAGGCCCCGGTTACGGTACCGCTTCGCGATGCTCACGACCAACCGCAGGTTGCCGGCCGAGAGTTGCCGCTTGGCGGCGTCGTAGGCAAACTGATGCCGCTCGGTTCGGAGCATACGAGCCCGCAAGGTCTTCGGGCTTTCGTAGGTCATCCGCATGAGCTGGTGCATTTCGCCGCGCAGCTCTTGCTCGCTGGTGCCGACGTCGCGACCTTCGGCAATCTCTTGCAGCTGGTTGCGAATGACGCCCAGGCGAGCGTCGATATCGGCGAGCTTGTCCAAGAGCGGCTTCAGGCGTTGCGTCCGCAGGTTCAATTCCTCGACCAACCGCACGGCCTTATAGCGCCGCACGACGAGCCGATGCCAAGCCTGCCGGCGTTCGTTCATCGGCAGCTTCTTGTTGAGAGCCGTATAGAAATCGCGGCGGTTCCGCTTGAGCAGGTGCGACAAAGTTTGTAGGTTCGGTCCGAGCAGGGCCAGCGTTTGTTTTTTCACCGCGGCGTCGGTCACCGAGACGTCGATCGTGCGATCGAGCCGGAGTTCTCCGTTGCGAACCTTCTTGAGCAGCGTCACGGCCCCTTGCAGGATGAGGTCGTTCGCCAGCAAGCTGCGGCGATACAACGTACGCGCCCGTTCGATCTTCTTGGCCGCGTCGACTTCTTGCGGGCGGGTGAGGAGCGGGATCTCGCCCATCTGCATCAGGTAGATGCGGACCGGGTCGTCGATGTTGTCGTCCCACGAATCGCCGTAGCTGTCGGATGGTTCTTCGTCGTCGAGTTCTTCGCTCGACGGCAGCTCGGCCGATTCGGCGGTCGCCGCGACGACGTCGTCTCCGGCGCCATGCAGCGGCAGCAATTCGGCGTCGTCTTGGAAGAGTTCGTCCATGTCGGCCACGGGCTTGACGCCGTTCTTTCCGGCGGCGGCCGCAGGGCCGGGCTTTCCCTTGCCGGCGGGCTTCACCGTTTCACTGGGCTTCGCGGTGTCGCTTAGCTTTGCGGCAGCGGCGGCTTTGCTGACGGCGGACGTGAGCTTGCTGGTCGGCTTACGCAAGGGCGATCTCCTTAGTGACGGCTCTGGGCGGCTGTGGCTTCCTGGTGCGACGAACCCTTAAAGCACGGTGGGTGCCAAGCCGGCTCAAGCGGCCAAGACAATGCGCAAAACCCCGCAAATTACGGCTTTTTTAAGAACCGTGGTCGAAGGTCGCCCTTCGGCGCGCAACCGGGGGCTGTGGCGTTTCGGCAACATCCGCCACAGAGCATGTTGCCGCCGGTCGACAGACGCCGAACTTGCGAGACACTTGGCGACTTCGACGTTTAGCCGTCGAGCTTGCTCGACGCGTTTGACGCTCGCCCGAAAAGATGCGGACGTTCGCCATTGGGAACTTTCCTACAACGCGTCTAAAATTCCTCGGCAGCATCGCCCCCGCATCGAGGACGCTCCGCATGACTCCGAACGCTCCGCTACTCGCGCAGCAATGGAATGAGATCGCCGCCGAAGAGCGACGCTTGGCACTGGGCGGCGGACCGGAAGCGATCGCCCGCCAACACAAGAAGGGGCGACTCACGGCCCGGGAGCGGATCGCGAAGTTGATCGATCCCGACACCGAGCTGCTCGAGTTCGGCGCGTGGGCCGGTTGGAAGATGTATTCCGAATACGGCGGGGCTCCGGCGGCCGGCGTCGTCTGCGGAGTCGGGCTCGTCGCGGGGCGTCGGCATATGATCATCGCCAACGACGCCACAGTGAAAGCCGGCGCGTTCTTTCCGGCCACCGCCAAGAAAGTTCTCCGCGCGCAGCGCGTCGCCTTTCAAAACCGGCTCCCGCTGATTTACCTGGTCGATTCGGCCGGCGTGTTTCTGCCGCTTCAGGAAGACGTCTTTCCGGACGAAGACGACTTCGGCCGCATCTTCCGCAACAACGCCGTGATCTCGGCCGCAGGGCTCGGGCAGACCGCGGCGATTATGGGC
Source organism: Planctomycetota bacterium (assembly GCA_017303535.1). Lineage (GTDB taxonomy): Bacteria > Planctomycetota > Planctomycetia > Pirellulales > PNKZ01 > PNKZ01. Next base: position 25,375 of record JAFLCO010000010.1, read on the forward strand.
AACTGCGTCGCCGGCGGTGGTTACTTACCGGTGCTGTGCGACAAGCTGCTGATGACCGAAGGTTCCGGCCTCTACTTGGCGGGGCCGGCGCTGGTGAAGAGCGCCATCGGGCAGGTCGTCACCAGCGACGAACTCGGCGGCGCCGAGATGCACGCTCAGATCAGCGGGACGATCGACTACCGCGAGCCGGACGATGACGCTTGCCTCGCACGGTTGCGAAAGCTCGCGGCCCTGGCGGCCGCCGATTCGCCGCAGCCGCGCGCTCCCTTCGCTCGCAAAGTAGCGGAGCCGGCCGCCGTCGCCGGGAAGCAGATTTATGAACTCGTCGGCGGCTCGGCGCGGCGCGATTACGAGATTCGCAAAGTCTTGGAATGCGTCGTCGATCGGGGGTCGTTTGACGAATACAAGGCGGAGTACGGCAAGACGCTCGTCTGCGGCACGGCCCGGATCGGCGGTTTTCCGGTCGGCATCGTGGCCAATCAGCATCATGCCGAGAAGCCGGCGGAAGGGGCCGTGCAGTTCGGCGGCGTCATTTATGTCGACGGGGCCGAGAAGGCCGCGAGGTTCGTGATGAACTGCAATCAGGACTGGCTGCCGCTGGTGTTCTTACAAGACGTCAACGGATTTATGGTCGGCCGCGACAGCGAGCACGCCGGCATCATCAAGGCCGGGGCGAAGCTGGTGAGCGCGGTGAGCAACAGCCGTGTGCCGAAACTGACCGTGCTCCTCGGCGGCAGCTACGGGGCAGGCAATTACGCGATGTGCGGCAAAGCGTTCGACCCGCGCTTGATCTATGCTTGGCCGTCGGCCCGCTGCGCGGTGATGGGGGGCGAACAGGCCGTGAATACGCTGCTCGACGTGACTGCTTCCGCGCTCGAGCGCAAGGGAGACAAGCCCGACGCCGAAGCCTTGGCCAAGTTGCGCGATAAGGTAAAGTCCGACTACGAACAGGCGATGGACCCGCGCCATGCGGCGGCCCGCGGCTGGGTCGACCGCATCATCGACCCGGCCCGCACGCGTGAAGAACTGATCGCGGCGCTGGAGATCGTGACACGGCACGCGGAACTCGAAGCGTATCGCTTAGGCGTGTTTCAGGTGTGATACAACTCTCCCCTCTCCCCTTGCGGGAGAGGGGCCGGGGGTGAGGGGTGAGCACAATGACCGACTTCGAAAACTTGCGGACCATCTAGCGTGACCATTCGCATCGGCAACGGGGCCGGTTTTTGGGGCGACAACCTCGACGCGCCGCGTCGGTTAGTCGAGTCGTCGCGCCTTGATTATCTGACGCTCGAGTACCTCGCCGAACTCACGCTCTCGATCCTGGCCCGGCTGCGCGAAAAAGACCCGACGGCCGGCTATGCCCACGATTTCCTGCCGGTGCTGAAGAGCCTGGTGCCTGCGCTCAAGTCCCAGCCGCAATTGAAAATTGTCACGAACGCCGGCGGCATGAACCCGGCGAGCTGCGCGATGGCCGCGGCCGCGATCTTGCGCGAAGCCGGACTCGGCGACACGGTGATCGGCGTCGTCTCGGGCGATGATCTGCTGCCGCGCATGGCCGAGCTTCAAGCGGCCGGTTGCCCGTTGGAAAATCTCGACGACGGCCGGCCGCTCGCCGAACTCAAGCAACCCATCGTCAGCGCAAATGCCTACCTCGGCGCGCAGCCGATCGCCGAGGCCCTCGCACACGGCGCCCGCATCGTCATCACCGGCCGCGTGGCCGACGCCTCGCTCACGGTCGGCCCGGCCGTGCACGAATTCCGCTGGTCGTGGGACGAGTGGAATAAACTTGCCGGGGCCTCCGTAGCCGGGCACCTCATCGAATGCGGAGCGCAAGCGACCGGCGGGTACTTCAGCGATTGGCAGCCGCTCGATTTGACGCATGTCGGTTACCCCATCGCCGAGCTTGAGTCCGACGGCTCGTCGACCATCACCAAGCCCGAGGGCTCGGGCGGGGCGGTGACGCGCGACACCGTACGGCTGCAGTTGCTCTACGAGATCGGCAACCCCCGGTGCTATCTGACGCCGGACGTGAACTGCGACTTCACGACCGTGCGCGTCGTCGAGGCCGGGCCGGATCGCGTGCGCGTGGAACATGCGACCGGCGCGGCGGCATCGAGCCTCTACAAGGTCTCGCTCGCCTATCGCGACGGTTTCATGGCCGACGGTCGGCTGCTCGTCTACGGCGCGGACTGCGCGGCGAAGGCGCGCGAGTGTGCGCGAATCATTTGGGCCAAGCTCCGACAGGCCGGCTACGAATACGATCGCTCTCACGTGGAACTACTCGGCGCCGGCGCCGGCCTTCCGGGCCTTCACGCCGCTCCGCCCGCGGGACTGCGCGAAGTCGTGCTCCGCCTGGCCGTTCACGATGCGCGGCGCGAGGCGGTCGAGCGCTTCACGCGCGAGTTCGCCCCGTTGGCGACGAGCGGGCCTGCGGGACTCGCCGGCTATACGCAAGCCCGGGGCGAGGTGCGGCCGGTGTTCGCCTATTGGCCGACGCTCGTGCCGGCCGAACTCTTGCGACCCTCAGTCGACGTAAGCCGCGCGGAGGAACTTCGATGAACGCCGACCGAGCAAAGCCGACGCGCGTCGGCGATTTGGCCCTCGCCCGCAGCGGCGACAAAGGGAACCATGCCAACATCGGCGTGATCGCGCGCGATGCGGCGGCCTACGAGCGATTGCTGCGCGACCTGACGATCGAGCGCGTCTTGGAATATTTCGCCCCGCTCGGCGTGGTCGACGGCGTGCGCTTCGAGGTGCCGCTCGTCGAAGGCTTGAACTTTCTCCTGTTCGACGCGCTCGGCGGCGGCGCGAGCCGGTCGCTGCGCATCGATACGCAAGGCAAGTTGCTCGGCACGGCCCTGATGGAAATGGAGCTCTAAGGATGTCGCTCGTTCGTTTGGAAATTCGCCGGCATACGGCGGTCGTCACCTTGAATCGGCCGGAAAAACGTAACGCGCTGAACCGCGCGCTTTTGGCCGAATTGCAGCAGACATTCGAAGACTTACATCTGGAGAAGCGCGTGAGGGCCGTGGTTCTCACCGGCGCCGGGAACGTCTTTTGCGCAGGCATGGACCTCGGCGAGATGCTCGAAACGAGCAAGCAACCAAACGCCGCCGAGCTTTGGCACGGCGACGCCGCGGCGTACCGCGACCTCGTTGAATTTATGCTCCGCTTTCCCAAGCCGATCATTGCCGCGGTCAACGGCCCGGCGATCGCCGGCGGGGCGGGCTTGGTCTTGGCGTGCGATATCACGGTCGCCGCGCAGGAAGCCGCGTTCGGGTTGCCGGAACCGTTGCGCGGGATCGTCGCCGGGCTCGTCGCGCCGTTGCTGACGTTTCGCATCGGCGGCGGTCAGGCCGCGCGGCTGCTGCTCGGCGTGCAAACGATCGACGCCCGGGAAGCCCATCGCATCGGGCTCTTCCACGAGATCGTCAGCGCCGACAGTCTCGCCGAACGGGCCGACGCCATCGCCGCGCAATGCGCGCGGTGCGCCCCGCCGGCCTTGTTGCAAACGAAGCGAATGCTCAACGAAACGATCGGCGAGCAGATGCTCATTCAGCTCGGCGCCGGAGCCGCAGCCAGCGCGACGGCCCGCACGACGGAAGAAGCCCGCGAAGGACTGGCGGCGTTCTTGGAGAAACGCGAGCCGAAATGGCCGTAATGTCACAGGCACGCTCCGTGTGCCGTGCGGTATTGAAACAGAGAGTGCCAACGTCTCGGATACCGGTCTAGCCCAAGTGAGTCACTCACGAAAAATACTTCGATCCAAGAACGGACGGCGAATATACGGAACTCACACGCCGCTGCTTGGTCCGAGGCGCATCAAGCTTTCTTGGCAGCATGCTTGTGCTGTATATCACCCATAGCATTCCCAAAATGATCGCGCAGAACAGCACGCAGACAAGCCGCAACGTCGCAACGCCTTTCACGCCGCTACGGGCCATGACTTTCCGGCCATAAGCATCATTGCGATAGAAGTCTCCCGGAAGTATTGCCAAGCCGAGGACGTGAACCAACAAGAACAGGCCCACAAAGAGGAATGGCCCGAGGTAAAGGCAGTCAAACACGACCTCCGGCGGAGCAAACGGCGTTAGGGCCCACGCCACCGGCAAGACGGCGCCGACGCCTGCGATAACCCAACGCAGCTTGCGAATTCGCTCCCAGCGCAGAGCAGCAGAAGACTTTCCTTTGCCAAGTAAGGCGTTGAGCTCGATTTGCGCGGTCGCGCAGCACTCGGCGGCACAGCGATCAAGTAAGTCGGAAGAAGTAGTACGAGGCGTCGCCGCACGAGCGATGAGGGCGCCGACGAGGCCGCCGGCGGCGCCTCCTACGGCACCCAAACCGCCGAGCGTGCGGGTTGCGGACTTCTGAACGGAACTCGTTTGAAATGAAAAGTTCCGCCCGTCGACATGTCCCGAGAAGTGCACCTGAAGAAAGCCCTGCGAGTCGTCGCGCGAGGCTCTTGCGATTTCCGCCGTCAGTGCGACGTCGGCAGCATCCGGCGCGCATTTGCTAAAGTAAGCCGACAAATCTTCTTGGATAAATGGTTCGATGTCGCGAACCATCCACGCTGGGACGTCGAAGGCAACTGTTACCTTGATGGTGTGCGAGTGCATCGGTGATATTTCTCGTTAATTGCTAGCCTTGAACGCCGTCCCTGCGGCGATATTGAGATGCAGCTTCAATGCCGGTAGTTTACGGTCGCCGATGTCTTGCCGGTAAGAACCAATTGGTAAGAACCAAAACGAAATATAAACATCGTTGTTACCGGCACTTCCGGATATTCCGGTCGTAGCGGCTGCTTGCGAGCGCGGCGGGCGGGCGAATCTGACGTAGAGTTTCCTGTTCCATATTTATTTGCGCACCGTCGCACACGAACCATCGCCTGGCCCTCGTCGCCGCGAGCCGGAAGCTCTCCGCACTATGTCGCCCCTGTCGCGCCGTCCCAATTCGCTTGATGACTTCGCCTCGCGGGCCCGCGAGCTTTACACGCTCCCCGCCGTGGCGATGGAAGTGTTGGCGCTGGCCGACGATTCGCAGGCCGACGCCGCGCGGTTGAAGCGGACGATCGAACGCGACCCGGCTCTGGTGGCCCGGCTGCTGCGCGTGGTCAACAGTTCTTTGTTCGGCGTCAGTCGACAGATTTCCGACCTCGGGCAGGCCGTGGCCTTGGTCGGCGTGAAGGCTTTGAAACTTCTCGCGCTCGGGTTTAGCCTGCCCGAGCGGATGTTCGCCAATAAAAGCGGCGACGTCTTGCAACACTATTGGACGCGCACGCTCACGCGGGCCGTGGCCTGTCGCGAGATCGCCGCGTGCGCCGCGTCGCGACATGCCGAAGACGCGTTTATCGCCGGCTTGCTCGGCGACCTAGGCGTGCTGGTCTTCATTCAAGAGGCGGGCGACCGGTACTTGGCGATGTACCGCCGTGCGCGCGACGGCGATCCGCCGTTGGCCGTCGCCGAGCGACGCTATTACGGCTTCAACCACGTCGACCTCACCGCGCGGCTGCTGGTCGATTGGAAGCTGCCGCTGGTGCTGTGCGAGACCGTACGGCAAGGGCTCGGCATTCGCGAGGTCGATCCCGACGAGCGGCCGAAGCTCACTCCGACGGCGACCATTCTGCGGCTGGCCGATCAACTGTCGGCGATCGTCGTCGACGAGCGGACCGATCTCTGGCCGCAATTGCTCGACGAAGCCGGCGTGTTTTCGACGTTGCACGCCGAGAAGCTGGCCGAAATCGCCGAGAAGGTGCAGGCCAACGTCCGCGACTTGGCCGCGCTGCTCAACGTCGAACTCATCGGCGAGCATTCGTACCGCGACGTGGTCTTCAAGGCCCACCATCGGCTGATCAACGCCTCGGAAGACGTGGTCGACGAATTGCTTCGCAAGGGCCGCAAGGCGAACGACGATCGCGCTGCGGCCGAACTCGAACACGAACTCTTCGACGGACTCGACGACCTGCGGCAGGATGCGCGGCGCGTGACGAAGGGCAAGCCGCCGAAGCCGAATGGTCGGGATCCTGACGCAAAGTCTGATGAGGCACTGGTGGGCGAGCCACCAGTGGCACCCGGCGAGTCGTCGGGCCCATCGTCGCAAACCGCCAAAATTCGCGAGACGATGGCGCGGCGAGCCGCGAGTCGCAAAGAAAGTGCGGAGCCGACGGCCCGAAAGTCGCGGAATGCGGCCGCGACGGTTGTGGACGCGCCGGCGGACGGCCTGCTCGGTCGGCTCGACGAGGCGATCACGGTTTGTCGGCAAGCGCGCACGCCGCTGAGCCTCGTGCTGGTCGAGCTGGATCGGTTTCGCGAAGGGTTGGAGAAGAACGGCCCGCTCTGGGGCGAGTATGCGATGAGCCTCTTGGAAGAAGCGCTCGCCGCGATCGAGTGGCCGACGCGGCGGCTCGTTCGTGTCGCCGATCCGCGGTGGGGCGTGGTGTTGCCGGGCGTCGACCGTCAACGGGCACTGCGGATCGTGCAAGACGTGATCCTCAAGTATCGCGAGATCTGCCCGATGGATGAAGCCGGCGCGACGACGCTGAGCTTCGGCACGGCGACGGTGAACATGCCGCCGCGCGATTTCCCCGCGGAAGAACTACGCACGGCCGCCGACCGCTGCCTCTACGCGGCCCAAGCCGCGGCCGGGGATACTTCGAAGAGTATTGAGATGTGCTAAGGGCAGGCGCTAGCTGCTAGGAGCTAGGCGCTAGAGCGGACGGTTCAGTCTGATGCCCTTTTCTAGCGCCTAGCGCCTGACGCCTAGCGCCTGCCTTTGTTATTTTGAACGTCGCCGAACCGCGACTTCACTCAACTATCAGTTCCTTGGACGAATACATTCCGCAATCCGCCGGGCCTGACGAAGACGAGGCTCGGCCGCAGCCGGCGGTCGCGCGCAAGCGGCGCGTGGCATTGCCGCTGTTTCTCTTCGCGCTTACCGGCTTGAGTACGTTTTGGACCGGCTCGGTGCGCGCGAAACCGCTTTCCGACGCCACGGAACTAGCCGCGTTCGACCCTGGGGCCGGGCTCACGTACATGGCCTGCGTCCTCTCGATCTTGCTGGCGCACGAGATGGGGCACTTTCTCACGGCGCTGTACAACCGCGTGCCGGCGAGCTTGCCGTATTTCATTCCCATGCCGCTGATGCCGCTGGGAACGATTGGGGCCGTGATCGGCATGCAAGGTTCGCAGGCCGACCGGCGTCAACTGTTCGACATCGGCTTGGCGGGCCCGATCGCCGGACTTCTGCTGGCTGTGCCGATCGCGTGGCACGGCGTGGCGACGGCCGTGCCGTATGCGGGGCCCGTCGAACCGATGCTGCGGATGCACGACCCGCTGTTGCTTGAATGGTTCGCCGCGAGGTTGCATCCGGAGTTGCCGGCGGGGACGGTTTACGAATCGAACCCGTTCTACTTGGCCGGCTGGCTCGGCCTGTTCATCACCGGGCTCAATATGCTGCCGGTCAGCCAACTCGACGGCGGCCACACGGCCTACGGGCTGTTCGGCCGCAACGCTCGCGTCTTGGGGCGAGGGTTGATGTTTTACGCTCTGATGCTCGTCGGCTACTACGGCGAGACGCAGTGGATCGTCATGCTGGTGTTGATTTTTATTCTCGGCGTCGACCACCCGCCGACGAGCAACGACGGGGCCAAGATCGGACCGCTGCGATTTCTGATCGGCCTGGCGGCCCTGACGCTGCCGATTTTGTGCCTGCCGAAAATGCCGATCAGCGTGGCGGGGCAATAAGGCGGGGAATGACGAATGTCGAAATCCGAATGACGAAAGAATGACGAAGCCCGAATGTCGACTTCCCCAAATCAAACAGGTTTGGTCCCCTCGCCCCCGGCGCGGCGATGGTGATCGTTGGACGTGTTTCGGGGGAGAGGGTTAGGGTGAGGGGCCGGGAGAATGACTAAGCACGAATGACGAATGTTGAAGTGCGTCGTTGAAGGTTCGACCCCTTCGTCATTCGAGCTTCGTCATTCTTTCGTCATTCGGATTTCGACATTCGTCATTTCACAGAGCCCCTCACCCTAACCCGCTGCGCGGGGCGAGGGGACCAAACGGGATCTTCTATTGGGGATCATTGTTCGGTTATCGTTTCCCCAGCCGCACGAGCGGCACCAAGTATCGCCAGGCCAGGCCAAGGAAAATGAGTCCGCCGCCGGCGATCGTCCACCAGCGCGGTTGCTCCGTTTGCCATACCCAGAGCGGCACCAAGAGCGGCTCGAGTAGCCCGATGGCGGCCCCTTCTTGTCCGGAGATTTTGCGCAAGCCGCGGGCGAACAGAAAATACGGCGCCGCCATTTGCACGGCACCGAAGGCGACGAGCGTGATCCACTGGGTGCTCGTCGGCCAGATGTTCCAGCGCACCGGCAGGGGCGAGAGGCAGAGCGCCGTGACGCCGAGGCTGAGCACGATGAGCCAGGCGGCGTCGAATTCGCGGAGCCGGCGGAGCGTGTGGATCACCACGGCGTAGAACAGGCCCGAGAGGAGCCCGAGCAACACGCCTTGCGGAGCCGTGCCCGACCAATCGGTGCCGGAGAGTTCGCAAGTGAGAATGAGCCCGACGCCCAGGGCCGAGAAGACCAACGGCACGAGATCGCGTCGGTCCAGCGGTTCGCCGGCGAAGCGCGCGAAGAGGCAGACCCACACCGGCGCGATGTTTTGCAACCAGATGGCGTTGCCGGCCGTGGTCCAAACCATCGACTGCAAGAAGCAGATGTTCATGCCGAGGAACGCAACGCACATCGGCAGCAACTTCCAACTCCACCGCGGCTTGCGAACCAGCGGAATCAAAACAAGCGCCGCAAACAGGCCGCGCCATAAGGCCAGCAGCATTCCGCGCTGCTCGCTCGGCCAAGACTCGAACACGCCGCTTTTGACGAAGAGCCCGTTGGTGCTCCAAAACAGCGCGGCGGCGACGACGAGCAATCGACCGCGCGACGAATCAGCGGCGTTGGTCACGGGGACAGAGTGCGACGGGGCAGGGGAGTGCGAAACGGTGAGCAGCTACGGGCGAGGCTGCGGGCGACGGCCAACTTAACAGATGGTCGAAAGAAACGCATTGGCGGTCGCCGATGGATGGGTTTATACTGCGCTTCCGCGTGCGACGGAAACAATTCGTTTCGTCGCTCGCTCCCCGCCGATCCTTCCCGCGTTCGATCTCCCGCCTTCGATCACTCACCGCGTTGCAGGTTGCGCCATGAACCGCATCGAATTGAATCGTCGTCAAGCGCTTATCGCCGCCGGTTTGGGGGCGCTCTCGCTCGGGTCGCCCGGCACGGTGCTCGGTACCGACAAGCTCGACGCCGGCGGCAACGCGGTGCGCGCGGAGAAGTCGTGCATCTTCGTTTTGCTTTGCGGCGGGCCGAGCCACGTTGATACTTGGGATATGAAGCCCGACGCTCCGCCGTCGATCCGCGGCCCGTACCAGCCGATCGCCACGCGCGTGCCGGGCATGCGCATCAACGAGATGCACACCGAGCTGGCGAAGATCACCGACCAGTTCACGCTGATCAACTCGATGAGCCACCCGGGCGCGATCAGCAACCACTTCGACGCGATGCACAACTTGCTCAGCGGTCAGTCGGCGAAGCGCGTGCAAGAAGGAGTACCCGACGACCAGCCGTACATCGGGTCGTTCGTCGCCAAAGCGAAGCCGAGCAAACGGAACATTGTTTCCAACGCCTGGCTGATCAAGTGCGTCGGCCGGCCGGTGTTTTGTGCGCCCAACATCGGCCTGGGGGGCTACATCGGCTCGGCTTACGCGCCGGTGTTCGTGGGGAGCGATAAGAACCATCCGGCGATGGACAACTTTGAGCCGCCGGAGATTTACTCGCCCGTCGACAGCGACCGGCTCGGCCGCCGCAAGAGCCTGCTCGCTGAGATCGAAAGCGACGTGCTCAACAACGACTCGCGCGGCGCCGATTGGCAACAGCTCCGCGAAAAGGGTTACGACGCGCTAACGCGCAAAGAAGGGCGCGACGCTTTCGAACTGCACCGCGAACCGGCCAAGCTTCGCGATCGCTACGGCCGGCATCCGCTGGGGCAGAATCTTTTGCTGGCGCGGCGCATGGTTGAGGCGGGCGTGCGGTTCGTCACGGTCAACGGCTGGGTCGGCCAGGCCGCGCACGATACGGCGGGCCCGCCGAGCAGCAGTTGGGATATGCACGGCGGCAACATGGGCATGGGGGACGCCTTCGGCAACGGCTCCTACGGCATGGGCTTCTGCCTGCCGCGGCTCGATCAGGCCCTATCGGCGCTCTTCACCGATTTGAAAGAACGCGGGATGCTCAAGAACACGCTCGTCGTCGTGACCGGCGAGTTTGGCCGCACGCCGAACGTGCTCACGCAGAACCCGCCGGGCCGGCAACATTGGCCCGGCTGCTTCTCGTCGATCATGGCGGGAGCGGGCATCGGCGGCGGCCGCGTGTACGGCATGTCCGACAAGCACGGGGCCTACGTCACCAACAATCCCGTGCGGCCCGAAGACTTCGCGGCGACAATCTACCACGCGCTCGACGTGCCGATCAGCGAACCGCAAACGAACAGCGGCATCTTCCGCCCGCTCACGACGGGCAAGCCGATCTTGGAACTGTTCGGGTAGTTTATGAAGCAGTCAACACGACAGTCGATCACGGCGCTGAAACAACTGGTTCTTCTCATCGCCGTTGTGCTTGGGATTAATGCGGTTGGCTCGACATATTCGTATTTCCGAACCAACTCTGAAATCAGCCAAACGACGAAGGAGATTGAAAGAATCCAGTCGGAACTGGAGCAGGCTGAAAAAGAAGGCCAGTCATATCAATCCAGAAGGTTGTCCCCTTACAAGTCATCTTTGGTACAACGACTTGCCGTTGAAGAAGCGACCAACAAACGGGCGTTCAAATTGCTCGTAATTTACCTGCCGACATTCGTGACTCTTGTTGCACTAATCTACTTCTATCGCTGTCACTCAAAACGGCGGGTGGCTGGGCCCCAGTAACTGGGGCATCGCTACGCCGTGTTTAATTGGGTGGGACCCAGCCACCCGACGCCGCATGTGAACTCTTCTAGCGGTAGTTGTTGAAGTCGACGTCGCAGTGGCCGTTGCGGTAGGCCTTGATGACGCCCGCTTGGAACTTCTGCATGTAACCGTCGTTGTGGCCGAGGTCGAAGCGCGGGCCGATCGGGAAGCCGAGCCGGCCGCCGTGGGCGTTGTACTTTTTGTACTCGCGGAGGATGCTGCCCGAGACGATGAACGGGTTGTCGGCGTAGCGACCGTAGTCGGCCCGATAGATCGTGCCGCGCTCACACGGCAAGCAGGTGCCGGTCATGTTGAAGCCGCCGAGGCTGCTGCGAACGCGAAACTCCGACGATGTCGCCCGACCGAGCGAGAAGAAGTTGCTCGTCGCCTTCGAGTACGTGCTGCGGTACATCGCTTTATACCGGCCAAGATACGGATATCCGCCGCGGTTTGAATCGTGGTCGTGCGAGTCGCCATGATCGCCGTCGTGGTTATGGCCGCCGTGGTGGTCGTCGTGACGATCCTGATGGTCGCGATCGTCATGCCGGCCGTGCGAAGAAGAGCCGCCGTGGCGGTTGCCGTCAGGCTTGCGAAAGGCCGGCTCCGCGGCACGGGCCGCACCGAGCGAACCAAAAACGAAGGCGCCGCACACGAGCGCAAGCAACCCCCGACGAACAACGAAGCGACGCACGATGAACCTCCGAGAAATCTAGGGAGAGCGATCGCCGCGTCTTGCCCTAACTCGGGCAAACTCACCGCGACGACGATTCCCTCGGAAGCGTGAAAATGCGAGACGTGTTACGCATCGACGTTGCGTGCGAAGCCGAACGCCCTGATTTGCAGGGTCGCCGCCGCAGGCGTTCCTATCGCAACGGCCGCAGCGAGCGCGCCGTGCGTTCGGCGTTGATCCGCCGCCAGGCGAGCGGCGCTTGCTGCAGGAAGCGGACGAGCTGAGTCGTAGAAACTTCGAGCGCTGCGGCGGCTGCCGCGACGTCGAACTCGTGCGCGACGACGCGATCGAGGGCTTCCGCCAACAGCGCCGGAAAGTTGGCGTTCTCGCCGCTTACCGCAAGCTTGCGACCGCGCACAAGCGATCGCCACAGTTCGCTCGGCGCAGCGCTGGCCTCGACCGGCAAGCGCACCTGTTCGGCCAGCGCTTGCCGCAAACGAAAGATCGCGGCCTTCAGGTTCTGCGCTTGGCTTCGGCTTTCGCTTCCTTCGCCGCAAAGACCGGTCGGCAGATGCGTGAGAACGACCGCGGTTTCCGTCTTGTTGCGATGTTGCCCGCCGGGGCCGGTGCGGCGCGTCGTCCGCCGCGAGCACTCTTGCAGCAGTTGCTGTTCGTCGAGCGCCGCAGGATGAGTCTCGGCAGGGGCCATAAACGGCTGGACCTAGAGCCGAAGGTAGAACCGTAGGCCGACGCCGGTGTTTTTTTAGCCCGGCAATACCGCGTTGTGATACACGTCCTGGACGTCGTCGCAGTCGTTGAGCATGTCGACGAACTTCTCGAACATCGGCAGGTCTTCGGCGCTGATCGCCTTGGTCGATTGCGGCAGGAACGTGATTTCTTGCGTTTCCAGCTCGGTGCCGGGAAACGCTTGCAGCAGGGCCGTCTTGGCTTTGTAGAATTCCGACGGCGGGGCGAAGATCGTGATGTAGCCGTTCTTCTTTTCGACGTCTTCGATATTCACGTCGGCGTTGAGCATCGCCTCCATCACGGCGTCGTCATTCTCTCCTTTGAAGGAGAGCACCGCGAGCTGGTCGAACCACAGCGACACGGAGCCGGTCGCCCCGAGTTTCGAGCCGGTCTTTGTGAAGCAATTGCGCACTTCCGAGATCGTCCGCTGGTTGTTGTCGGTCAGACAGTCGACGATGAACATCGCGCCGCCCGGACCGAAGCCCTCGTAGCGGGCCGGCGTAAACTCTTCACCGCCGGCGCCTCGGGCCTTCTCCACGGCCTTATCGATGACGTGCGCCGGCACTTGATCGCGCTTCGCCTTTTCGATCAAGCTCCGCAAAGCCGGGTTGGCTTCGGGATCAGGCACGCCCCCCTTGGCGACGACGTAAATCTGCTTGCCGTACTTCGAGTACAGCTTCGATTTCTGTCCGGCGGTCTTAAAGATCGACTTCTTGCGGTTCTCGAAACTTCGTCCCATGGCAATCACTTCTCGGGCGGACGCGGCGATACATAAACGTGAATACGAATCATCGCATCGCGCGCGGGAGGCATCAACCGCAGATTGTCCATGGCCGAACCACGCAAAATCCTTGCGGCGACCGGCGGGCCGGCCCATGATCGTGATCTACTCACACGTTTCGGAGGTCGAGCGATGAAGATCAAGGCGGCGGGAATGATGGTTGCGATCGGCGCGGCATGGTGCCTCTGCACATTGGCCCGGCCGATCACGGCGACCGCGGCGCCGCCGAACGTCGTCCTCATGATGGGCGACGACCACGGCTGGGAAGAAACCGGCTACCACGGCCATCCGCACGTGAAAACGCCCGTGCTCGACGAAATGGCCGCCGGCGGCCTTAGGCTCGACCGCTTTTACGCCGCGCACCCGAGCTGTTCGCCGACTCGGGCCAGCTTCCTCACCGGCCGGCATCCGAACCGCATGGGCACGTTCGCACCCGGCTGGTCGTTCAGGCCGGAGGAAATCACGCTCGCTAAATTGCTCGGCGAGGCGGGCTATCGTTGCGGTCACTTCGGCAAGTGGCACGTCGGCGCGGTGAAAAAGGAATCGCCGGTTAGTCCGGGCGCGATGGGCTTTCACGAGTGGCTGTCGCACGACAATTTCTTCGAGTTGAATCCCTGGCTCTCGCGCAACGGCGGCGAGCCCGAGGCGTTTTCCGGCGAGAGTTCGGAGATTCTCGTGCGCGAGGCGCTGCAATTCATCGATCGCGCTGCTGAGCGGAAGCAGCCGTTCTTCACCGTCATCTGGTTCGGCTCGCCGCACGAACCGTACAGCGGCCTGCCTGCCGACTTGGCTCTCTACGACGACCTGCCCGCGAAGTACACGAAGAAGGTCAAGCTCACCTCGAATGAAACCGGCGGCCCGACGACGCGCTCGCAAGGCGAAGTCCTGCGCGAGCGCTATGCCGAGATCACGGCGATGGACCGCGCGATCGGCACGCTGCGCAAGCACCTCGCCGACGCCGGCCTGCGACAAGACACGCTCGTCTTCTACTGCGGCGACAACGGCACCAGCCCCGACGCCGCACTCGGCTTCCCGCACCGCGGCGCAAAAGGCCAAGTCTACGAAGGAGGCACGCTGGTGCCCGGGCTCATCGAATGGCCGGCCCGCATCACCGCGCCGCGCACCACGCAAGTGCGAGCGTCGACAAGCGACCTGCTGCCGACGATCTGCGGCCTCGCAGGCATCGCGCCGCCGGCGCGACCGATTGACGGGATCGATATCGCAGGCCTGTTTGACGGCAAGCTCACCGCGCGGCCGAGCCCGCTCTTCGTCTGGGACTTCAATAGCAACACGTCGCGACTGACGAGCGCGAAGCCGAAGCCGTACATCGACCCGAAGCTGCAAGAAGGCACGACGCCGCTGGTGAAGCGCACCGGCGGCAAGGCCACGCGCGACTTCAAGAACTACCACCAACCTCCCACGACGCCCGAAGACTACGCCGGCCCCCGCTCGATCATCGACGGCCGTTTCAAGCTCGTCATCCACGATCAAAAGAAGTCGACCGAACCCAAGCGCGAACTCTTCGACCTCGAAGCGGATCCCGCCGAGCAGACAAACCTCATCGACGGGCAACGGGAAGTCGCCGAAAAGCTGCAGGCCAAGCTTACTGAGTGGCAAACGTCGGTGCTGAAGAGCCTCTCGGGCGACGATTACAAGAAGTAGTGACCGTCGAAAGCGTTCGGGTGGCTGGGGCAAAGCGCAGCGCTGCCGGTTCAATGACCGCCGCGGCGCGCTTTGATCATTACGTGCTTGGAATTTGTTTGGTGATTGGTGCTTGTTGATTCATTTGCACTGGTACGTCTTCTCGTGCCCGGTCGAGGGCACGAACACCGTGTAGCTCTTGCCGTCGCCGGCGACGCTCAGCTTCAGGTGGTGCGCAGCCGTGCACTCTTTTTCCTTGTTGGCGATGAACTCGTCCGGCACGTTGTGGCTGGTGCCGTCCGTGCGCAACGTCTTATGCACCTGGTACACCTGCTCGATCGACTTCGTCTCTTGCAAGGCCGCGAACATCAGCGGACCGTTCCCCTTGGTCACGCCGTTGTTGACGATCGCCACTCGCGGCTCGACCGACTTGATCAGCACCGGGTTGTTGCTCACGTCGAGCCCGTGATGCGAGACTTGGAACACGTCGACGATGCCGACCCGATTCACCGGGCAGACCAAGTCGAACTCCCGATTTCGCGTCAGATCGCCGGTATCGAGAAAATCAAAATCGCCGAACGTGAGCTTGGTCACGACGCTGTTGGCGTTGTCCGTGTTGTCGACCGGCGCAACGTTGTTCGCCGCGCAACATTCGTTCGTTGAACCGTTGGCATCGACGAACTTCTGCCGCGCGCCGAGGCACTTCAGTTCCAAGAGCGGTGCGCCGGCAACCGTCGATACGGCCAGCGGAATCGCATCGCCGGGCGAAATCTGCTTCCGGGCCGCGGCCTTAAACTGCGTATATTCCGCATCCGGCTTCTCGCGCTGCTCCGGCCAAGTGGCGTTGTCCCACACCGTACCGATGGGGAGCGATCCGGCGAGCTGCGCCGCGCCGCCGAAGTGGTCGCGGTGGTAGTGCGTCGTGATCAAGTGGTCGATCTTCTTGAGCCCGGCCTCTTTCGTGGCGACGGCAAAAATGCGATCGGCGTCGCGACGCCCCGGGTTGCCCGAGTCAATTAATACCGACTCGCCGGCGGGCGTCACGATGAGCGTGGCGGCACCCCCTTCAACGTCGATCCAAAAAATATCGAGCGTGCGCGGCGCCGGCTCCGCTTGGTGAAACGAAGCGAACTTCAGGGGGGAGGGGCGAGGGGGGAGGGCGGAAGTCTTTGTCGGGTCCGCTTGCGATTGTTTACTGTTCTTTTCCCCCCTCCGCCCTCCGCCTTCCCCCCTAGCCTCAAACTCGGCGCGGGTTTTCGGCAGCGCGTCCGCAAACTTCGCGTCCGTCCGCTTCAGTTCCAAGATCGCGCTCTTGCGGAGCGTCTGCAGCCAATCGGCTTGCACGCTTTCGCCTGCGAGATTCTTGAGCTCTTCCGGATCGGCCTCGAGGTCGTACAACTCCTCCGTCTCGCCTTTGACGAACGTCCGGATGTACTTGTACTTCCCTTGCCGCAAGAGCACGTACCACGGCACGGCGCTGGTCGACGTCATCCGCGGATCCTTCGGTTCCGGAATCTCGTCCGTCTCCGCGCCGTAGCAGCGGGCCGTATGCGTGAGAATCATCGGCGAGACCCATTCCTTCGTCGTCGGGTCCGCCAACAGCGGGCGAATGTCCCGGCCGTGCGTCTTCCACGGCACCACCACGCCGGCTTCGCGGCAGAACAGATCTACGAGGTCCGGCGAGTTGATCGGGTGTTTGCAAACCGCACCCTGGGGAATGGTCCCCGGCCGGCTGATGATCATCGCCGACGCCAGCGACGCGTCGTACGGCGCCACCTTCTGATTCAAACCGTGCTCGCCCAGCGCATAGCCCTGATCGGCCGAATAAACAACGAGCGTGTTCTCCAACTGCCCGCTCTCTTCCAGGGCCTTCAGCACTCGGCCGACTCCTTCATCGACGGCCCGATTGCATTCGTTCACTTGCTGCACCCACGAGTCGTACGATTTGCCGGGCTTGAGCGTGTCGAAGCTGTCGGCCCGTTTCCCCTTGGCCTTCATCGCCGGCTTGCCGTCGGTCCCGAGCGTCCACGCGGCCGTGTCTTCCAGATACTTCGGCTTGTCCTTCCACGGCCCGACGATATCCGCCGGCACCGTCGCTTCGTTCCCCTTCAGCGAACCTTTGTGCCGCGGGGCGGGCGTCGTCGGTCCGTGAATCGCGCCGTAGCAGAGCCACAGATACCACGGCTTGTTCGGGTCGCGGTTCTCCCCTTTGATGTACTCTTCGGCCCACTTCGTGTAGTTGTCGGTCGAATAGCCGCCGACCTTCTTATCGACGCCGTTGAACGTGAGCACCTGATCAACGTAATAGTTGCCCGCGTTCTCCGGATGGCCCGGCCGGTTCCAGACGATCTGATGATCCCAATCGCGGCCGTAGCCCGTGTCG
>JAFLCO010000100.1:0-8754 GCA_017303535.1 Planctomycetota bacterium
CCGGAGCTTCGAGTCGTTCGAGAGCCCGACGGCATGCGGCCATTGTGGGGGCACGAGAGGGGGGATGCAAGCAAAACGATGGGATCGGCGAGCTGGACGAGACGTCGCCAGGCAGGGCCGAGAAGGCCTGAGGGGGTAAAAGCTTCCGCCGCCGGCACCGGAACGCTCGCTAATGAGGGCCGCAAGCAGGGCCGCCGGCTGCGTGAAACGGCCGAAATTGCACGGTTTTGAAAATTCTGTGAGCGGACGGTTGACGAACGACTACAGTTTTGCGAGACTCCTGCCGATCTAGTTGCGTCTGCGGTCGCCACGAGTAGCCACAAGCGAATCGTGCGGCAGCGAAGGCCCGACGGAAAGCTTTGCCGAACGCCCAGTTAGACTGAACTGCGGTGAGTTTGAAAAAAGTTTTCCAAGGTGCTTGACGAAACAAACGATCTTTGGAATTATTACTTGACGCACGGGACGCCAGCCGATAAGTTGGTCGCTTCGCACGTCAGACAGGTTTGCCACAAGCAAGCTTGTCAGTTCAGACAGGTCCGATCGGCCGCTTGAAGCAAGTGGCTCACAAGACGCTGAGATTCTGAAGCAAAGTCTGTGTTGGCAGAGTTGACGTAGGTGGTCAGAGATCGCGTTCTCGCGGCTCACCGCTGGCCAAGCTTTTCGAAGCTTGTTTGCTCGCGGGGGCTGAACGAAGAACTCGGCCTCTGCCTACCGGCAGCTTAGTCAGCACCCGCTTTGTCGGGTGCTGATTTCGTTTGGTCTTTGACAATTTGGTTTGTGGTAATTTGTGGCATCTGAAAATTGATTCCATGGCCTCGTCGCATTAAGCCGCGATGAAGTCGATGGAACAGTTCTCACGGCACTTAGATACTGCAATTGCTGCGGCGACGCTTTGTAGAAATACAAACCGTGGAAACACGGGCGGTGGAAACACCGGGCTTCGACGATGCGATTGTTAAGTCAGAAAGATCAAGATCGTTACGGTCGAACACAGTAGTTCGACTTATAAGTGGCGACTCAGAATTTAGCTTTCCATCCTTTTGCTCTCCTGAGAAATCGGGAAGGCCAAAGGTGAAGAACGTTGGATTAATGTGGTCAAGCTACTAAGGGCGTATGGGGGATGTCTAGGCGATAAGAGGCTCTAAAGGACGTGGTAAACTGCGATAAGCTTGGGGAAGCCGTTAAACAGGTGTTGATCCCAAGATCTCCGAGGTGCGAGTACTGAATCCATAGGTACTCGTGGCGAACGCGGACAACTGAAACATCTCAGTAGCCGCAGGAAAAGAAAGAAAAATCGATTTCCTCAGTAGTGGCGAGCGAACGGGAAACAGCCCAAACCGCGAAGGTTTTCCTTTGCGGGGTTGTAGGGCCCTTCACATGAGAGTTACCAAGCAGTGCATTAGCTGAATCTTCTGGGAAGTTGAACCATAGCGGGTGACAGTCCCGTAAGCGACATTGCATTGCCTCTCGAAGGGTACCTGAGTAGGTCGAGCCACGTGGAATCTCGACTGAATCTACGGAGACCATTCCGTAAGGCTAAATACTCCTTATCGACCGATAGTGAACAAGTAGCGCGAGCGAAAGATGAGAAGAACCCCGGCTAGGGGAGGTACTGAACCTGAAACCATACGCCTACAAGCTGTCGAAGGACTATGCCCGCAAGGGAAGGTCTAACGGCGTGCCTTTTGCATAATGATCCGGCGAGTTACCGTCAGTGGCTTGGTTAAGACCTTCAAGGTCGAAGCCCAAGGGAAACCAAGTGTGAATAGCGCGTAATTGGTCACTGGTGGTAGACGCGAAACTGCGTGAACTACCCATGAGCAGGCTGAATCTCGGGTTATACCGAGTGGAGGGCCGAACCCGTCTGGGTTGAAAACCGGTGGGATGACTCGTGGGGAGGAGTGAAAGTCTAATCAAACGCAGAGATAGCTCGTTCTCTCCGAAATACCTTTAGGGGTAGTCTTGGATCAATTATTTGTTGGGGGTAGAGAGACTGAATGGACTTGAGGCCTTAACCCGGTGCTCTGTCCAACCAAACTCCGAATACCGACAAACGTACTCCGGGAATGAGACTGCGAGGGATAAGCTTCGTAGTCGAGAGGGAAACAACCCAGATCATCGGCTAAGGTCCCGAAGTAAAACTTAGTCACTAAGGAAGTTGAGTTGCTGAGACATCCAGGATGTTGGCTTAGAAGCAGCCACCATTTAAAAAGTGCGTAACAGCTTACTGGACGAGCAATTCTGCGCCGATAATGAACGGGAGTTAAGTTTTACACCGAAGCCATGGGCTCGTAGTAATACGAGCGGTAGGAGAGCGCTGAATAGGAGATACAAGCCATACCGTAAGGAGTGGTCGCGGCCTATTCAGGTGATTATGTCGGAATGAGTAACGATAAAGCAGGTGAGAATCCTGCTCGCCGAAAACCTAAGGTTTCCTGGGGAAGGGAAATCCGCCCAGGGTTAGCCGGTACCTTAGTCGAGGCCGAAAGGCGTAGACGATGGACAGCAGGTCAACATTCCTGCGCCATATCCATGGAGTGATGGGGGGACGGCGTGTCAAAGAGAAGCGGTACGACTAGAAACGTCCGTAGCGTCGGGGTCGATGAGGGATAGGCAAATCCGCCCTCGTAAATCGGCGCCGAAACTCGATCGCATTTATGTTCGAGAAGTTCTTCGCGACACGTCCAAGAAAAGCCTCTAAACGTTGAAGTGGATTGACCGTACTAAAACTGACACAGGTAGGTGAGACGAGTAGTCTAAGGCGCTCGGGAGAACGCTGGTTAAGGAACTCTGCATATTGACCCCGTAACTTCGGGATAAGGGGTGCCTCCGTTGGTTTATAGCCTTTGGGGGCCACAGTAAATCGGTTCCAGCAACTGTTTATCAAAAACACAGGACTCTGCCAACTCGCAAGAGGATGTATAGAGTCTGACGCTTGCCCGGTGTCGGTAGGTTAAGGAAGGAGGTTCGCCGCAAGGCAAAGCTTTCGACCGAAGCCCCGATAAACGGCGGCCGTAACTATGACGGTCCTAAGGTAGCGAAGTTCCTTGTCGGGTAAGTTCCGACCTGCATGAATGGCGTAACGACTGGAGCACTGTCTCAACCAGCGACCCGGTGAAATTGTAGCCGTGGTGAAGATGCCTCGTACCCGCACTGAGACGGAAAGACCCCGTGAACCTTTACTGTAGGCTGATATTGGGCTGAGACACACTTTGTGTAGGATAGGTGGGAGGCTATGATCTGGGCACGCTAGTGTTCAGGGAGCCGTCGTTGAAATACCACCCTGGGTATGTTTTAGTTCTAACCTTGTCCCCGTGAAACCGGGCAGGGAACAGTGTCAGTTGGGCAGTTTGACTGGGGCGGTCTCCTCCAAAAGAGTAACGGAGGAGTCCAAAGGTACCCTCAGCCTGGTTGGCAATCAGGCAACGAGCGCATTGGTAGAAGGGTGCTTAACTGCGAGACCGATGGGTCGAGCAGATACGAAAGTAGGGCAAAGTGATCCGGTGATCCCGTATGGAAGGGTCATCGCTCATCAGACAAAAGGTACTCTGGGGATAACAGGCTTATCGCTCCCGAGCGTCCATAGCGGCGGAGCGGTTTGGCACCTCGATGTCGGCTCATCACATCCTGGGGGTGAAGAAGCTCCCAAGGGTTCGGCTGTTCGCCGATGAAAGTGGTACGTGAGCTGGGTTCAGACCGTCGTGAGACAGGTCGGTCCCTATCTGGTGTGGGCGCACGAAACTTGAGGAGATTCATCTTTAGTACGAGAGGATTTGGATGGACATACCTCTGGTGTCCCAGTTGTCGCGCTAGCGGCACGGCTGGATAGCTAAGTATGGAAAGGATAAACGCTGAAAGCATATAAGCGTGAAGCCCGCTCCAAGATTAGGTTTCGTTGCACTTTAAGTGCGAGAGTCCCCTGGGAGACTACCAGGTTGATAGGCCGGACGTGTACGTGGGGTTAACTCACTTAGCTAACCGGTACTAACGGACGAATGCTTGGCCACATTTATTCAACGCTCTTGATTCTGAGATCTCGACGACCACTCTCGTGGATGTCAAGATACTGATCAATCTAAGAGCCGGGTCACAAATTACTGCAACCAATTGTCTCGTAACTGAGACGGTCATAGACCAAAACAAGCCGGCGGCGGCGAAATACCCGCCGCCGGTTTTTTTCCGGTGACCATATTGGAAAGGCCACACCCGTTCCCATTCCGAACACGGTAGTTAAGCTTTCCAAGCCGATGGTAGTGCCACAAGCGCGAGAGTAGGTGTTGCCGGATTTAATACACGAAGCCCCGCGAGGAGAAATCCTCGCGGGGCTTTTTTGTTGCGCAAATGGTTAGTTGCCCTCCGCGATTCCTGCGGCTCTAATTTGATGCAACGGGCACCCGGTTCTCTAAAAGGTCTGGATCATGATCGGCGAGAGTTCTACGCCGACGACGCCCTCGCAAGAGCTGATCTTCGATTCCGGACCGCCGCATCTTCTCGCGCGGATCGTCTTCGCAGTATTTGCAGGAGTCCCAGCGATACTCGCTGTGGACACCGCTCTTCGGAACGGCTTGGCATTTCCATTACTTCCCCGCGCGGTCGACCTGCACGGCATGTCGCCCACGGGCGTCGTCATTGTCATGTCTTTCATGGCCGCGTCCTTCACCTGCTTCTTCTTCCAGCGCATACGCATGTACGCAGACGTACCGGGAAGAGAATTGCAGATCAGTTTTGGTAAGTTTGGTAATGGCCCTCTCGCGCGCTGTTCCTTGAATGAGGCCGAGGCTGTTTGTTTGCGACGTAGGATTGGCGGCGATTCTTGGACGCTCGAAATCCATTTCGCCGACGATCGCAGCGAAAAGCTACCCACCCCGCCGCAATCTCACTCCCACGCTCACGAGCTTGCCCTGAAAATCGCGGGGATGTTTTCACTCACCGTGGTCGAGGAGTAAGCGGAGGTCCGCGGGATTGGTCCCGCGCCTCGCCCAACTTTGCTTTACTTGCTCCTGGCCGAAGGCTAACATCGCATCAGAACTAGGCGATGCGAATAACCTGCGGCGTTGCCGGGATTCGCTAGGCCGTATCAACATCGAACAAGCCGGGAACGTTCCACGCAGCTTAGGTCGTTTGTCATGCTCAACGTTCTCGGCGGTTGGGATCAAAATTGTTCCGGCGTTTCGCGTCGTCGCGTCTTGCAAGCCGGAAGCGCAGGCCTGTTCGGGCTGTCCCTCGCCCAAACCTTGGCGGCCGAAGCGAGCGGCGTCTCTAAACCGGCGAAAGCCAAGAACGTCATTTTCTTGCTGCTCTTCGGCGGTCCCAGCCAGCTCGAAACGTTCGACATGAAACCGGACGCGGCCGGCGACATCCGCGGGCCTTTTCAACCGATCGCCTCGCGCACGCCCGGCCTACGAATCTGCGAGCACCTGCCGCAGCTCGCGAAGATCTCCGACAAGTTCTGCGTCGTCCGGAACATGTCGCACTCGTTCAACGACCACAGCGGCGGCGCGCACTACATCCAGACCGGCAAACGCTGGCACATTCCGATCGGCGCCGGGTTCAATCGCACCGACAAAGATTGGCCCTCGGTCGGTTCCGTCGTCGATTATTTCGCGCAGCAGAGCGAAAAACCTCGCGACGTGCCGACGTATATGATGCTCCCCGCGCCGCTCGGGCATCTGCAGTCGTATAGTTCTAAGCTCGAGCGCCCCGGCCAATACGGCGGTTGGCTCGGTCGGGCCTACGATCCGCTGGCGACCGATATTCGCAAGCGCGATCCGAAGGACAATCCGTTTTTCCGCACCTGCACCGACGACGAACTCGATTTCCGCATTCACGGGCTCGCCGCCGAAGGGGAACTCACGCTCGATCGCCTCGACGGCCGCCGTTCTTTACTGGAACAATTCGACCAAGCCAGGTCGGCCGCCGACGATGCGGCCTTTGCCGGCTTCGACGAATTTCGCCGCCGCGCATTGAGTCTCGTCACCAACGGCCGCACGCGAGACGCGCTCGATCTTCGTCGCGAGTCAGCGGCCACGCGCGATCGCTACGGTCGTCATCTGTTCGGCCAGTCGACGCTCGTCGCTCGGCGGCTCGTTGAAGCCGGCGTGCGGTACGTCACGGTCGGTTGGGACGCCCCCGACGGCTACAGTTGGGATTCGCACACGCATAGCGACGACGTGAAGTCGTATCTTCTCCCCGGCCTCGACCAAGCGCTGAGCGCCTTGCTCACCGATCTCGATCAAAGCGGACTCTTGGACGAAACGCTCGTCGTCTGCACCGGTGAAATGGGGCGGACACCGAAGCCGAATGCGCGCTGGGGCCGGCAACATTGGAGCACGCTATTCTCGACGGTTCTGGCCGGCGGCGGCATCCGCGGCGGCCAACTCTACGGCGAAAGCGACGCCGACGCGGCCTACGCGCTCGACGGCCCGTCAAAGCCTGAAGACCTCGCGGCCACGATCCTCACGGCGATGGGCATCGATCCGGAAACAAGATTGAAAGACCCGCAAGACCGCCCGGTCCCGATCGTGGAAAACGGCCGCGTTTTGCCGATTTTCGGGTGAGCATGGCGCGTTACATCAATTCATGAGACAGTTTCATCACATGAAGCCATGTTCGAAGCGATCGAGAGTAAAAGTCTTAATGCAACCTTGTATCGCTTCTAGAATTTCGTTGCGCTACACCAATTGCACCTGCGAAGTCCATCGCTCCAGCTCGTCGACGACCTTCTTCACGGTACGGCGAACTGATACTTCGTCTATTTCAGCTTGGTCTCCGATGCAGAACAGCTTCTCGACATAGACGTAAGCTCCGTCTCTCGCTTTTGACTTTGGTGGAGTTTTTCCAAGTTTCTGAAAAGAAGCGGCTAGTTTCTGAAGGACTTCCTGCCTTAAATTTTTGTCGCCATGTGAGACATAGATGGTGAGGTTGATGTCGTCCATCGCTCTATTGATCCACAAACTAACCCATGATCGAGGATCTCGACCCGATTCTTCAATCCAAGCCGGGAGTTGACTTAACCAAGCCATCGGCGACGCGGCAATCAAGCTCTTGCCTGCCTGAAACACATGCCATCGATTCGGGCGGTTTCGCAATTCTTGCCCAAGGACTTCAAGCGGACGAGTGTGATCTGCTTTGACGCAATCATAAATTAAGTCCAGGGCTTGTTGATGCTGTCGATAAATTTGTCGACACATCTCCTCCACTTCCGAGTCCCGCATAAAGTGCCTACCCAATAGATCCATGTACTGTTTCAAGAAGACGACAACGTCGGCGTTTGCGTTTGAAATCGTCTCCAGGTGAAGACGAAGCAAATAGTGCAATTGACGGTAGCTGTAGGACATCCAGCGAGCATCGCTAGCCGGTTCGCCTTCCCAGGTTAGATAGACGTAAAGCTGCTGATACGCCGGGAAATGAGATTGAACGATATTGTAGTAACGATTGAGTTGGTCATCGTGCTCGGCGCTGTCAATTTTGTTTTCAATCGCGACGACGCATTTTGTCTCGTGGAACAAGACTAGCAGGTCAATATTCATCCACTCTCGGCGAACATCTATCGACGAAGGCTTACTTGAAGTGCCGACAACGTTGCAAAATTCGGAGGCAACCGGTTGGACGCTCGCTAAATCGTCCAGCAACTTCTCAATAAAAAACGCTCCGCAATCATGCGTTTCCGACGGTGACAACAGCCACGCGAGAAAGTTGGAATGACTGAGTTCGTAACGGGCGACACCGAGTACGTCGAAGATGTTGAGCCTTCGACATCTTTTCTCGATCTGCTTGAGAACGGGACTGCCCGATAAGCCGGCCAGCGATCTTAACAAAGCGGTTGAGTTCTGCATCACGGCCAACAATTCGTCGCGAGGTCAATACTTTGAAGCCGAAAGTTAGTTATAACATCGCCAATTGAGCCTTCCAACTTTCAACGACGCCATCCCAGTGTTCGAGATCATTCGCAATCTCTAAAGGAATCTCGCGTGCGGAACTTCGTTGCAATTTCATTACAGCTTATGATTTCGTTTGCACTCGCCACATCGCATGGCAATTCCGCGGTCGCTGCGGAGCCGACAAAGCCATCGGTTTTGTCGTACGACTCTCGCGTCGCGCAGCTCCCGCATTCCTATCAAGGCCCGTTTGTCCGTATGCCGGATGGTGCCATTCTTGGCATCGAGCAGAACACCGTCATTCGCAGCACCGATGAAGGGAAGACTTGGTCGGCCCAAGACGTTTTCTCCGCCGAGCAAGCGGCCAAGCTAAATCTTAAGATCAGCAACGAGCGGGCCTTGCTGCTCACCAAAGACGGCACGCTTGTGCTCGGGTGCATGGATCTCAACGGCCGGAAGTGGACGTGGGATCCGAAAATCCACGACGCACCCGGCGCGGAGCTGCCGACTTGGGTCATGCGCAGCACCGACGGCGGCCGGACTTGGACCGACGTGCAGCTGCTTCATAAAGAATGGACCGGCGCGGTTCGCGACCTTATTCAAACCAAGTCCGGCCGGCTGGTCCTGACCTCGATGAAGTTGCTCAACAACCCGGGCCGGCACACCGTCATTACGTATGTCTCCGACGATGACGGCAAAACCTGGCAAGCCGGCAACCTCGTCGATCTCGGCGGGGCAGGGCACCACGGCGGCGTCACGGAATCGTGCGTCGTCGAACTTCGCGACGGCCGCATCTGGACGCTCATCCGCACCAACTGGGGCGAGTTCTGGTCAGGCTACTCGGTCGACGGCGGTCGCTTCTTCCGCACCTTGCAAC
>JAFLCO010000100.1:8764-17402 GCA_017303535.1 Planctomycetota bacterium
CAGTTTTTACTTTTTTATCTGATTTATTGCTGAACTCATGCCATTTACCGGCAGGTACCACCATAATATTGCCTTCTTTGTGGCCGTTTCCCGAAGGGCAAACGACCTACGAACTTCGCGGCGGCGACAACGAATGGTCGGAAGTTCCGGTCAGCAACCATCGCGGAGAACTTTCCGTCGCTTTTTCCGAGGACGACGGAAAAACTTGGTCAAAACCAGTCGTCGTCGCCGGCAACGGCAAGTCGCTCGCGTATCCGTACTTCTTCGAACAACGCCCCGGCCACCTTTGGCTGACGACGATGCAAGGGGGCGTGCGGATTGAGTTCGACGAAGCGGCTTTGCTGGAGCCGTCTAACAGCTCGCGTTGACCGCTTTCCTCCGCCGTTTTACGATTTCCGGCGTTCGCGGCGGCCGGCGCCTCACGCTCCGGTTCGCCGCGCGATTTTCCAGGGAAGGAAAACGCCGATGGGTTTGCTGCGCCGGTTCTACAAGAAGCTGCCGTACATGCGGGAGCTGAACGATATTCGCAACTTGCTGCAAACTCTCGTGGCCCGCAGCCTCGACGAATACGCGGCCCACGCACTGCCGGAACGTTCGCAACGGGGCGACCCGCGACGGTTGGCGGGCTTCGAGCGGCAGGTGTTTTCGCAAAACGGCGAAGACGGCATCTTGGCCGAGATTTTTCGCCGTATCGGCGTCGCTTCGGGCCGCTTCGTCGAAATCGGCGCCGGTAACGGCCTGGAGAACAATTCGGCGTATCTGCTGTTGCAAGGTTGGAGCGGCCTCTGGATCGACGCCCACCCGAAAATGACGGCGACGGCCCGCAAGCAATACGGTGCCGCACTTGACGAAAAACGGCTCCTGCTAGCGGAGCGATTTATCGATGCCGCCAATGTCGCTCCGATCTTCGCGGAGTTCGGCGTCGCCGACGACTTTGAACTGCTGTCGCTCGATATCGATCGCAACACGTACTACGTCTGGGAGGCGCTCGTCGCGTATCGGCCGAAGGTCGTGGCGGTCGAATACAACGCGCAAATTCCGCCGTCGGTCGAGTGGAAAGTGGAGTACGATCCGCAAAAGTGCTGGAACGGCACGTCGTATTTCGGCGCGAGTTTGAAGGCTTACGAGCGGCTCGGAGATCGGCTCGGCTACAAGCTCGTCGGCTGCGATCTGACGGGTGTGAACGCCTTTTTCGTCCGTAGCGATCTCGTCAACGAACAATTCTGCGGACCGTTTACCGCCGAGAATCACTACGAACCGCCCCGGTATTGGCTGGTCCGACGCGACGGGCACCCGCGATGTTTCGACGATCGGGCCCGTGCGGCCTAGCCGGCAGTGCGGGTTGATCTTGACCCTTAACCCCGCTGCGGGGTACGACAACGTTCCGCTTTTCGGCGTGCCGGCATCTCGGCACGGCCTGGAGAAGCCCGTCGCAAGGAGGCGACTCGATGGTTCACGTTCACGTACCGCGCAGCAAGCCGATCACCCGCGTCGGACGCGTGCTGCACAACCTCGCGAAGTTCCCGGCCCGCACGACCGACTCGATCGGCCGGTGGTTCGCGCCGCAGTATCGCCTGGAGCGCGAAGCGCTCGGCGAAGTGGAAACGCTGCTCGCGCCCGAACGTCGCTTCCAGCTGGAATCGATCGAAGGAATGAGTTCCCGTAAAGAGTGCGTTCTGCTGTTTTCGCTCGCTCTGCGAGCGCCGCAGGCTGGCACGATCGTCGAGATCGGAGCCTGGAAAGGGAAGAGCGCCGCGTGGCTGACCGAGGGTTCGACGCTTCGCAA
Source organism: Planctomycetota bacterium (assembly GCA_017303535.1). Taxonomy (GTDB): domain Bacteria; phylum Planctomycetota; class Planctomycetia; order Pirellulales; family PNKZ01; genus PNKZ01. The sequence goes on from JAFLCO010000100.1 coordinate 10,551, forward strand.
CGAACCGCTGCCGCTGGTGAGCATCGACCCGCACGGCTTCGGCAGTTGGGACGCCTATCAAGCCGTGGTGCGAGAGTTTGAGTTGGAACAGCGCGGGCTGACGGTCATGCGCACCGGTTCGGCCGAGGCGGGAAAGTATTGGAAGCGGCCGATTTCGCTGCTTTGGATCGACGGCGACCACGACTACGAGCCGGTGCTTGCGGACATCGATTTGTTCACACCGCACGTTTTGCCCGGAGCGTATGTGGTGTTCGACGACGCAACGACGGGCGACTGCCCAGGCGTGGAACAAGCGATCGCCGAGCGGATGCTCACGAATCCAACATTTCAACACATCGGACCAATTCGACACCTGGAAGTGTTTCAGAAGTTGCCGGCCTGATCGACGCACTGAGGATAAACGAGCCCCCTCACCCCCGGCCCCTCTCCCGCAAGGGGAGAGGGGAGAATTGTTTCGAGGACATTTGATGGCGACGGTGACTCCGGCGGCTGCTCCCGGCGTATGGCGAGGGTTCCGTCGATATTTTCGGCGCTCGCTCGGCGCGCTGCTGCGTTCGGATAACGACAAGCTTCTGGCCGAGCGGCGCAAGTTGGCGCTGCAACTCTTGCGCGGCGACGCCGAACAGCTGACGTTTCGCCGCGACGGCCTGCTCTGGACCGTTTTCGTTTGGGATACGGGCGTCGCCAAGTATCTCTATAGCGAAGGGAATTATCAGGGGAGCGAAGTTCACAGCCTGCTTGCTTGGCTTCGACACCATGGGCGTGCGCCGACCGGAGAGAGTTGGGTGATCGACGTCGGCGCGAACATCGGCACCACGAGCATTCCCGTTGCTCGCGAAACGGGCGCTCGCGTCCTGGCGATCGAACCGATTGACGACAATGCCCGTTTGTTGCGGCAGAACGCTCTTCAAAACGGCTACGGCGAACGGATCGTTTGCGTTGAAGCGGCCGTGGCTGATCAGCCGGGCGAAGTAGAGATGGTGCTGTCGCTCACGAATTCCGGTGGCGCGGAAATTAAGACCGGTGCCGCACGGCAAGGCTTCGGTGAAGTCACCGCCTCGCATCGTACGGTCAAGGTACCGGTGCGGACGCTCGAACAATTGATCGACCAACATGAGGTCGAACCCGGCCAAGTCGCCGTCGTTTGGTCGGATACTCAGGGGGCCGAGGCGGGCGTGATCGCCGGCGGCGGCAAACTCTGGTCCGCCGGCACTTGCCTCTTCGCCGAACTTTGGCCGCGGGGTTTGCAATCGCAGGGAGGCGTCTCGCGGTTGGTCCGTGAAGCCTCGCGGCATTTCGATCGGTTCGTACCGTGTGAAAACCTGCAACCAACGGACGCCGCCCGCCCGATCGGCGAGTTGACCTCGTTCATTGCCGCTCTGGGTGATGACGAATTTACAAACGCCCTGTTCCTGCCGCCGAAGTTTGCTTGAGTCATGCGAGAGAATTACGAAATGCAGGGTGGCAACGAACAAGTGACGCCCATGGTCGGACGTCCGCTGCGCGTCTTGGCGCTCACACGCACAAAGCCAACACAACCGCCGACCTGGACCTTGCGCGTCGAACGACTCCTTCCGCATCTCCGCGAGCAGCACGGCATTGAAGTCGATGCTTGCCGCTGGCCTTACAAACGCGCCGACAAAGAGGCCTTTGTTCGCGAGCATTCCGGGTACGACGTCGTCTGGCTCCATCGCTACACGACCTGGCCATGGAAACTGTGCCGGATGCGGTCGCTCGGCAACCATTTCGTCCTCGATATCGACGACCCAGTCGGTTTCAGCTCGTCGAACTTCGCCAACTTTTCCCTCAGCCGCTGGCTAAAATTTCGCGCCACAGTACGAGGCTGCGATGCGGTACTCGCGGCCTCCGACGGCCTTGTTGAACTGGCCGCCCACCACAACCCCCGCACGCGGCTTGTTCGGCTCTGCGCCGATCCCGCAACGCATTCGTTATCCGTGCGCCGCCGCACGCCCGGCGAGCCCTTGCGCTTGCTGTGGCTCGGATCGCGGGCCACGTTCAAATATTTGGAATTCGTACGCCCGCATCTGGAGGCGATCGGTCGCCTCGGGCGCAACATCGAACTCGTCGTGGTCGGTCATAGCCGGCTGGAATTGAATCATCTGCGCGTGACGAACATTGCCTGGAGCCGCGAAGCCGAACTGGAGCAGTTTGCGCGTTGCCATGTGGGGCTTGTGCCGCTGACCGACGATCGCTGGACGCGGGCCAAAGCCACGCTCAAGCCGCTTCAATACTTGGCCAACGGTCTACCGTTCATCGCCTCACCGGTGGGCGTCAACTTGCGTATCTCCGACGACGGTCGCAACGGCGTGCTCGGCGCAACGCCCGATCGTTGGGCCGATGCCGCGGAGCGCTTCGAAGCTAATGAAGAACTTCGCCTGCAAATGGGGCGCGCGGGCATCGACTACGTGCTGGCCCACCATTCGCCGGAAGTTTTGGCGGGGCTCGTTGCCGCCGAGTTCCGGGCACTTGCCGGACTTACGGAATCAGTGCCGCTCCGCACTTCGCGACAAATCGCCGCCTAGCGCCGGGGCGGTTTCGCCCGTCTTGGCCGGCGTTTAATCTTCGTTAGATGCTTGTTCGGGCATGGCGTGTCGAAATCGACGGGCTTACACTAAGTTTCGTCGAATTCCCGCAACTTCACGCAGCCGATCTTCTTGCGCATGTCGAGCGTTTCCGCGCCCCGTCGTCGTGCCCCCATTTCCGAGATTCGCGGCGTTTCGCGCTACGATCGGGTCGCCGGGTTGCTCGTTTCGCTCGTGATCCTGCTGGGGCTGTCGGTCGGTATCCTGCTGTTCATCTGGTTGGCCGGCGTGTGGTCGGATGGAGCCGGGCATGTCGTGCCGGTTGCGTTTCATCCGGGGCAGGGGGGCGATTCCGAAAGCGTCGATACCGGCGGCATGAAGCTCGAAGCGCCGACGCTGGAAGAAATCCAGCGCACGACCGACTTGCCGCTGATGGGCTTTCGCGACGCGCTGACACAGGTTGAACAGATCGCCCGGACTCACTCCGCCGACTTAGCGATTCTGGAGCAGAATCTCCCGTTGCCTACGGCCGGCGGTGGAGCGGCTCAGGGCTTTGGTGACTCTCCCTCCGCAGGCAATGGCCCGGGCGGCGGCGGCGTAGCCCGCGGCGAACGCTGGGAAATCGGCTTCACGCCCGGCATCACGCTCGACGACTATCGCAAGCAGCTCGATTTTTTCGGCGTCGAATTGGCGGCGGTCGCGCCCGGCGGCGGCATCGAATACGTGCGCGGCTTCTCGGGCGGCAAACCACAAATCGAGCGAACCCGGACAACTCCTGAGACGCGCCTATTTATGTCGTGGCGCGAAGGGTCCGCGCGGCGCGAGGCGGATCGAGCTTTGATGGAGGCCGCGGGAATCTCCACCGCGGGCAAGCAACTCGTGCAATTCCTTTCGCCGGACATGGAGCGGACCTTGGCTCAGCTCGAGCACGCGTTCGCCGGACGCGATCCGCGCACGATTCGTCGAACGCGGTTCGGCATCCGCCCGAAAGACTCCGGTTTCGAGCTTTACGTTTCCGAGCAGATGCCGTTGTAGACATGTGCCGACCCAGAGCGTTTAACGATTCGGATGTTCGACTTCCTGACGAGCAGATATGGACTTAAGTAACCTCAGTTCGGTCAGCCAATTCGCGGGCGACCTTTGCTATTTGTTCCTCGCGGCCGTCGCGTTGTGGGGCTTGTATTGCGTGGTCGTCGTGTGGCGGCGGATTAATCAACTGCGCTTTCGCAACGACGCCGAGCAAACGGAGTTTATGGTCGGCTTGGAGGCGTATTTGTCTTCCGCTGATTTCGCGACGGCGAAGCAATTCTGCGACGGAGACGATCGCGTCGTTCCGCAACTCGCGGGCACCGCGATCGAACACAAAGACATCGAGCCGGGTAAGCTGCGCCATCTCCTGGCCGATCGCTACCAGCGCGACGTTTCCGCCGATTTGGAATATCGGCAAAGCTGGATCAATACGGTGGTCAAGACTGCGCCGATGCTCGGCCTGTTCGGCACGGTGCTCGGGATGATGTCCGCCTTCGGCAAGCTCGGCAGCGGCGGCAAGGTCGAGGCCTCGGCGCTGGCGGAAGACATCAGCTTGGCGCTCATCACGACGGCAATCGGGCTCGCCATCGCGATTCCGTTGTCGCTGGCCGTGGCATCGATCAACATTCGCATTCGAAAGCTGGAAGATTCCGTGAACGTTGGCCTGTCGCGCATTCTCGATTCGCTCACTTCGCCGTCGGGCGGCGTCGTGCGCCGCTAATCGGAGCCAACGAACATGGCGAAAATGCCCGGCATTCTCCAAGATCGTCAGGTCGACGGCCCGGTGCTCGCGCGCCGGCCGCTTTCGACGGATAACAATCTCGACATCACGCCGATGATCGACGTGACCTTCTTGCTGCTGATTTTTTTTCTCGTCGCCGCCGTTCCCGACGTGCAAGCCGCCCCGGAACTACCGACGGCCCAATTCGGCGAAAGCGTCAGCCAAAACAAGGCCGTGATCATTACCGTGGCCGTGGGCGCGACGCCGGAAGAGATTCGCATCTTCCTCGGTCCCGCCAAGTCCGGCACTCCGCTTGGTGGGTCACCGGAATCGCAAGATGAAGAAATCCGCCGCACGGTCGACACGGGGAAGTCTTCCGGCAAGACCGAGGTGATCATCAAAGCCGAGCGGCGGGTTCGCCACCGCGACGTGGCCCGAGTAATGCAAGCCGCGGCTATGGAAGGAATGAAAATCCATCTCGCGGTTTCCGATCCGCGTTGAAGCAACGGCGATATGATTCGATTTCTCTGTACTCAATGCGGACGCAGGCTGAAAGCCGAACTCTCGGCCGCGGGCAAGCGCGCACGGTGCCTCGGCTGCGGGACGAACGTCGAGATCCCCCAGGCGTCGCAAGAGCCGGAAGCTGAGCCGGTGTTCGTCGACGAACCGCCGGCGTTTCAGGTGCCGCGTTTCAAAGCGACGGAAGACGACGAGATCGACATGACGCCGATGATCGACGTCGTCTTTCAGTTGCTAATCTTCTTTATGGTCACGGCGGCCATGACGCTACAGAAGTCGCTCCCCGCGCCGGTGCCGGAGCGACACGAGGCCGCGGCGGTGCAAACCGTCGCCGCCGACGACGCCGTCACTGTCCGCGTCGAATCCGATGATTCGCTCTGGGTCGACGACGCGCTGGCCGTCAGCCGCCAAGACCTTATCGCCAAATTGCGAAAGCTCCGCGTCACGGGGCACGGCGACACGGGCCGAGGTCTGCTAAAACTAGTGGTTTCGGCATCTCCCGCGGCCCATCATGAAGCCGTGGTCCTGGCGCTCGACGCCGGAGGGGCGGCGGGCTTAGAAGAAATCAGTTTGGTGACGGAAGAGGATTCGTAGCACGATGCCGACCGTACCGCAACTCATCCAAGCTCTGGAGAGCCGCAAGCTGCTGCCGCCGGCGGAAACGACCAGACTGCGCCAACTCTACGATGCCGCGCCGTCGGAATTCGGCGTCCGCGTCATGCTCAAATGGCTCGTCAACCGCGGGCGACTGACGCAAGATCAGGCTCTCAAGATCCAGCAAGCCGGCGGCGGCACGTCCGTCTACAAGATTCTCGATGAAGTGCTCGGCCCGGCGGAAGAACTCGACTTAGCTCCTGATGAACCGGCGACCGTCGACCTGGAGCCGCAAGAAGACGACACGAAAGATTTGATCCCCGCCGACGACGTGGAGTCACAACAGCTCGCGTTGCCGCCGCGCGGGAATCCGAAATTCAACAGCCCGCCGTCGAAGCAAGTGGGGCGGCCTCCGATGCGCGAGTCTGAGCCGCTACTCACGCCCGATGCGAAAGTCGCTCCGACTCCGCAACTCGGCGCCTACACGAACATGCTCGACGACTTGTTCGCCGGTGATGGAAGCGCGTCGCCGCTCGGAGGCGCGCTTCCGGCGGCCAGCCGCTGCGTCCGAAGCTTCGCACCGGTTGGGACAGCCCGCTGATGTTGGTCGGCGGGGCCGTGCTTCTAGTACTCGTACTCGGCGGAGCGTTTCTCGTATGGCGCATCATGAGGGCTTCGGGCGACGAGGCTTTTCGCACGGCGGAAACGGCCTACAACGAAGGGGCATATTCTCGAGCGATCGAACTCTACGATCAATTTCTTCTCAAGTATCCGCGTCACCTTTCGGCGAACCAAGCCGTCGTACATCGCGGCCTTTCACGTATTCGCCTCGCCGTCGAAGGAAGCAATGATTGGTCGAACACGCGGCGTGCGACGGCGGAAGTACTGAACGAAATCGCGACCAACGAAGAGTTCGGCGGTGCACACGCGGATCTCGGCGTGCTGCTTCCCGACATCGCGCAGAATCTGGCTCGCGAGGCGTTGGCGAAGAATAGCACGGCTCTATTGGAGGAAGCCGTCGCGGCCCAAGCCCTAGTCACGAAGTATTTGCCTGCGTCCGAAGTGCTGACGGCGACGAACGTCGTCACGGAAACGCTGTTTGCGCAGGCAAGGTTTCGATTCGATCGCGGCCGACGGGCTGCGGAAACCGCCGCGGCCATGCAGAAGCTAGGCCAGGACCTGGCTGCGCTGCGCGCGCAGGCCGGCGACTATCCGTTCCTCACCGTGCTGGACGCGCCGCTTGCCCAGATCCAGGCGGTGACCGGCAGGCAGTACGACTTCTATCTGACGGAACTGGCGCGGCAGACCGATGCGCTGCTGGACGCCAAGGAACAGGTGCTGGACCCGGTGCGCCACTTCATGAACGGCGCGCAGAAGGAGATCTATGCCAACGCCCGGCGCTATCTGGCGGCGCAGGAGGCGAACTTCCCCCACGTGGCGGGCGAC
>JAFLCO010000101.1 GCA_017303535.1 Planctomycetota bacterium
AAAGCCGCATCTGGCTGCTAGTGCACGACGACGAACGCCTTTCGCAGATGACCTTGCAGGCCGAAAAGCTTGAAGACGTGCTGAGTGTTCGACGTCACGGCGCCGATCACGCGGTATTCGAGCGGCAGGCCGCTAAGGTTTTTGACCAGCGGCTGCTCGGTATTGAGCGCGACGTCGAGCCAGCGGTTCTCGACCTCTTGCGGCGGGATCGTCACCTCCGGCTTCTTGGCGGCCGTCGACTTCTTGTGCAGCGGTAACGCGTTCGGGCTGCTCACGGCCGGCGCCGCGGTGACGCCGGCTTCGTTGTGAACCTTGACGAGGAACACACGCCAGCCGTGTTGCACAAGCTCCTTCGGCGCGGGCCCGACGGCGACTTTTACACGGCTTTCGGGATTGATGTTTACGCCGACGAGGCAGAGCGGATCGAGCACGTCTTGGATCTGCCGATAGGCCGCGGCGCCGTCGGCTTCGGCCAGTGCGGCGTCGAGGGCCTTGCGCTGGTCGGCGGTCAGCGGTGATCCGAGAAGTTCCAACGCTTGCGCCACGCGTGTGACTTGGGCCTTGAGCGGCTGAGCGTCGGTGCCTGCGACGCGCGGGAGCGGCTCGGCGGCGGCTTGAGAGGAGACCAGTGTCGCGACAAACAACAGGCACAATGCGCGAGCGATTTGCATGGAAGCATCCTTTACGGAACTTCGACCGTTTGCACCCACGTGAGGCTTTTGCCGATTTCGTACTCGGTGAATCGTTCGAGCCGGCCGGTGGCGGCATCGATGCGGTAGGCCGCGAGTTTGCCTGTGCCTTCACCGGCCGCGTAGAGGAACTTGCCCGACGGTTCGATGTCGAACGAGCGCGGTGTTTTCTCGGTGGGCGTTTGGCCGAGGGGCGTGAGCTTTGCCGTGGCCGCGTCGAAGGCGAATCCTGCGAGGCTGTCGTGCCCGCGGTTGGAGACCCAAACGAAGCGGCCACTCGGGTGGACCTTCACGTCGGCCGTCGTGTTCTTTTCCGCGTAACCTTCGGGGAGCGTCGAAAGCGTTTGCAATGGCGTGAGGCCCTTGGTTTCGTCGAGCCCGTAAAGCGTGATGCCGCTGCCGGATTCGTTTGAGGTGAAGGCGAACTTCAGCGAAGGATGAAACGCCAGATGTCGCGGGCCTGCCCCTTCCGCGCCGCCAGGAGCTTGGCCGGCTTCCGCAAGTTTGCCGGCGGCCGCATCGAAGCGAAATTGATAGACGGCGTTCGGCGCGACGTGCGGCACCAGCACGAGCTTGTTGTTCGGATGAACAAGCGCGGCGTGAGCGGTCTTCGTGGTTTCGATCACTTGCAACGGTTGCTCGCCGAGCTTGCCGGATTCATCCACGGCATGCACGACCACGCGCCCGCCTTGATACGACGCCGAAAACAGAAAACGGTCCGTCCGGTCGGGCGCGACGAACGCGGCGTTCTTGCCGTCGTCGAGTTTCGTCGTACTCACGAGCGTCAGCCCGCCGGTTTGCGGGTCGATCGCATATCTGCCGATGAGAAACGATGTCCGCAACGACGCAAAGAGAAACTTCCGGTTATAGCTCGCCGCCAGCGATCCCGGCGCTCCGGCCACGTCGACGGTCGCGGTCGGCTTCAAGCTGCCGTCGTCGTTCATCTTGAAAACGGCAATCTGGTTTTCGGCGGCTTTGGAAACGTAAACGAAGGTCGCGGCGCGGGCAGTCGTCGAAGAAAGATACGCCATAGCAGGCAGAAGCCCGAGGACAAACAACAAGTTGCGCATAGTCGTGTTTAGCGGGAGACCAAAGGTGTGTCGTAAGTCGTCGCTTCGAAGACAATCGCGGACAGCGAGCCGGGAGCGTGAGCGACCGGAGTCTTGAACCCCCAAAGATAAATCGCCGCCGCCCGGGCCTTGTTTGTACACGCTGCCGCGCCGGTAGACTACGATTTTCCGAAAGGCTCCGGCGTCTGACCGGGGGCGAGCTTTGCTTTTCGCCTAGGTCGCCATCGATGGGAGAATCGGGCATGAGCGAACTTTCGGCAACGCGACGAGTGCTGGAGATCGTGCTGCGGGCAGTGGTCGTCGCGTCCCTTGCTGTCGCCTCGACAATACGTGCCGAGGCCGCGGAGACAGAACTGTATTCCGAAAGTGGGGCTGACCGATTCGGTGGGAACATCGCACCAGGCTGGGTCGATCGCATTGCCAAGCGGCCAAATCCGAACTGGATCGTCGACTCTATCTTTAAACTGCGTTTCGTTCGCAAGCGCGAAATCGGGCTGATCACTTACGACGGCTATCTCCAAGACGGCACGTCGGCCCGCACACTGACCGACGCGATTGTTCTCGCCAAATTTGTGCTGCCCGTTGATTCGACCTGTCACTGCGGCGTCGCCGTGCGAGTGCAAGATGCTCGCAACTACTATGCGGCCCGCATTACGGGCGACGGCCGGTTTCAATGGCTCGTCATCGCCGACGGCGTCGAAACGGTCGTGAGCGAGACCGTGACAAACCCCGTGTGGTTCGCCAACAACCTGATCCAATTTGAAGTTCGAGCCGTCGGCGACATTTTTACGGCGGAGATTTCTTCCGACTTGGAACAAATACGGCTCGCCATGCGCGACGCGAGCTTTGCGAAAGGCCCGCCCGGCCTGACGGCGACGCCGTACGCGAGCAACGTCGACTTTTCGATTGCGACGCCGAGCGAAAAGCCGACGGTCCACACGCCGGAGCAGGTTGCCAAACGCAACGCCCGAGCCTTTGCGTCCGAGGTCCGCGGCTATCCGATTGTGCGGGCCGACGAACATCACGATCCGCTGCTCGGGCATCCGGTGAGCATCGCACCGGAGTACGACATCGTTGTCGCCGGTGCCGGTACGGGAGGTTGTGGAGCCGCGATTCAAGCGGCGCGGATGGGTTGCCGGGTGTTGCTGCTTGAGGAAACCGACTGGATCGGCGGCCAAATGGCGGCGGCCGGCGTGACGACGATGGACGAAGACTCGGTCTGGACGAAGTTTCCGGTCCGCGAGCGCGGCATCTATCGCGAGTTTCACGAGAGCATCACGGCCCACTACTACACGCGGAACAAAGACCCGTACGTCGCCTACTACGGCAATCCGCAGATGGAAGGAGGTTACGAACCGCATGTCGCTCGCGGCATTCTGTACGCCCTGCTGAAAAACGCCGGAGAGACCGGTGCCAAGCTTCGCAAGGTTTCTCCGAAGGAAGCGGAACCGGAGGTAAGCCTGCGCTCACGCGTGGTCGCCGTACGAAAAGAAGGCGCTGTCGTGCGCGGCGTGACCGTCGAAACTTCGCTCGACGACGGCACCACGCGCCGTAGCGAAGTCGCTTGCAAGGTGCTCGTTGATGCTACGGAATATGGCGACGTGTTGCCGCTCGTCGGGGTGCCGTATCGCGTGAGCAATCAGAAGGTGCCGCCCGATGCGAGGTCGGCGGCGGCGGCAGGCGTTGATCTGGCGTCGGCCATTCAGGACCACACTTGGACAGCCATCGTGCGCGAGTATCCCGCCGGTGTGCCCGAGCATCTACAAATCAAGTCGCCGCCGCCGGGCTACGAAGACTACTCGGCCAAGCGCTACAAGAAGTTCCAGCGCTACGGCCTGCACCAGTGGGGCGTGGCCGCTAAAGGTATCAAAGGACCTCGCGACTATCGGGTGTACTTCGCCTGGCGCGGCATGGCCGACGGCGACAGTTGGTTTGAGGGACGCGCCAGCGAACTGCGACACACCCAATGCGGCTTCAACGGCGGCAACGACTACTCCGTGAGCGCGGGCACCTGCGAAGACGCGCAGCAGCGGCTGCTCGACGAACGACGCGGCATCTATCTCACGCTCGGCGCCCTCTATTACTTCCAACAAGAACTCGGACTCAAGTGGTCGCTTGCCGAAGACGAGGGTTATGACACGCCGTACAACCGCATGAAGATGAAGGCCCTCGACTTACGCAGCGACCTGGAACCACTGGCACGACACCTGCCGCAGATGCCGTATGTGCGTGAGTCGCGGCGGATGATCGGCGTCGACACGCTGAAGGCCGCCGACCTGGGGCGGTACGAAAACGCGAAGCACGTCGCCCATAGCGTCGCCATGGGAGATTACTTCATGGACCTCGACCACGGCCGCACGGCCCATCTGATCGAGAAAGATCTGGACACCGAAGAGCCTCCGCGCGGCGGCGGGCCGTTCCAAGTGCCGCTGGAAGTGTTCCTGCCCGAGAAGATCGACGGCTTCCTTCCGGCGGAGAAAAACTTCTCGCAATCCCGACTCGCCAACGGTGCCACGCGTTTGCAGCCGATCACGATGCTGACGGGCCAGGCCGTCGGCACGATGGCGGCGCTGGCGGTGCGCAAGAACGTGCAACCGCGCGAACTCTCGGTGCTCGAAGTGCAAAGCGCCTTGCTCGATTCCGGCAGCACGCTCATCCAACGTTGGTACGCCGACGTTCCCTGGGGCACTCCCATCTGGAAAGCGACGCAACTTCTGTCGCTCCATCAAGTGCTCGACCGCCCCGGCGCGATCGACAAAGACAACACAGTGCCGCTCGGGTCCGTCGCGCGCTGGGGCGTCGACGATCCGCTCTCGCACGCCGACCTGAAGCAGGCCGTTACGCGACTTTGCGATTTGAAGAACCTCGCCCCGCCGACGACTTGGCCGACCGACGAAGACGCTTTGACCACGGACGGCGTAGCGCAGCTCTTGGCCGCGCTTTCGCGAAGTTGGGGCGAGGCTGCAACGCAATCGTTCACAAAGCCCGGCCCTTTGACCGCCGGCCAATTCGCCCGTCTCGCCGCCGAGCTGCTGCTCGCCCCGCCCCCGAACGGCAAGTAAAACAACACTCATCGCATCGCTCGCCCCGTGAGGTTTCCATGATTTCGAGAATTCATTTCTCCGCTCTTTGCGCGCTGCTCGTAAGCTTTGGTACTTGGAACTCGACGACAGCAGGCGCCGAGCCTCAATCGCTGGAAACGCTCACGGCCGCCGAAGCGGAAAAGCTCGACGCCCTCAAGCTCATGGTCCAGCGCTCGGCCGAGATGAAGCCGCTCACCGAGAAATGGAAGGCGATGCGTAAGGAATATCAAATCGACCGTGACAGGTTCCCCAACGAGCGCAATCAACAAGTAGCGGTGGAGTGGCGTAAGGTCGATCGCGAGTATGCCGCAGCGACCAAAGCTGCGATGCTCAAGGCCGATCCGTCGATCGAACCTCTCTTCGCCAAACAACCGCGGGCACGCAACGCCGGCGAAAACGCTACTGATTCCGACGCCCCGCGCAATACGGCCGTGCAGCCGATCACGGACGTGCCCGGCCTACCGCGAGTGCTCTTGATCGGCGATTCGATCTCAATCGGTTACACGCTCGAGGTTCGCAAGTTGCTGGCTGGTAAGGCGAACGTCCACCGCATTCCAGTCAACGGCGGAGCCACGGAAGTCGGGCTCGCGAACATCGAAGCTTGGCTCGGCAAGGAGAAATGGGACGTCATCCACTTCAATTTCGGCCTGCACGACGCCAAGTATTCATCGCCGACCGAACAACGGGCCTCGCGCGAAGTGTACGTGAAAAACTTGGAAATGCTGGCCAAACGCATGCAGGCGACCGGTGCGAAGTTGATCTTTGCCACAACGACGCCCGTGCCCGACGAGCTCGACGCTACGAAGCCGACGACGACGAGCACCCGGCGGTTCGACAGCATCCCGGAGCGAAATAAACTGGCGGTCGAAGCGCTGACGAAAATGGGCGTGGCGACGGACGATTTGTATGCGGTGGTCATCCCGCTGCAGTCGCAGATTCTCAGGCCGAACGACGTGCATTTCAACCCGGAAGGGTACACGGCGCTCGCGAAAGCCGTGGCCGCGAGTATTGAAGCGGAGTTGGCGAAGAAGTAACCAGCCCAACCACTCCACACTAGCCCCGACGCGCAAGCGAGGGGGTATTTCCGACATCGAAATAGTCCAAATGTTTACTATTCTGCGGCGAATATTCTGCGGCGAATACTCGGCGGCATCCTCGCACTGCAATGCGCAGGAATGCTCGCGTTTGACATTTGGCTATGGGCCGGCGATTTCGACCTACCTGACCTGCAGCATTACAGCACAAGCGAACGGGTCGCGATCATCGTAATGCCGTTCATGGAATTCGCCGGAGTCGCATTGGGACTATGGATGGTTTTCGCCAAACCTTGGGGAACCAAGTAGGAGTCACTTTGTCGAAAACGCAATGAGCGTTGGGCGTCATGCCCCCTCGCTTGCGCTTCGGAGCTAGTGCGAAACACCAACGTCGTTTTTAGTGCAGCGCCAATTTCCGGATCGCATGCTCCGGCGTGTCGCACGCTTCAAACGGCGCGATCGTGTCCGTTTCGTCGCGGGCCAGCAGCCGGCAGACTTCGAACATTTCGCGGATCGGCGGGGCCATGTTCGTCAGCACGATCCGGCCCGTCGGCTGTTTGCGCCGCACGCCGAGAAACGCCAAAAACCCGACGCTGCCGATGAATTTCACCGCGGCACAATCGAACACGATGTGCACCACGGGCTCACGCTCAAGTTGGGCCGCGATGAAGTCACGAAACGCATAGGCCGTCTGCGAATCACGAATCTCCGCGAGTTTCACCGTGGCGACAAGCACGCCGTCGCGCACTTCACAAGTTGCCATTTCTTGAGGGGTGCCGCCGGTCGCGGGATTTTGCATCGAAATTCTTTCGAAAGTTCTTGGTTGTTCGGCCATGTCGTCACGTCGTCACGGCGTGCATTTTTCCGCACTCCGCGCTCGTTTGCCGGCGGCCGTTCGTGCGCACTGCCGGCACCTGCGATCGGCGTTGACCTGGTTTTAGGTCGCTGCTATAACCCCGCCCGCCACGGGCAATTCTAGCCGAGCCGTGCCGCAATGAAGAGGGTGTCCGAGTCCGGATGACTCGCCTCCTCGACGTTCGGCCGGCATGCGGTAAGATGCGGTCGGTAGAAATGATTCCTGGCAACGTTCGCAATCGCCTTGGGGGGCGGTTCCGACAGCTTAGGCGAAGGGATGAGCCGTGGCATTGGATTGGGGCGACGCTAAAGAACGGGTTCGTCAGGCGATTGACATCGTCGAACTCGTCGGCGACTACTTGCAACTGCGTCGCGAAGGACGCGGTTACAAGGCCATTTGCCCCTGGCACGACGACAGCCGCCCCAGCCTGCAAGTGAACCCCGAACGTCAATCGTTCAAATGTTGGGTTTGCGACATCGGCGGCGACATCTTCAGCTTCATTATGAAGATGGAAGGGGTCGAATTTCCCGAAGCTCTGCAACTGCTCGCCGACAAGGCCGGCATCCAGCTCGAAAAGCAGCGCCGGCCGGAAGGCGCACCGTCGGCCGCCGACGAAAAGCGCGACATGCTCCAGGCCCTCGCGTGGGCCGAACAACGCTTCCACGCCTATTTGCTTTCGCCCGAAGGCAAACCGGCGATGGATTACCTCACGGATCGCGGGCTGACGATCGAAACCATCAGCAAGTTCCACTGCGGCTACTCGCCCAACAGTTGGGACTGGCTCGTGCAGCAGGCCCGGCAAACGCAATTTCCGCAAAAGATGCTTGCCGCCGTCGGTTTGATCGCCGAGCGCAATCAAGGGCCGGGCTACTACGATCGGTTCCGCGGCCGCGTGTTGTTTTCGATTCGCGATCCGCAAGGCCGTCCGCTCGGCTTCGGCGGTCGCGTGCTGCCGGGCATTTCGGATGACAGCCCGGCCAAGTACGTCAACTCGCCGGAAACGCCGCTCTTCCAAAAGAGCAGCCTGCTCTACGGGCTCGACGTCGCGAAGGAAGCCATTCAAAAAACCGGCACGGCGCTGGTGATGGAAGGCTATACCGACGTCGCGATTGCTCATCAGTTCGGCTTCCGCAACGCGGTGGCCGTGCTGGGCACCGCGCTCGGCGAGCGGCATGTGAAGTTGCTCAAGCGGTTCGCCGATCGCGTGGTGCTGATGCTCGACGGCGACGAAGCCGGCCAACGCCGCACCGATGAAGTGCTGCAGTTGTTTGTGGCCGAAAATGTCGACCTCCGCGTGCTCACGCTCCCCGACGACCTCGACCCGGCCGACTTCCTGTTGGAACGCGGGGCCGAACCGTTTGCGGCGCTCATGGAACGTTGCCCGGATGCGCTGGAGCACAAGTACCGCACCCTCGCGGCTCGCTGCGGCGGCACACCGACGCTGCATCAAACCACGGAAATTGCCGAGGCCGTGCTCGATGTGCTCGCCAAGGGCGAGGCCGGCATTCGCAATTTTTCGACCGAGCTGAGCATCCGCGCCAATGCCGCGGTCGCCCGGTTGCATACGCTCACGCGCATCCCCGAAGACAAGCTCCGCAAGTCGCTGGCCGAGCGCCGCCGGAAGGCCGCCGAAGGCTCGCCTCGCGATTCGCAGCCGGCGAAAGTTGAAAGCCGTCGCCCGGCGGATCAGGACGACGCTCCCGACGGCGCCCGCTTCATGCAAGCCGAAACCTGGCTCATGGAGATCCTGGTCAACGAGCCGGAAATGCTGCCGGAGATTCTAGCGGTAATGACCAGCGATCACCTGCGACGCGGCGTTCACCGGGCCGTATTTGCCGCCGCCTGCCGCATTCACGAAGAAGGCGGGCTGCCGAACTTCGACGCGTTGATGCTCGAGTTCGACGATCCGCAATTGAAACATGTGTTGATTTCGCTGGACGAACAGCGGCGCGAAAAAAATCGTGCGGCGACCGTCGAGGAAGTACGTCAACTGCTCACCGTGCTCCAAGAGCGCACGCCGATCTCGCACCCCGCGAGCGAGCCGCTTGACGCCGCGGACGATCCCAATTCCAACTCTTTACAAAGGAACGCCGAGTTTGCTCGTCTTCAGCAACTGCTGAAACGCGGGCGCGACCGTCAGGGCATTTCCGTACCCACGGAAGGGTGAGGATGCCTAGACCGACGGTTGGTCGGGGCCGGCCAAAAGTTCGCTTGAACGGCAGGCCTGAACGACCATAATTTGCATCGGAACGGAGGACGGGTGCGAAGCGTCGGCGTCGATCTGGTTGATCGTCGCATTTGGCTTTGCGGCCGCCGAAGTTCGAAAT
Source organism: Planctomycetota bacterium (assembly GCA_017303535.1). Classification (GTDB taxonomy): domain Bacteria; phylum Planctomycetota; class Planctomycetia; order Pirellulales; family PNKZ01; genus PNKZ01. The sequence goes on from JAFLCO010000101.1 coordinate 9,060, forward strand.
CCACGACTGGGAGGGAAATCACGTGGACCACGCAGATCAAGACTTGCAACAACTCATCGCCACCGGCAAGACCCAGGGCTATCTCACCTACGATCAGGTGAACGCCTACCTGCCGGATGAAGCGGTCAATCCCGACAAGCTCGACAACCTGTTGATCGCCCTGGAAGACATGGGCATCGAACTTGTTGCCGACGCTCCGGCGCCGGAAGTCCTGGCCAAGAAGGCCGCGGCCGCCGCACAGCCCGGCAAGAATGGAAAGCCGACCAAGAACGGCAAGCCGGCAGGCCAGCAAGAGTTCGACTTCGACGAAGAAGATCCGGCTCGTCCGGGCATGGTTACCGTCGGCCCGAAGAAATCGATCAACGACGGCCCGCGCTGGAGCGAAGACCCGATCCGCTTGTACTTGGCCCAAATGTCCGAGATTCCGTTGCTCACCCGCGAGCAGGAAATTTCGCTGGCCAAGAAGATCGAAATCACGCGGAAGCGTTTCCGCCGCAGTTTGCTCAGCAGCTACTTCGCGATGAACCACACCGTGGAAACCTTGAAGAAGGTCCACGAGGGCGCGTTGCCGTTCGATCGCACGATCAAAGTGTCGCTCACCGAGCAACTCACCAAAGAGCAGATTCTGGCGCGGATGCCGCACAACCTGAAGACGCTCACCTACTTGCTCGGCGAAAATCGCCGCGACTTCAAGCTTTGCCTCAGCAAGCGCACGCCGCAGGAGCAACGCCGCAGCTTGCGACGGTCGCTCCTTTCGCGTCGCCACAAGATGCTGGTGCTCGTGGAAGAATTGAGCCTCCGTACTCGCCGCGTGCAGCCGATGATTCGCCAGCTCGAATCGATGCTCACGCGGATGGAATCGCTTAAGCTGAAGATCGGTCAGCTCGACGATAACACGGCCGCCAAAGACGACCGGGCCAACCTTCGCAAAGAGCTGCGCGACTTGATGCTCTCGACGATGGAGAGCCCGCAAACGCTCCGCATCAAGCTCGAGCGCATTCGCCTTCAATATCGCGAATACGAGCACGCCAAGCGGCAGCTCTCCGGCGGCAACTTGCGGCTCGTCGTTTCGATCGCCAAGAAGTATCGCAACCGGGGTTTGAGCTTTTTGGACCTGATCCAAGAGGGCAACACGGGCCTGATGCGGGCCGTCGACAAGTACGAATATCGCCGCGGTTACAAATTCAGCACGTATGCCACGTGGTGGATTCGCCAGGCGATCACGCGGGCCATCGCCGACCAAGCCCGGACGATCCGTATTCCGGTGCACATGATCGACGTGCTGACGAAGCTCCGCAACACGGCGAAGAAGCTGCAACAGGAACTCGGCCGCGAGCCGACGACCGAAGAAACGGCGATCGCCGCCGAGTTGAGCATCGAAGAAACGAAGCGAGTCATGAACATCGGCAAGCACCCGGTGAGCCTCGACCGCCCGATCGGCGAGAGCGAAGATGCGGCGTTCGGCGAGTTCATCCAAGACGAGAACACGCAGAGTCCGATTACCACGGCCGCTCAAGGCATGCTCCGCGACAAGATCGAAGGGCTACTGAAGACGCTGACGTACCGGGAACGGGAAATCATTCGCCTGCGATACGGCCTCGGCGACGGCTACACGTACACCTTGGAAGAGGTAGGGCGAATCTTCAAGGTGACGCGTGAACGCGTACGGCAAATTGAAGCCAAGGCCGTCAAGAAGCTGCAACATCCGGTTCGCAGCCAGCAACTGGAAGGCTTTCTCTCAGGCCTGGCCCTGACGTCGTAAAGCCGCGAAACGCCGTCACCGACGGTTTTTCGTAAGTTGGTCAAATTCGCGCCGCCGGTCACACGACCGGCGGCGTTTTTGTTATATTGCGTCATCTAGGAGTTTGAGAGACACGCCGGCGGGGAGTGATCGATTCGTATGAGCTATGCCGTAGTCTTGCGAGAACTGCATCGCATTCATATTCAGCTTTCCGATTTGCGCGAGCGGCTCGAACGCGGCCCGCGGCAGATTAAGGCCCACGAGACCAACGTTGCTCGGGCCGATGCGGAAGTAACCCGCATTAAGAATGAACAGAAGGCGGCGAAGATGGCCGCCGATCAAAAGCAGCTTCAGCTCAAGACGATCGAAGGCAAGTTGATCGACTTGCGCGTGAAGCTCAATCAATCGAAATCGAACCGCGAATACCAAGCGCTGAAAGATCAGATCGCCGCCGATGAAATGGCGGGCAGCGTTCTGCAGGACGAGATCCTGGAGGCGATGGAAAAGGTCGACGAATTTAAGAAGACGGTCAGCGACGCGGAAGCCGTACATGCCAAGGCCAAAGAAGAAATGGCCCGCGTGCAGGCCGGCATTCGCGATCAGCAGGGACTGCTCGACAGTGACGTGAAGCGGCTGGAAGCGGAACTGAAAGAGTCGGAACGCGGTCTGCCCGAAGACTTGCGTGATACCTACAACCGCATGGTTCGCAGCAAAGGCGCCGACGGCATGGCGCAGGTCGACGGCGAACATTGCGGCGGCTGCTACCAGACGATCACGGCCAACACGATGAGTTCGCTGATGATGGACAAGATTATCTTGTGCCAAGTCTGCGGCCGGCTACTTTATCTGCCGGAAGATCGCAGCCCCGGCGGCGGGAAGCGCGGCAAGAAGTAGAACATCAACGGTTGCGGCGGTTTGTAGCTCCGCGGAGCTACGACGAAGCGGCGAGTCCGTCGGTTTTTGACGCCGGGCTCGCTATTTACAGTCGCCGATTTTCGGTTCACAATAGACGGCATCAACGGCCTCCTCCATGAGCGGAAGAGGTCGTTCTTTTTTTGGTTCTTTCCCAGCGCTCCGTTGGTCGTCGAGGTCCGTGGTATGTCCGAATACATTCCTATGAGCCGCTCCGGTTACGCGAAGCTTCAAGCCGAATTGAACCAGCTCGAAGATGTCGAGATGCCCAAGATCGCCAAGCGGATCGCTGAGGCGCGGGCCGAAGGCGACCTGAAGGAAAACGCCGAGTACCACGGCGCTCGCGAGAGCCAGGGTATGATGCAGGCCAAGATCAACATGCTGCGCGACAAGCTCGGCCGCGCGCAAATCGTCGATACCTCGACGCTGCCGAAAGACACCGTGGCATTCGGCGCGACCGTAGTCGTGAAAGACCTGGAATTCGGCGATAACGAGACGTTCGTGCTCGTCGGCGCCGGCGACGAGAACTATGACGAAGGTAAGATCCTGATCACGAGTCCGCTCGCGCAGGGGCTCGTCGGCAAGAAGATCGGCGAAAAGGTCGAAATCGACGTTCCGGCCGGCACGATGAAGTTCAAGGTGCTGGAGATTCGGTACGAGGAGTAGGCGACGTTAGTCGTCGCCTAGCGCGACGGCGATGCGTTTTCGCAGTTCGTCGATTGCGATATCCGCCGCTAAGAATTGCTTGCGAGAATCCGTAGCTCCGGAAATCAGCGACAATTGCGAACGCCTTAAGTTCAGGGCGTCGCAAAGCACTTCGGTCACTGCGGCGTTGGCCTTGCCCTTCTCGGGCGCTTGCGTCACGGAAACCTTGAGCAAGCCGTCATGTTCGCCGCGGACGGTGTTCTCACGTCCGCCCGCGTGAACTTTCACGCCGAATACGACGCCGCCACTTTCTTGCCGAAGCTCGACCGGCATGGTTGATCGCTCACGGAGAGGCGTGGGTGTTGTCGACGCCTTCAAACAGCGCCGAGCCGATGCGTACGATTGTCGCGCCTTCGGCAATGGCCGCCTCAAAGTCTCCGCTCATGCCCATCGACAGTTCGTCGAGTGCGAAACGTCCGTGCCATACCGTGCGGAGCCGGTCGCGTAGTTCGCGAAGTGCGGCAAAGTCGCGGCGTGCCTGGGCGGCGTCGCCTTCGAGCCCCGCCATCGCCATGAGGCCGCGAATGTCGAGACGGCGGAGACTTTGCAAGTGAGCGAGCAGCGGCTCCATTTCGGTCGGCGCGAACCCGTGCTTTGACGAATCGCCGGAGATGTTCACTTCGAGCAGCACCGAAAGAGGCGCGGCCAAAGCCGCCGCTTCCGCATCGATTTCGCTTAGCAGACGCAGCGAATCGCCGGAGTGCAGCAGATGCACCAGCGGCAACGTGCGGCGGACTTTGTTCCGTTGCAGATGGCCGATCATGTGCCAGCGAACGTCGCAATTGGCCAGCGCCGCGGCTTTGTCCCAGAGCGACTGCGGACGGGATTCGCCCAGATCGCGGCATCCGGCTTCGACCAGCAAACGCGTGGTCGCGGCATCAACGTACTTCGTCACTGCGACAAGTCGAACGGCTTCCGCATTGCGGCCCGACGCCGCGGCAGCAGCCGCGATGCGCTCGCGTACCTCGGCGAGATTTCTGGCGATGCGTTCCGCAGCCCGACCGTTAATGGTCGATCTCCACAAGCGGTTCGCTTTCCCCCTCGGTGGTGAATCGCGACAGCAGGAAGTTGGTCTGCAGATTCACGCCGAACACCGTTCGATTGGCCCGCTCCGTGAGCGAACGGTAGCCGAGCCAATGTTCGTCGCCGATCTGGATGCGAAACCCGGCGGCTTTGTCGGCCGCAACGAGTTGCAGGTCTTCGCCGACCGTAAGCCGACGCCATGTGCATTCGCGCTTTGCTCGCTTGCGATCGTAAACGACGACCAGCGGCAGATACAACGCTCGGGCTTGCGGCAATGTAGCGGTAAGTTGCAATTCGCCTTCCGTGCAGCCGAGTTCGCCGCCGCGACGATCCGTACGCCATTCACCGCACAAGGGCGGGATCACGAGGGCGCGCTGCTTGCCGGCGCAGAGCAGCAGTTCGCGGGTTTCCTCGGTTGCCAAGATATCGACGCCGCCGGCCACGGGCACGCGGAGCACTGCCGACACTTCACTTGCCGCGGGCATCAAGACCGCATCGGCGACGTAGAGCAGGCCGTCGCGGCGCGTCAGCACAAACTGCCGCTGTAGTCGAACGCCGGCTTCCAGCGCAATTTCCAATTCCAGATAGTCGACGTCGACGTTCGACTCCCAACAAACCTCTTCCCAAGGGCCGGCCACGGCGAGCAACTTGCCCGCGAGCGACACTTCGGGCGAGGAGATGCCTGCGAACAGTTGCGTCTTGCCGACGCGGAACTCCCAGCGCAGGTCCGGCTGCGACCAATCGACGGCCAGTTCCGCGGCCCCGCGCGACCAATCGGTGCGCAGGATCGAGAACCCGCCGGCCTCGCAATGATAGGCGGCCGCGGGCTTCGGCACGCCGTGCTTTTCCGTGGTCGGTTTGCCGTCGCGTCGGGTTGCGCGCTTGAGCAACTTGCGAAAGGCGCGGGCCTGCTGCGGATCGACATCCGCCGCCATGGCGCAGAGGTCTTCGAGCGAGCGACGATGCTGCTTGCGGAACTTTTTGGCCGCAGCGTCGTCGATGTCGCCGGAGACGGTCCAAGCCGGGAGACCGCCGGCAAGCGTCGTATAGAGGGCGGCGAAAAATTGTTCAACCGGGTCGATGTTTTCATCGCCCGCGGGTGCCGGTGCTTCCGACGCAGAAACCGCGGCGTCGCTTTTAGCGAGAGCTTTTTGATCATCTAACTCCGCTGCAGCGAGCAGATCGGCGGCGGAAGAGTCACTTGTTCGAGAATTCTTCGGCGCGAGCGAACTTGTGGCGGCCATAGTTTCGGACAGGTCGTCGTTAGTAAGCCGCGGCGAACAATGCGGCGAGGGAAGTTGGCGATCGTCGCGGTCGTTCGCTACGATGAGGGTGCGAACGCCGAGACAAGACGGTTGCGGGCATTGTGCCGCAACCATGTGAATATACGAAGGCAAGGCCAACGGGCCAAGGAGCCGAAGTGATGAACGGTCGTGCAAGCCGAATTCGGAATTTCTGTGCAAAATGGCGTTTCGCAGTCGCGGCAGCAATCGCCTTGCCGGCCCTGGCGATGACTGGTCCGCCTATACAAGCCGACGAATCCGATAATAGGCCCGCCGTCGAAGCCGAGGCGCCATTGCCGGGCCTCAAGCGTCTGTCGCCCGACGCCGACGTGTGGCTCGATCCTGAGAAGAAACAGCTCGTCTTACGCGGCGATGTGGTTCTGCGCCGCGGGCCGTTGGAATTGTTCGCCTGCCTGAAGCGAACCAAGGAGCATGAGGCGATCGTTTCCGTCGCCACGAAGGCGTTCGTGGTCCATGCCGGGCTTTTGGCGTGTGGGGCTCAGCCCGGCAACCCGGCGAGGTTTCAGCCGGAATTTACGCCTGCTCGCGGAACTGAGATCGAAGTGCTCGTCGAATGGGTCGATGCGGCGGGCAAGACGCAGAAGATGGACGCCCGGCAATGGATCAAGTCTGCAAAATCGGGCAAGGCGATGGACTACCCGTGGGTGTTCGGCGGGAGCGGATTTTGGACCGATCCGGCCGACGGTAAACGTTATTACCAAGCGGAAGACGGCGACTTCATCTGTATATCGAACTTCCCCAGCGCGATGCTCGACGTGCCGGTGGAAAGTTCGGCGGCCAATTCGGCGCTACTGTTCGAAGCGTTCACGGCGAACATACCGCCGGAGAAGACGCGGGTGACGATCTATCTGATTCCGAAGCTTGAAGCTAAGGCGAAGGAAGCCGCGCCGGAGAAGAAACCGACCGGCGAGGCTTCGTAACGCTCGCAAAATCGCAAGCGAGATGGTTGATCGGAAGTTCGGCTAACTCGCGGCGACGCGGCAGTGCTCAAGCACCTTTTGCGGCGTCGTTACGTAGCTCGTGTAAAACGGGCCGAACTCGGCGAAGCGGGCGCTCGCTTCGTCGAAGCGCATCGTGTAGACGATCTCTTTAAGAAACGCCGGGTTACGGGCCCAAAGCGTGACGCCCCATTCCCAATCGTCGAGGCCGACGCTGACGGTGATGAGTTGCGTCACCTTGCCGCCGAACTTCATGCCGCTGCGGCCGTGCTCGGCCATGAGCCGATTGCGTTCTTCAAAGTGCAGCAGAAACCAGTTTTCGGCCGTCTCCCGCTTCTTGTTCATCGGGTAGAAGCAAGTGTTCGGCCAGGGCGGCATGTCGGGCGTAAGCCGCTGCTTGCGCATCATAACTTCGCGCGATTCGTAGGCCTTCAGCTTCGCCGCGTAGGCCGGGCCATTGGGATCTTCGCCTTCTTCGACGAGTCGCTTGCCGTACTGCTCGACCGACGGCACGTATTCCGAAACTTCGGTCAGCGAAACGAACGAGTACGTCGGCACAATGGCAGTGCCGAGCGGCGAGGCCATGAGCCGTTGGTGGACAGAGTCGACCTTTAACGGGCAGGGGTCGAGGATCATCAGCGCGAAGTCAGCGCGATGGCCTGCCACAAGCGACGTTTGCACGCGCGTGGCTTGCTCGGAAGCTTCAGGATTGAGCACTTCGGCGAAGACTTTTTGCCCTTCGGCTAACTCTGCGGACGTCAGGCCTTTCAGTGCGGCCCGATCGAAGCGGTAGAAGCTATGCGTGCAGTGCCACCCTTCGGCAGGCGAGAGCGAAACCTCCGTACTCGGCGCTCCGTGCGCGCCGGGACGGGCACCGGGAGCACCGCCGGAAGAAGGAGCACCGACACCGGGAGGCGGACCGTACGACATGACCAAAGCTCCTAGAAGGGGCGACTGCGAAGTCGTCCATCATAGCAGACATTTCGTCGATTGTTGATCGGCGAAGTTTGCAGCGGCGCCCAGAAGCGCGGAGGCAAGCTCCGCGGCTAAATGGAAACACGTGAGAGTTCTCGAACTAGAGGATTCCCATTGTTTCCGGATATCCGAACATCAGATTGAAGTTTTGCACCGCTTGGCCGGCCGCGCCTTTGATCAGATTGTCTTCCGTGCTGATCGTGATGATCCGGTCGCGAACGACGCGGGCCGTGATGTCGCAGAAGTTGGAGTGAGCCGTATCCTTGGTCGTCGGGAAATGGTCGACCACGCGCACGAACGGCTCGTCGCGATAGAACTCGCGCAAGACATCGAGCACTTCTTGGTCGGTGACTTTCGACGTCGGCACGCTGTAGATGGTCGACAGGATGCCGCGATCCATCGGCACCAGGTGCGGCGTGAAGATGATCGAAGTTTCCTGGCCGCTGAAGGTCGTCAGCGTTTGTTCAATTTCCGGCGTGTGGCGGTGCTTGCCGACGCCGTAGGCCGAGAAGCTTTCGTTGCACTCCGGGTAGTGATACGGCAGCTTCGGCGTGCGACCGGCTCCGGAGACGCCGCTCTTGCTGTCGATGATGATGCCGGTGGGCTCGATGACACCCATCTTCAAGAGCGGCGCGAGCGGCAAAGCGGCCGACGTC
>JAFLCO010000102.1 GCA_017303535.1 Planctomycetota bacterium
CATCGCGAAGCCGCCCTGGCTTTCGACGTAAACCCTCACGTGGCAATCGCCTTTGATGCCTGAGGGTACCGTCACTTGCGGGTTGATCCGGCCTGCCGCGGCGTCAAAAGTTGCCACGGCCAGACGCGTATCGTTGGCTCGCTCGTACGTGGAAGTGAATTCCTGACGGCCGGCCGGCGAGAGATCGTACACCTCGCGCGGCTCCGGCGCGGTGACAAGTCGATCGCGCCGCACAACCAGCTCGATCGTCGCACGGCCGGCGCTTGGTAACTCGGCAGCGACGTCAATCGTCTCTCCCGCGCGCACTTCGCGCGGCGCCGTCACCTCGACCTTCGCCGGACGCGGCATCCGCAAGAGCGGGTCCCCCAGCAAGTTGAAAAGTTGCAGATGTTCGCGGCGCTGGGCATCGAGATCGGCGGCCATCGGCATCAGCGCTTTGGCCAGGGCGTCGAATTGTTTGTCTTCGTCGCTGGTGCGCGGCCGCTCGGCGGTGGCCCGTTTCGCATCGCGGAAGATTTGGCCCAACGTCGGCGCACTTTGCACGCCGGCTTCCTCATCTGCGAAGAACGCGGTCATCAGTTCTTGCCCGAGGATCGACATCGCGTACGGCATCGTCACGCGCGAACCGGCGAGCACGGCGATCGGCCCGCCCGATTGACGGAGCATCGATTCGGCAAGGCAGTCTTCCGGCCCGTCGAAAGCCCCGCTGTAACAGGAGAGAAACACGGCCAGCGGCGGGTGCGGATGAGCGGCCAAATGCTGTGCGTCGCGCTCGGCCAAGATCGGGTAGAGCCCATCGGGCGCGACGACGCGATCGACTTCGTTGCGCCAGCCGTGCCCTATGTAGACCCACATCAGCGCGCCTTCGTTGAAGCGCCCAAGGACGGCGTTGCGAAACTGCGGCGGGCCGGGACAGTAAGGGCTTTGCCAACTCGCCTGCGTGAGCGTGGTTTCGTAAGCCGGCGGAAGATGCCGCGTGAGCAAGGTCTTGGCCGCCGATTCGATGGCCGTATCCGCGACCACGCCAAAGCCGCCGATGCCGGCGATCAGATTGACCCGGCGTCGCCAGGGACCGAACGACGGGCTCCGTTCGTAGTCGATGATTCGCTTTGTTACGAGTGCCAACTCGGTCGGGCTATCCACGGGCAACCGGCCGATCGGAGCCTCGGGCACGCCGTCGTCGTCGAAATCGACGTACCAATTATCGGTTGCGATCTGCGGCTCGCTGCCGAAGACCACGTTGACTTTCGCTTCGGCCAGATGCGTGGGAACGCAGCAATTCCCGTCAGTCGCAGCACGCGCTCCGACAACAGGGTTTACGTTTGCGTCGCCGATGATGACGACGGACACGTTGGGGTGATACTCATAGCATTGCCGTATTCGAGCCTTGATCGAATCAGCCGTCGCGTCGTTTGAAATCACCGCGATACTATGGCCCTGCCGACTCCGATATTCCAGCCACGGCTTGAGGGCATCCTCGAGCGGTGGCGGACAGACGACGGCGACGTCGAGATCGCCGTCAATGCGTAACCAGCCGGTCGACATGGCGGCGAGCCTAGGTCCTGGCTCGCTGGATATCTCAGCTCCACCGACCGCAAGCAGCATCGCATAAACAAGCGCGTACATCCGTCACGCACCTTCCAAAAGTTCTCGGCGTCGCTCACGGACCGTGGTTCGGGCCGCGGGCAATAGTTCGCAAAATCGCTCGGGCAACTGTTCCAGACCGACCCGCCGCATCACCTGATTCAGCCGGCGCAGCAGTCGATCGTCGCTCGGATAATCGCAGAGGAACCGTTCCCGCGTAAAGACGGAAATCAAGACCGCTAGGCGTTCCGTGCGGCGCGGTTGCATACGGTTGACGGCCTCTTCGACGACCCAATTCTCGACTTCCGCCATGGCCCGATAGTATTCGTCGAGCAGTTGGGGCCGTTCTTCAATGAGTACGGAATCGAGCAACAGTTCGACCAAGATGTGCCCGAGAAAGCTGGGGCGCATGCCGGCGTCGCCGCCCAGCAGGTCGCGAATGTCGGCCGTGAATCGCCAGTTCAACTCATTGAAGGCCGCCCCGGCGTGAAACATCGCGTCGTCGGCATGATGCCGGGCCACGCCCCGAGCCACGCGACAAAGAATCGGATCGCTGCATTCACTGTGGGCCGCCGCATCTTTCGGTCGCACGCGAACGCGGCGATCAATCACGGAAAGCCAGTCGGGCACGGCCGTTCCCGCCAGAAAATACGGGTCGTCGACGAAACGGTAGCCGTGGGAGAAATAATTCATCCGTGTCGGGCGTCCACTGCCTGGGGCGAGCGTCGAGCCGTAAGGCCGACGTGTTTTCGAATAGCACAGCCGCAGGTTTTGCCTCGGACCGGCGGGCCAACTAAACTTCATCCGTGCATTATAGGCCTGCCGCCTTTGCTGAGGAGAAATCGCTTGAACGCCCCGCAATCGCCCCGTTCGACTCGTTCGCAAACCCGTCGCCCCACGCATGTCCTCGCCTGTTGGATCTGCTACGTCTCGCTGGCCGTAGCCGCCGCGATGGTCGCGCTCCGCACGCAATCGGTAGAAGCCGCCGACGGCGCAGCAGCCAAAACATCGCCGCCGAACATCGTGTTCATCTTCTCAGACGATCACGCCTATCAGGCCATCAGCGCCTACGGGCACGGTCTGAACCAAACCCCGAATATCGATCGGCTGGCCAAGGAAGGAACCCTCTTCCGCAATTGCTACGTGACCAACAGCATCTGCGGGCCGAGCCGAGCCGTGATCCTCACGGGCAAGTACAGCCACTTAAACAGCTTCCCGACCAACGGCGGTTGGGAACGTTTCGACGGCTCGCAGACGACGTTCCCGAAGTTGCTGCAAGGCGCAGGCTATCAGACGGCGATCGTCGGCAAGTGGCACTTGGTCACGGACCCGACCGGCTTCGACTACTGGCACATCCTTCCGGGGCAGGGGGCCTACTACAACCCGCCGATGATCGACAACGGCAAGCAAGTCAAACACACCGGCTACACGACCGAGATCATCACCGACCTGTCGCTCGACTGGCTCAAGAAGCGCGACAAGAACAAACCGTTTCTCTTGATGTGCCAACACAAGGCCCCGCACCGTTCGTGGGATCCGGCCCCGAAGTACTTAAACAAGTACGACGACGTGACGATTCCCGAACCGGACACGCTCTTCGACGATTACTCCGGCCGCGGTAAGGCCGAGCATACGCAGGACATGACCATCGAAAAGACGATGACCGAGCAAGATCTAAAGCTCGTGTTTCCGAGGAACCTGACGCCTGAGCAAGAGAAACTCTGGCACGAAGCGTACGACGCCGAAAACGAAGCCTTCCGCAAAGCGAACCTGCAAGGGAAGGATCTCGTTCGCTGGAAGTATCAGCGCTATATGAAAGACTACCTGCGTTGCATCGACTCGGTGGATGAAAGCGTCGGCCGAGTGCTCGACTATCTCGATCAAGAAGGGCTGGCCGACAACACGCTCGTGGTTTACGCGGCCGATCAAGGTTTCTACCTCGGCGAGCACGGCTGGTTCGACAAGCGCTGGTTCTACGAACAGTCGGTCAAGACGCCGCTCTTGGTCCGTTGGCCGAAGCAGGCCAAGGCCGGCGCGGTGAACACCGACATGGTCTCGAACATCGACTTCGCACAGACATTTCTCGAAGCGGCCGGCGTCGCAGCCCTGCCGGAAATGCAAGGTCGCAGCCTCGCGCCGGTGCTCGCCGGCAACACGCCCGCCGATTGGCGAAAGAGTTTTTACTATCACTACTACGAGTTCCCCGGACCTCACAGCGTGCGGAAGCATTACGCCGTGATCGACCCGCGCTACAAGCTCGTGCACTTCTACGAACCGGACGTCGCCGAGTGGGAAATGTTCGACCTGGAGGCCGATCCTAAGGAACTGAAGAGCGTGTACAACGACCCGAGTTATGCGGAGCAACGGGCTCGCTTAGAAAAGGAACTCGCACGCCTGCGGTCCGAACTCAAAGTGCCCGACCAAGATCCGCCGCGCCCTGCCGGAAGGCCGGGCCAAGGCAACCCCGCCGGCCGCAAGAAGCGGCAACAGGGTCAGAACGCGGCCTGACGGGCAAGCGACCGTGCAATTCATCGCAACGTATTGGTGGCTCTGGCTCACGGGCGTGGTCGCCGTGCTGGGCGTGGTCGTCGTGCGGACGATCGCCAACTACGTCGGCTTCGCGCGCGACGCGGCCGAGTTGGCGGCCCGGGCGCGGCGCATCTCGGAAGCCGCGCCGGGCGAGCGACGCCGTGAGATTACGGACGTCGCGTTGGAAATGGCCCGCGAGAAGTTGAAGAAGCGGGCCGTGAAAGCGCTCGTCAATGTCGCACTGTTGGCCGTAGGCGGAGTGTTCGCCGTATTGCTGCTGTTCGCAGTCGTTCAAAACTCCGGCAGCTAACATTGCGTGCGAGCTACCTTACTCGCACTTGTTCCGCAGCGTCCCAAGGTTTTCGATCTCCACTTCCGCCACGTCGCCCGGTTTCAGGAACACTTGCGGTTTGCGGGCCATGCCCACTCCCGGCGGTGTGCCGGTGAAGATCACGTCGCCCGGCGAGAGCGTGCAGACCTGCGAGACGTAGGCGATCAGTTCGTCGAGCTTGAAGATCAGTTGCGCCGTGGTCGAGTCTTGGAGCGTCTTGCCGTTGAGGCGGAGCTGAATCTTCAAATTGTGCGGGTCGCCGGCTTCATCGGGCGTCGTGAGAGCCGGGCCGTAGGGGGCGAACGTGTCGAACGTCTTGCCCAGAAGCCATTGCTTTCCAGGCTTGTTGAGCTGCCAATCGCGGGCCGAAACGTCATGGCCCGGGCAGTAGCCGGCGATGTGCTCCAGCGCCTTCTCTTTCGGGATGTCGCGACCGCCGCGGCCGATGACGACGACCAACTCCGCTTCATAGTCGACTTGCGCGCTTTGCTTCGGCAGCCGAATGACGTCGTCGTGCGCGGCGACCGCCGTCGGGAACTTGCAGAAGAACACCGGCTCGGGAGGCGGTTCGACGCCGCTCTCGCGGGCATGGTCGGCGTAGTTCAAGCCGACGCACAGCACCTTCTGCGGATCAGGGATCGGCGCGAGCAATCGCACGTCGCCGGCCAGTGGTTTGCCGGCCTTCGCCGCAGCCGCGGCCCGCGTTAAACCTTCGGGCCCCAGCGCGACAAGTTCCTTGAGCGTGATCGGCAAAGTCGGGTCGGCCGCGTTGAGGTCGATGTACCGGCCGTCGATCAAGGCCGCGGCGCGCGAACCGCCGGCGGCGGCATAGCTGACAAGCTTCACGAGAAACACTCCTCAAAAAACGTCGCGGCACCGTCGCCCGCGCAAAAAGCTGACCGCGCGGAATATCGGCGAAAGCCGCCATTGAACCGACGCCGCAAGCCGGCCACAAGGCCCGATTGCGCCGTGCGTAGGGATTGCGACGGCAGCCGAGCGTGTATCTGCCGGCGTTGCGATAGGTTTTTCCGCTTCGGTTTGCCCTACCTGCGGATGCGAACTAGGTTTCGGTAGCACCTTTCGCTCTGCGCCGGAATTGTTGACCGATGGACCAACGGCTCACGCCAACCGCACCAACGCTCCGCCCATCGGTCGCCGCCGGCGCTCATAGCGACGCCGAAGGCCGATTGGTCGCACTTTCGACGTTGGTCGAAGATCTCAACACCGACGGTGCCGGCCGCCGCGCGCCGACCGTCGTCGACGGCTACGATACCGAAAGCAGCTTGGTCCAGGCCCGGCTCGGCATCGCCACCAGCCTGTACGCCTCGCTTCGTTGGAAGCACGAACCGACGGCTCAGCACTGCCTTCGCACGGCGCTGAGCGCCTCGGGCTGGGCCGAGTTGATGAACTTGCCGTCGGCCGTGCGCGACGAAATCGAGCTGGCCGCGCTCCTGCACGACATCGGCAAGATCGGCGTGCTCGACTCCATTCTCAGCAAGCCCGGCGCCCTGAACGCCCAAGAAGCGGCGATCATGGAATGCCACTGGCTCATGGGGGAACAAATCCTCCGCGGCTCGTGCGCGTCGCAAGGGGTGATCGACATCGTCCGCTACACGCGCGGCTGGTTCGACGGCAAGCGCGGCCATGTCGATCGCCACGGCGACGATCTGCCGCTCGGCGCTCGGATGCTGGCCGTCGTAGACGCCTTCGACTCCATGACCACGGACCACGTGTTCCGCCGCGCCATGTCGGTCGAACGGGCCTTCGACGAGCTGTACCGCTGCGCCGGCACGCAATTCGACCCCGATCTGGTCGCCGTGTTCAGCAAACTGTTTGAAAGCGATCCGCTCGCGATGCAAGCCGCCGCGGCGCGGCGCTGGCTTTCGGAACTTCTGCCGGAAGTGATCGAAGCCCAATGGCGGCGCGGTCAGATGACCGGCACCCAAGCCCTGCCGTCGACTAACTCCATGTTCCAGCAGCGGCTCATCGAGTCGATGCACGACGGCGTGATCTTCGTCGACGCCAACCTGCAGGTCTTGCAGTGGAACCACGGCGCCGAACGGCTCACCGGCATCCCCGGCAAGGGAATTTTGTCGAGCACGTTCCTGCCGTCGACGATCGGCATGGCCGACGAACATCAGAGCCCCATCGGCGACAAAAACTGCCCGTTGGCCCAGGCGGTCCGCGAAGGCGTGCAATGGGTACGTCGGCTGCACATCAACGGTCGCGGCGGACGCCCGACGGCCGTCGACGCGCAGGCCGTACCCGTCGTCGACGACCAAGGCCTGGTCGTCGGCCTCACGCTGCAACTGCACGACGTCTCCGACGAAATCTCGCTGGAAGAGCGCTGCCAGAATCTGCACGACATGGCCACGCAAGACCCGATGACGAAGGTCGCCAATCGGGCCGAGTTCGACCGCGTGCTGGCCGAGTTCGTCAAAGCGCACCGCGATACCAAGCGGCCGTGCTCGTTGATCATGACCGACATCGATCGGTTCAAAACGATCAACGACACCTACGGTCACCAAGCCGGCGACGAAGTCATCAAGTCGATCGCCAACATGCTCAAGACCTTCTGTCGCTCGGGCGATCTCGTCGCCCGTTACGGCGGCGAAGAGTTCGTCTTGCTGTGCGCCGATTGCGACAACGCCACGGCCGCCAAACGAGCCGAGGAAGTTCGCGTGGCCTTTAGCCTCGTGAAGCACGCCTCGCTCGGGCAGCGCTGCGTCACGGCCAGCTTCGGCGTGACCGAAATTCAGCCCGGCGACACGCCCGAAACCATGATTCGCCGGGCCGATCGCGCGCTGTTCCAAGCTAAGGAAACCGGGCGCAACCGCGTGGTGCAGCTCGGCGTCGGCGGCGATGCTCCGGCGGAAGACAACCGCATTACGGCGACCTCGAAGAAGCGGCTCGCCGGCAACATGCTCCTGAAGCGCGAGATGACCAGCGATTCGCCGCTCGAGCGCAACATCGAAAAGCTCAAAGGCTTCGTCGCCGACCACCACGCGGAAATCCTGCTCACCGATCGCAACCGCGTACAGCTCCGCATCGGCGGCGATCGCGGCGGCCCGCTCTTCAAACGCCAAAGCGACCGCACGATTCGTCTGATCATCGATCTGGCGATTCACGAAGAATCGTTCGCTCCGGAAAACAACCCCCGGGCTCTCTTCAAGCGCACGCGGATCACGGCGATGATCAGCCCCGTGAAGTCGCGCGAACGCCGCACGGCCGCCTCGATGGAACGGGCCCGGCAGCTCGTGGCCAGCCTCCGCTCGTACCTGATGGCCACCGACGTCGACGGCGTCGAAGCCGTGACGGAAGACGCCGGCGGCGGGTTGTGGCAAAGCGTGATGAGCCTGTTCGGCGGCGGCACGCCCGTGGCCTTCGGTGCCGACGAACGCGAGTAGTTCGCGACTTCGTCCGGTGCTCGTGTCTCGCGATCGCTCGTCGGCTACAATGCGGCGACCCGCCTCTGTCGCCCGCCTTGTGAGACCCCCGCCATGCGTCAGCTTTTCACCTGCTGCCTGTTCGTCGTTGCGCTTGTCGCCGAACTTCACGAGTCGCATGCCGCCAGTCCCGCCGGCGTCGCTGCGAGCGATCCGGTTCAGATCGGCCCGACGGATTGGCCCTGGTGGCGCGGCCCGAAGTTCGACGGCATCGCTCTCGGCAACCAGAACCCGCCGCTCACGTGGAGCGACGCGAGTTCCGAACCCGGCGGCAAGACCGAGAACGTTGTTTGGCGGACGCCGATCATCGGCCGCGGTCACGGCTCCCCGACGATTGTCGGCGACCGCATCTACTTGGCCACGGCCGACGTCGAAGCGCAGGTTCAATCGGTCCTCGCGCTCGATCGCGCCTCGGGCAAGTTGCTCTGGCAAACTCCGGTTCACCAAGGCAACTTCGACCCCAAGGGCAACCTCAAGAGTTCGCACGCTTCGTCGACCGTGGCGTGCGACGGTCGCCGGCTCTTCATCAACTTCCTCAACGCCGGCGCCATCCACACGTCGGCCCTTGACCTCGACGGCAAGATTATCTGGCAAGCCAAGGTCTGCGACTTCGTCAATCACCAAGGCTTCGGCTCGTCGCCGGCCGTCTACAAACAAACCGTCATCGTCTCGGCCGACAACAAAGGTGGCGGCGCGATCGTCGCACTCGAGCGAGCCACGGGCAAGGTCGTCTGGCGGGTCGAGCGCCCGAGTCTGCCGAACTACACTTCGCCGATCCTCTTCACCATCGCGGGCCGCGAACAACTGCTGCTCACCGGTTGCGACTTGGTCACGAGTCTTGATCCCGCCACCGGCGCGAAGCTCTGGGAAGTCGCCGGGGCGACGACCGAATGCGTGACGTCGACCGTCACCGACGGCAGCCGCATCTTCACCAGCGGCGGCTACCCGAAGAACCATCTCTCGGCCGTCGAAGCCGACGGTTCCGGCAAACTCGCTTGGGAAAGCGCCACGCGCGTTTACGTCCCGTCGATGTTGGTCCAGGAAGGTTATCTCTACGCCGTGCTCGATGCGGGCGTCGCCACCTGTTGGAACAGTGCGACGGGCGAAGAACTCTGGAAGCAACGCGTCGGCGGCACATTCAGCGCCTCGCCGGTTTTGGTCGGCGACAAGATCTTCGCCATCGACGAGAAGGGCCGCACAGTCATCTTCCGCGCCTCGTCCAAAGAGTTCGAACAACTCGGTGAAAACCAGCTCGGTGATGAAGCCTTCGCCACGCCGACGTTCGTCGACAACCGCATCTACTTCCGCGTCGCGAAGACTACGGATGGCAAGCGGCAGGAGTACGTTTACTGCATCGGCAAGTAACATACCCCCGCTTACTTCAGCAGCTCCTTGATCCCGTCCATCAGCACCTTCTCCACCTGCGGGGCCGTGTTCGATGAACTCGGCTGGGTCTCGTAGCCTCCTTGCTCGTACGCGATCTCCGTGCCGATGTAGCCGGTGCCGCCGTCGCCGTAGGCGGCCATGCAGACGGTTCCGTCCGGCCGCAATTTCTGAGCGGCGAGTTGGTACTCGACGAACAATTCCCCCGGCATGTGCACGAGGTAGACGTCGCCGAGTTTCAAGCAGCTCAACTCGATCGGTCGTGCTTCATCGCGCCGCAGCACGAACGACAACTTGCCGGCGGCCGCCGACCGTTTGCCCTCTTCGAGCTTTTCGTCGGCCAGCGTCGCGCGAAGTTCATCGGCCTTCAGATGCGCGGCGACCGGCACTTGTACCGGCGCGACGCGCCACTCGCATTTCTCGGCCGCGATGGCGGACACTTTCGTCTCGCGCCAAGCCCGTTGCATACCGTCGGCCATCCGCTTCGTGAGTTCGATGCGTAGCTTCGGGGTGCCGTCGTTGTATTTGCCGGCGGCGATGTTGCCCGCCGCTCCGTTGAAATGCACGAGCGTCGCGCCGTCGCGGTCGCTCTCATGCTGGGCCCGCGCGAGGCCGACGAACTCGCTGGTCACGTCCCCTTCGCCGAAGAAACTTTGCGGGTGCGTGGCGTAGTAACTCAGCGACACGATCGGCGCGTCGCCGTCGTAGAACGTGATCATCTTCAAGAAGGGATCGATCACCCCTTCCGGCGCGGCGAGCGCTTCTTCGACCCGTTCGGCGCTGAGCTGATACCCTTGCTTGTGAGCTTCGGTGATCAGCCGGCCGAGAATCGGTTGGGGAATCCGATACGAACTCGACCGCGAGATGGCCACGCGACCGTCGGGCCCGAGCAACCGCCGATTCGAAGCGACCTTGTCGACCTTGGCCTCGCCGACGCCGAGTTGCGTCACGCGTTGAGCTTTCGCGAGCGAATCCTTCGCGGCCTGCGCGGCGGCGGCGATCACGCGGCGATTGAACACCACGTCCGACCGCTTGCCGGCCAAGCCGTGCGGCGCCAAAAGTTCTTCGGCCCCGAAGTCGCAGCGCGGGCCGTCGTGCTGGTGGAGCGTATGCACGGCGACGCGATCAACGGTCGTATCGACGGCCTTGGCGAGCGCCTCGCGAAAGACGTCGTGCCCCGAGTTGTAAATGCCGATCCAATCGACGGCACAGAGCACGATCGGCCGGCCGACGCCGAGCAGCACCACGCCTCGGGCATACAGCGGATCCGTGATGGACAGGGCCGGCGCATAAGCCACGGGCGACCCGATCGGCGGCGTGGCGTCGACGTTGAACACGCCGATGCGCAGTTCCTCGGCGCCGGCGAAGTTCCCTCCAAGCAGCGACAGCACGACGAGCGCGGCAACGGCCAGTGATCGTCGCAGCGGAGCATAAATCGCCTTTCGCGACGAAGTCCCTCCGCCGCCTTCCGCCGGTTCTTTTTGCAACCGATTTGCAATTGCCCCAAAATTGCAAGTGCGTACACCAGACCCCGAGATGTACGCACCCTTAGTTCTAAGTGACGTGGTGCGTACATTTCGGACGTCGATGTACGCACCCCCGCGAAAATGTACGCAGTTACGGTAGCGCGGTTGTAATTGCAAAACGATTGACGATAACGGTCGTTGCCGAACAGAAATCGACGTTCGGCCCAAACCCTTCTCCCCCTGGGAAAAGGTGCCCGAAGGGCGGATGAGGGTGACGTCGCCTGAAAGTTGATTTTGGAGATTCATGGTTTTTTGTTCTTAGCCCCGGTGCTTCATGCCGGGGGCAGTTTGGAGGGATGGTTGTGGTCGACGTCAAAAGTAAGAACGGCAAGCCCCCTTGCTTGCGCTGCGGGGCTAGTACGGGGTGGTTGCGATTTACTGCGGATTCCGCCCCGTTTGCCCCCGCATGAAGTGCCGGGGGCTAAGGTCGGCGCGGTCCTGGTTAGGGCCCGTCGACCCCGCGGCGAAACGCCCCATTATCCCACATCCGCCGGCCCCAATTCAAATCAACTTTTGGCCGGCCCGCCGCCTGCCCGATTATGGAAAATCCGGCAGTTTCGCAACTTTTTCGGGTCACTGCGGGTATGTTTGGCGGGCGGCCTCGAAAGCAGTTGCGAATGGGGCGTTTATGAAGCGACGAAGTTTGCTCGCAGTTCTTGTTTTCCACGTCGTGTACGGTCTCGCCGTCGCCGCCGAGGAGCCGAATGCCGTTCCCGCCGACCGCGTGATCGGCCGTGTCTACGGCAAACCGGTCACCGCCGGCGACGTCGGGCTCACGGCGCCGATCGACGTCGGCGTGAAGTTCGACGCGACCGATCAGGCCCGTTGGGAACTGATGAGTCGCATCCAGCAGGCGCTGGGCCTGCCGATTCAGGAGCGTTTCGTACGCGAGAAGAAGCTCGTGGTGACCGACGACGAGATTGCGCGGTTTCTCGCGACTTCGAAAAGGCAGGACGAGCGCAACCGCAAGCAGCGGACCGAACGTTTAGCGGCGATCGCGCAAGAACTCGCCGCGCCCAATCTTCCGGCCGACAAAGCCGTGAAGCTTCGGCAGGAGCAGATGATGCTCGAAGGTTTTCTGAACTCGCCGCTCCCGACGCCGAATGCGGCCGTTGCGCGAATGTTCATCCTGCCGTGGAAGATCGAGCGCGAATTGCAGCGGACCTACGGCGGCCGAATCATCTTCCAACAGTTCGGCCTCGAAGCGCTCGACGCCCGGCGCAAACTCTACGAAGCGGCGGAAGCGGCCGGCGACTTAAAGTTCGACGATCCGGGCGTGCGGCACCTCTTCTACTACTACGCGAACATGCCGCACACGACGGGCGGCGACGAGCAAGCGCTGGAAAAGCCGTGGTTTTTGGAGCCGGTGGAATAGACCAAGAACCTCGTTCAACGTGATCCAACACATACTAGCCCCGAAGCGCAAGCGAGGGGGCACTAAACTACGCGTCGACCATACCCCCTTGCTTGCGCTTCGGGGCTAGTATACGCGTTGAATGCCGCATGCGACTCTGCGCCGGCTGCCGACTCCTACATTCGTTCCACAATCACGGCCGACCAGGTGTGGCCGCGTTTTTTGAGTAGCCGGACCAGCGTGCGTTTGCGGAACTTTTGCAGGGCCGGGTCGCCGGCCAGCGGTTCGCCGTACGGTTTGAGCGAATCGTTAAATTCGCGAATCAGCGTCCAGCCGGCGAAACCGCTCGGGACGTCGGCGCGCGACAGGTGCAAGGCCGCGTGGACCATCGCCAGCGCCGTGCGGGTATCGCGGTCCAGCCGGCCGGCGTCGATCTCCTCGACCAGCGGCGCCGCCGCGGCGTAGTCGCCCGCCGTGCAATGATGCAGCGCGAGATACACCCGATGGTCGGCCACGCGCCGTTGCGGGTCCATATCGACGCCCGCCTGCCGTACTTCCTTGGCCTCGCGCAACCGGTCGAACGCCTCGAGCGCGTTAGCGAGATTCAGCAGCATCCACGGCTCCACGCCGTCGCGCTTGCGCCAATCACTCATCCACTGGATGCCGTTGAGCCGCGTGAGCGGCAGCGAACAGAGAGCGTAGCCCGCCACGCCCCAGGTCAGCGGATCGGCGGCCAGTTCGTCACGCCGGCGCTTCGTCAGCGCGAGCACGCGTTCCCCCTGCCCTCGTTCGGCCATCGAGCGGAGCAACTGCTGCAGACCGGCGTGACGCACGGAGCCTTGCGTTTTTTGGAGATGCGCTTCGCCGTCGACCCAGTGACCTTTCGCGGCGCAGATTTCAATAAATTTCTCACAAGCGACCTCGCCTCCTTGGCGGAGCGATGCCGTACGCAGCGCGTCGATCGCTTCGGCCTCGGCTCCCAGTTCGGTGAGAGTTTCCAAGCCGGCGTTGATCGGCCAGGCGTTGGGTTGCGGTTGTTCCAAAACTTTACGAAACACGTCGATCGCTGCGGCACGTTGCTTTCGCTTGCCGCAAATCAGCACGCGGCGAGCCAGCAGAAACGCGCTCGGCTCGTGCGCGAGCGCCCGCGTCAGATACTCGTCGGCCCGATCGACTTCGCCCGCATCCAGCTCCAGATCGACGAGCCAATTCGTGCAATATTCAAAGGCCGGGTCGAGCGTGACGGCCCGGGCATACGCTTGCCGCGCGCCGGCGACGTCGTCGTTCACGCGGCGAGCATCGGCCACGGTGCGCCAGGACAAAGCGTCGGTCGGCGCGAGGTCGATCATTCGCTCGGCCGCTTCGAGCCACGCCTTCTTTTCCGCTTCGTCGGTTTCAAACCACTGCGCGAGCTGGCTCCACGCGTCCCAGCGGTCGGGATTGTCGGCGAGCACTGCCCGCACCTTGGCGACGGCGGCCGCGCGGTCTCCGCGGGCTTCCAGTACGCACGCTTCTTGAATGCCGAGCGCCGGCGGCAAGGTGGCGCCGAAGGCCTTTGGCCGGCAGGCGGCCAGCGCTTCGTCGAACCGGCCGGCTTGCGCGAGCAGCTTGCTCCGCTGCGTGTAGCCGTCGAGCAAGAGCGGGTTCAGTTCCGCGACCTTGGCCAGCGCGGCGAGCCGCTCTTCGAGGTATTCGTCGCCGTCGAGCACGCGCGCGAGCACGAGCCAACTGCGGGCATGCGTCGGCGCGCGCTCCACAAGCTTGCGGGCCGCTTGGGCCGCGCGATCGGGCTCCTTCATCTCCGCGCCGCATTCGCGCAGCCGGCCCCAGGCCCAGTTGTAGCCGGGCTCGAGCATCACGGCCCGCTCGAGCGTCGCCAAGGTTTCGGCCTTCTTACCGTCGCGCCATTGCAAGTCCGCCAAGTGCCCGAGCAGCACGGCGTCGGTCGGGTTGCGCTGGAGAGCTTGCTCGACGAACGCCTGAGCCTGGGCGTATTCGCCGCGCCGCTGATAGGCGTCGACCAATTGACGCAGCGACACCGACCAGACGGGGCTGATCTCCAGGGCTCGACGCAGCGCGGCAATTTCGCCGTCGGCGTCGCCGCGCAGCCGGCAGACCATCGCCAAGTCGACGTAGCTGCCCGGCAACAAGCTGAAGCGTTCGACTTCGCGCTCGGCTAGGGCCTGCGCCTGATCGAACTTTTCCATTTCGACCAGTTGCCGAATCACGGCCGACCAGGCGTGCCAAAGGTCGGGCCGGGCCTTGAGCGCGGCGTGCAGTTGCTGCAGCACTTGCTCGGGCGGAAAGACGTTGACCGCGTAGTTGGAGTAAGCCGTGAGACCTTCACCGTACGTCGTTTGGCCGACAAGTTGCTTGTAGAGATACTCCAGCGCCGCTTTGCGATGCGCGTGATCGTGTTGCGTGCGGAGCAAGCCGTCGAAAGCCGCTTCGTTGTCGATCGAAAGTTCCAAAGCCCGCCGGTACGCGGCCTCGGCCTCGGGGAGCCGAGTGAGCGTTTCCAGGATGCGGCCGTGAATGGAATAGGAGACGGAGTTCGTAGGCTCCAGCGGAATGGCCGCCGTGATTTCTTCGAGGGCCTCGTCGAAGCGCCGCTGGATCGTGAGCACGATGGCCAACTCTCGCCGCGCCCACGGATCGACCGGATTGAACTCGACGAGCCGGCGCACCAGCCGCTCGGCTTCGTCGGTTTGTTCCTCGCGCAAAAACTCGGCCGCCGTTTGGATCAGCGCCACGTTGTGCGGGAAGCGGTCGACCAAGTCGCGCAAGAAAGCGACGCTCGCATCACGGCCGTCGAGTTCGGTGAGTAGCCGGGCGATGCTGGCGGCGGCGTCGATCGATTGCGGATCTTGCGCGAGCAACTCCCGCCACACGGCCAGCGATTCGGCCAGGTCGCCGCGGTACGAAGCGATGTCGGCCCGGGTGCGGAGCAGCTCGTGCGGATGGCACTTCCCTTCCGACATTTTGAGAATCTTGCCGGCTCGCTCGAAGCGGCCTGCGCGGGCGTCGCAATCGGCGACGAACAACAAGAGCCGGCCGTCGTCGCGGCGCAGCTTCACGGCGTCGGCCAGCACCGCAAAGGCTTCCTTGGCCCGATCGAGCGTATTGAGCGCGGCGTAGAGCGTGCGCGCGGGATACGACGACTTCGCCCCGAACCGCTGGAAGCGGCGGCGCAAGAATTCCAGAGCCTCTTCGGTGCGCTTCACGCGCCGGGCGGCCGCGAAGTACGTGCGGGCCAAGTCTTCGTCTTTGTCCTCCAGGCAGGCGGCCGTGTAATAAAAGCGCAGCGCTTCGTCGTAGCGGCGGTCGAGCCAGGCGATTTGCCCGAGCAGCGAATAGGCCCGAGCTTCCAGCGGCCGGCGGCGAATGAACTTCCGCAGCACGCGCTCCGCTTCGGGGTGCGTACGGGCGTCGTCGCACAATTCTTCGGCCAAGTGCAGGCGGAAGACCGGATCGCTATCGTGGCGGTCGAGCACCTTCTGCAAGAACTTCAATCGCTCGTCGCGCGGCGCGAGCCGACGCAGGTAGAACCAGAGCCCGAAGAGCCAGACGTCGCTCTCGGGATATTGGTGGACGAGTTGTTCGCAGGCGTGGCGACCGCCGACGAGGTCGTTGTCGTATGCGGCCATCGCGCGGCGGCCGATGAGCGTGAGACGGTGCGTCGGGGCCTGCTCGCGCAGGCGTTCCAAAGCGCGGGCCGCAACGGCGCGGTCGAACTTATCGAGACCCCCGAGCAGTTCGTAGAGCCGGTCGTAGAGTTCGGCGTCGGGCAGCGCGACGTCGCGGATTCGCGACGCTTCCTCCGGCGGCATCAGCACCATGCCGCGGGGGCCGGTCGGCGCGTAATGCTCGAGGCCTTTATCGGCCGTGAGTTCGCCGAGCCCTCGGTAGTTGGAATCACGCAAAAGCAGCGTTTGCCGGCGGGCGTCGTAGCCGGCGACCGCCTGCAAGTGCGAGTTCGTCGGCTCGACCGTGGTGAACGTAAACGGCACGCCGCGCGACACTAGCGCCTCGGCCGTCGTTAGGTCGACCGTGAACTCGCGGGCCAGGAAGCCGTTTTGCTCGGCCCATTGCCGCTCGCCTTGCGCGGGAGTGCCGTCGTAGCAGATTTTCTCGGCCACTTCGAGGTGCTCGACTTCGCGCTTCCAATACTTCGCGATGGCCGTGAGCGTGGCCGGCGCACAGGTCACATGGTGCTGACGTACGAACGGCACGTCGAGTTCGTAGCGCCGCGCCTCAGGTTTGGCCGCCGCCAAGCGCTCGGCCAGCTTTTCGTGAAAGCCTTTGCCGGCCTGGCGGGCATGTTCGACGGCCGCGGCTTCGTCGCCGCAGTGGTAAGCGGCTTCGCTGCGCTGCGCGGAGAGAGCTTCGAGATACTTCTTCTCCATCAGCGGACAGAGCGCCGGAATGCGCTCGATGGTCTCGCGCGCTTCCGAGTAGCGCTTGCGCTCCATCAACATGCCGGAGAGCTGAAAGAGAATATCGCCCGACTCCAACACCTCGGCGGCTCCGCGCAACATTTCAAGCGCTTCATCGTCGCGATTGCGCATCGTGAGGAGGTGGGCCGTCGACTGGATGCCCGGCCGATACCAGGGGCGCAGCTCCAGCGAACGTTGCGAAGCCGCGAGGGCTTCGTCGTGTCGATCTTCGTACATCAGCACTTCGGAGCGCTCGAGGTGAACCCAGGGGCTATCCGGCGCGATGGCCTCGGCGGCATCGAGCGCGCGGTCGGCCGCTTCGAAATCGCGAAACAGCGCGGCCAGCACGCCCTTGAACGCCATCCAATCGGCGCGGAGGATGCGATCGTCGGTCTTCAGTTCGCCGATCTGTTCGTAATAGGTGCGGGCCTGCCACGGACCGCGGCGCGACGCGAAGCTGCGGATCACGTAATACTGCACCAGCGGGTGGTCGGGATATTCCCGCCACGTGCGCCAGAGCCAACTCGTGGCCGTGCGGCCGGCGCCGAGGTTGGAAGCCAACCGCGTCGCAAGGATGCGGGCTTCGGGACCTTGCCAGTTGTTGATCGGTCCGAAGAGCGCCGTGCCGCGCGGTGGACTACTTGGTCTCACGGGCGGATATTGATCCTGAGCGGTTAGGTGCGTTAGGCTTATCTATGGGCAGTACGATGTCTTGG
>JAFLCO010000103.1 GCA_017303535.1 Planctomycetota bacterium
ACGCCCCGGCCACGCTGCGGCTAAAGGAACTCATCGCCACGCGGCTCGGCAAGCCGCGGCTTTTGTTTTGCCATGCCCGCGTGCCCGCCGAGCAACAAGCCGGCCGGCCGGGCTGCTATCCGAGCACGACCAACGACCTGATGGAACTCATCGACTGGTGCCGCTACGTCGTCGGCACGGAGCCGACCAGCGTCGTCGGGGTGCGGCACTTCGCCGCCGCCGATCCTCAGACCGACGACTACCAAATGATGAGCCTCGACTTCGCCCCGCGCGAAGGCGGCCCCGGCACCGGTGCCACGGCTCAGATCAGTTGCGGCCGTTACATGCCCGCCACTTGGCTGGAAGCCGTGGCTTACCGCCCGCCGGCCGCTCTGCAGGTCGCCTGCGAAAATGGGATCGCGTTCATCGACTTGCCGTCGACCTTGGTTTGGTTCGACAACGCGGGCCGCCACCAAGAGTCGCTCGATAGCGAACGTCCGGTCGGCGAGGTGATGATCAGCCAGTTCCACCGCGCGGTGACGAGCCTCTTGCGCAACTCGGCCGGTTTGGAAGATACCTACCGTGCCCTGACCACGGTCCTGGCGGCCCGCAACAGCTTCAAAGACGGCGGCCGGGTTTTTCTGGAGTTCTAGTCGGAGAACTCTTATAACGCCGGCGAGCGGCCGGCGTCAGCCGGCCGTTAACGCTCCCTCGCATCGGACGTAACCATGCAGCAAGATCGCCGCGCCCCGTCGCGTCGTCAACTTCTCCAACTCGGCCTTCCGACGCTCGCCGGCGCCGCGCTGGCTCCGCAATCGCTGCTCGCCGTCGACGCGCCGGCCGCCGGTGCCTCCGTCGCGACGAAGCCCGCCGAGTTGCCGTGGCCCGAGCGTCGCAAGCAGATCGAGCGCGGGTTTCTCGACCTATTGGGCGAATTTCCCCAAGAGATTCCCGCGCTTGAAACGGTCATAAAAAAGGTCGCCGAGGAAGACGGCATCACGCGGTACCACGTCAGCTTCCAAGCCGAGCCTGGTGATCGCGTCACGGCGTGGTTGCTCGTTCCGAAAGCCGCCGAAACGAAGCCGACGCCGGCGATCATCGTTATTCACAGCACGACCTGGGGTGCGGGCAAAAACAGCACCGCCGGTCTCAGCGGTCGCCGCCTGCAAGACCCGCCGACCCATCCCGACGTCGGCCGCGCCTCCGGGCTCGAACTTGCCAAACACGGCTACGTCGTCCTTTGCATTGATCTTCTCACCGACGGCGAACGCATCCCGCCCGGCGGTCGCGTGATGGACACCCGCTGGTTCTACGAGAAGAACCCCGAGTGGTCCATCATCGGTAAAAACATCTGGGACGTCAGCCGCTCGATCGACTTCCTCCACACTCTGGACTTCGTCGACAAACCCCACATCGGCGTCATCGGCTGGTCGCTCGGCGGGCATCAGGCCCTCTTCTGCGGAGCCTTCGACGACCGCATCACCGCGACCGTCTCCAACGGCGGCGTCCTCGATTGGCACCTCGACAACAGCGACGCTTGGTCGCGCAAGCCCGCCAGTTGGACTCCTTGGAAACTTGGCGACCCCGAAACCAGCAGCAAGGAGATCGAGCGCCGCTTCGGTTTCAAGACCAACAGCGGGCCGTACATCTACATCAAAAAGTTCCGTAAATACGTCGACGACAAAACGCTCACGCCGCCGGTCGACTTCGACGATCTCATGGCGATGGTCGCCCCGCGGCCGCTGTTGATCATCTCCAGCGAGCAAGAGTTCTACCGGCATCGCGTCTTGCCGAAGTGCCTCAAGGCGCTGCCGATCTTTTTGAACTGGCAAGACGCCCCCGGCTTGCCGAGCGCCGTGCTCGCCCGTCAGCAGCGGCTCGGCTACGACAAGACGCTCGAGTACTACCAGACGCAGCATCGTATGGATCCAAAGAAGATGCCCGACATGCTGCGGCAGCTCGGCGCGGGGGATTGCTTGAGTTGGTTCTCGTTCCCCGGCGGCCACGCCTATCCGCCGGTGGCGCGGCGATACACGGAAGCGTGGTACGATCGCTGGCTGGGCTTTGAACCTTCGGCGACGACGTAGAAACTCGCCGATCAGAAATCGAGTTGTCAAAGAACTTCGCACGACCACAAACGCCGAACGGGGCCCGCGTGGGCCCCGTTCTTCTGCGTTTGCATACCTGCCGCCTGCCTCCAGGCGACTGCAGCCTATTCCTACCCGCCCGCCGGGTCTTGCCCGTTGGCCCACGGGCCGCCGAGGGCCATGTAGGCGTCCGGCTTGAGCGTGCTTCCCTTGTCGCCCGCCGCCCAGCCGGGCACTTGCATCGGCTTGGCGCGCTGCTTGGAAAGCTCTTCCCACTTCTTCGACCACGAATCGTCGCCGTCCTTGTACTGGCCGGTCGCTTCGTCCAAGTGATAAACCTTGCCGAAGCGGTAGCTCTGCGCACCGAGGATCACCGTCGTCACGGCCGCGGCGCCGAGCGCCGGATCGTTGTTGACCATGTCCGGCTTGTTGGCTTCCATCGCCGCGACCCAGTTCTTGAAGTGCAAGTACGTGGTGTCGCTCTTCTTCAGATCGCTGCCGGCGAGATCCGTCTTGATGGTCTCGTCTTTCACCGAGCTGTCGAACGTCACTTGCGGCCGTTCGGCCACGAAGTTGAACTCCGTGAACTGCTCGCCGTTGCCGAATTCAAATGCGCCGTTGTGCCCGCGAATCACTTGCTTGATCCGCGAGTTTTCGTTGCACATCGTCGCCGTGATCAGGCCTTGGCAACCTTCGTTGTAGTCGGCCACGACGGTCGCCACGTCCGGCACGTCACGCGTGTCGAGTTCCATGTAAATACCGCCCGCGCCGACGACGCGAGCCGGGAATCGCAGGCCCGTGGCTTTGAGCATCGACGTCGTGCGGTGCACGAACAGGTCGGTGAACATGCCCGAGCCGAACGGCCAGTAGCAGCGCCATTGAGCGTAGAGCGCGCGATCGAAGTCCATGTCTGGAGCGAGGCCTTCCTTCACGCCGAGCCAGCGCTTCCAGTCGACCGTTTGCGGCGACATTTCTTTTTCGAGCTTGTAGTAGCGCCATTGGCCGACGCCCGAGTTGCGGAAGTATTCGGTTTGGAAACCGAGCACTTTGCCGAGCTTGCCGTTGTTGATCAGGTCGCGAGCTTGGTCCCACACTTGCAAGCTGGTCGACTGCACGCCGACCTGCATCACCTTGCCCGTCTCCTTCCACACCTTCACGACGTCGAGGGCTTCTTCGACCTTCTTCGTCATCGGCTTTTCGGCGTAGACGTGCTTGCCCGCGCGGAGCGAGTCGACGATTTGCTTGTGGTGCCAGTGGTCCGGCGTGCCGATACAGACGGCGTCGACATTGGCGTCGGCCAGCATGTCGTTGTAATCGTCGTACTTCTTCGGATCGGTGCCGGTCTTTTCCTTGATGAACGAGCAGACCATGTCGCGCTGCTTGCTGTACACTTCGCTGACGGCGACCAACTCGACGTTGGCCCCTTCTTCATGCAGGCGAGCGAGCGACTTGACGTGCGCGCCGAAGCCGCGGCCGCCGGGGCCGATGAAGCCGATGCGAATCTTGCCGTTGGCGCCGACGGCGCGGGCCGGTGCGGGAGCGGCGAACGTGCTCAGAGCCGCGGCGGCCGTTGCGGCGGCCCCGGTCGTCTTCACAAAATCGCGGCGGGATACGTTGTCTGCCATGAGAACCATCTCCTGACGTGCGGGCATTTGAGGCGGGAACGAATACGGGTCCGATCAATCAGCCGGGGCTCAGCCTCACGTTGGTCGCGCCTGATTGAACAGGGGCGAACAAATCAAGGCGGCGACCCAGGCGACCCAATCGGGAAGCGGCCATTTTAACTCCCCGGCAGGCCAATTGCACCGGGGCGAATCGGCCGAAACGGGCGAAAAATGCATGGGTGACGGCTGACCTTTCGTAGCAGCTGTGCGAGTTGCAACGACTCCGGTAAAGCCCAGGGACGGCCGTCCCTGGGGGAGCGGCTTTCGACGCGAAACATTTTTGGAATATCGCGAGTAGGGCCCCAGGGACGGCCGTCCCTGGGCTTTCGATGGTGGCGAACACCGACTCGCGGCAAATCGACGTAAGTCCTCCAGCAAAAAACTTTTTTTGGCCACACTTACGTCGACTCGTTTTTGGTCACTGCGCACATCTTTGGTCCCGATGTGCGCACCCTTAATTCCAAAGTTTGTCATGCGCACTACCAGGCCGGCGCAGTGCGCAGATGTGCGCAGCGCGATCGACGTAAGTTGTTTCCATTTTTCTGAAATCTTCGAGCACTTACGTCGATTTTCCATCGCTGTTTTCTCCCTGTTCGTCGCCCTCCTCGCCACTCCGCAACTTAGCAAATTGAGGATTTCATTCAAGGAAGTTTTTGGCCGGCGACTATTTTGTGAATTCGGGTCGTTCGGCTAAGAATCGCCTTGCTTTTGGCCACGCGATTTCGGCGGCACAAAGGTCGCGCGCAGAGACGCAAGGATTCAGATGGGGCGAAGAAAGGGAGATGACGGCGATGAGGAGGGGATGTTGGGGATGCAGAAATAGAAGACGGCGGGGAATAAACCCTTCTCCCGCCGGGAGAAGGTGCCGCGAAGCGGCGGATGAGGGAGACGTCAAACGACCGACGGCGCAGCAATGTGAGAGTCGCGAAGCACTACGTTCGCATGAGACACCACCGCCGACCTTGGGGCAACGTCGCCCTCACCTCACCTGCCCTGTCGGGCATCCTCTCCCGGAGGGAGAGGAGTCTTCGTCGGCGCTGCTACTGCAATTCGCCGCGCGAACCTTTGCCTAACAGGCCTCGTCTCGCCGAGCGACGGCACGTTATATTGTGCCGCCGCGCGAGGCGGATTCTTGCGCGGGATCACGAAGAGCCTATCCGAGAACCCGGAACCCCTCACCCCCGGCCCCTCGCCCGCAAGGGGCGAGGGGAGTATTCGGATAGGCTCTAATACCCGGGGCCCGGGCGACGTCGTTAACCGACGCCGCGTTCGCATTGAGGAGGTTCGCATGGCTTGGAAGTCGGTCGCATCCGGTTCGATCTTTATTGCGATCGGCGTTCTGGTGTCGTGCGTCGGGCTCGAATGTTTTCTGCTGCCGAACCACTTTATCGACGGCGGTGTGACCGGCGTTTCCATGCTGGCGTCGAAGTCGGCAGGCCTGCCGCTACCGGCGCTCTTGCTGTTGTTCAACCTGCCGTTCATCGTGCTCGGCTACCGGCATGTCGGGCATCGCTTCGCGCTGAAAAGCTTCGCGGCGATCGTCCTGCAGGCGATCTGCCTCGCCGCGTTTCCCTGGCCCGTGGCGACGCACGATAAGCTCTTGGCCGCCACGTTCGGCGGGTTCTTCACCGGCGCAGGCGTGGGCCTAGCGATTCGCGGCGGTTGCGTGCTAGACGGCACCGAAATCCTGGCCGTGATCGTCAGCAAGCGGTCGTTCGCCACGGTCGGCGAGGTCGTGCTGGCGCTCAACGTCTTGATCTTCTCGATCGCCGCGGCCCTGCTCGGCGTGGAAGCGGCCCTCTATTCGACGCTCACCTACTTCGCCGGGTCGAAGACCATTGATTACGTGCTGCACGGTATCGAAGCGTACCACGGAGTGCTGATCGTCAGCGCGAAATTCGGCGAAATTCGCCAAGCGATCTTGAGCGATCTCGGCCGAGGCTGCACGACGCTGGTCGGTAAAGGGGGCTACTCCGGCAACTCGCAGGAGATTCTCTTCTGCGTGGTGACCCGCTTGGAAGTGACGCGGCTGGAGACGATCGTCCGCGAGAAGGACGAGAACGCCTTCTTCGTGATCTTGCAGGCGCTCGAGGCAAACGGCGGCGTCGTCAAGAAGCGGGCCGCATTGCATTAAGTCAGTTGTCAGTTGTCAGTTGCCGGCCATTTAGCCGCGAAGCTTGTCTTCGCGCTCTCATCAAAGGCTAACACGGTCCGGCTAAGCTCAGCGCCTTCGTGTTTGGGGCGAAGAATTCTCCGCCATGTCGAGGTGGATCATGCGATGGGCATTTGTCGGCATCCTGCTTTCCGCCTTCGTCGGCTGCGAAGTGCTGAAGGGGCCGCCGACGGAGGCGCGGATCAACGACGTTTCCCTGTCGCCGTCCGACGACGTCGGCTATGAGATCATGCACGTCGATCACAAAGCCCCGCAACGGGCCTTTAGCGGCACGCAAAAGGTCGATCCCGTCGTGCTGGTCTCGCCCGGCGAGCACCGCTTCACCATCCGCAACCGGAGCAACGGCCAATCGGAAGAGTTCTTCGCGACCGTCGTAGCGGGCAAGGAATACCGCTTGGCCATCGCCGGCGATCAGAAGATGACGCTGGTGCCGACGGGCAAGTGACGTCACGGCGCCTCTTCTGTGAGAGTCGTCAACGGCGAGCCGGGAGCATAAGCGACCGGAGTCTTCGCCCCAACGCACGATATTGCCTCTCCCCAAGAGTGATGACCTCGCGCCGCGACGCTTTGCAATCGCGCGCAAAACATCGCTAGAATGCGTCCGGCACCAAACCGTCAATTGGAGGAGACGACGATGATCGAACAACTTTCCGGCATGCCCGCCGACACGATCGGCTTCAAGCTCAGCGGCAAACTGCACGACGCCGATTACAAAACGTTCGTGCCCGCAGTCGACGCCGAAATTGCCCGCGACGGCCGGGCGAACATCCTCGCCCAGTTCCACGACTTCCACGGCTGGGACGCCAAAGCCCTGTGGGACGACATCAAATTCTCGACGACCCACTGCGCGAAGATCAAGAAGATTGCGATCGTCGGCGAGAAGAGCTGGGAAAAGTACATGGCCACGGTCTGCAAGCCGTTCACCATGGCCAAGATCCAATACTTCGACGCCGCGGAACTGGATGCCGCCAAGGCGTGGCTGGCGCAGGCGTAGTTCGGCCTGCTCCGAAGTGTGCTAAACTCGAAGGAGCATGAAGTTCTTGCGAGGATAAAAAGGTGAAGCTCACCGCCGTCTATCAGCAGGTGCCGGAAGGCTACATCGCCTTCGTTGAAGAGTTGCCCGGCGCGAACACGCAGGGCGCGACGCTCGACGAAGCCCGCGAGAATCTCCGCGAGGCCGTCGAGCTTGTCATGGACGCCAATCGAGAGTTAGCCGGCGCATAGAAACGGCCGGCTTACGCCGGCCGCTCGCCTCGCTTGATTGCGTGCGCTTCGTGAAGCTCTAAAACTGCGCGTCGCCCAAGTCTCGTAGCCAGCCGCGGATGTCGTTTTCGTATTCCGTCGACAAGTTCCCCAGCACCAGTTGCCGCTGCAGGCCCGCCGCGCCGTCTTTCATCACGTCGGCGGCTTCCGCGGTCGGGTATCGGCACATCGGGTCGGCCGAGATCAGCCCGCGGATGAGGTTCATCAGCAGTTCGTTCACGGTCACGTCGCGCGGCAACCGCTCGTGCAGCCGGTGCGGCAGCGAGCGCTTGGCTTCGAGCAGTTCCGTGTAGTTCTTCAATCCGGCAAACGGCGGCTGGCCCGAGAGCGTTTCGATCAGCACGTAGCCCAGGCTGCAGAGGTCGGAGCGTTCGGTCTGCTCGGCCCCTTCGAGAACTTCCGGCGCGGCGTAAGCCGGCGTGCAAGGCCCGCGGTGCGGCACGTCCATCAGGTCGAAGGCCGAACCGATGTCGATGATCTTCGCGTTGCCCGTCCGCTTGAGCATGATGTTCGACGGCTTGATGTCGCCGTGCACGATCTTCGCCCGGTGCAGCGCGTTCAAAGCCGCCAAGCATTCGCGGAGCACGGCGATCGCAATGCCCGCCTTTAAGCGAGCCTGCTTCGGGCCGGCCGTCACGATCACGTTGTTCACGTAGTTCCAGCGCGGCAGGTCGAGCTTCTTTTTGAGCACCCCGAGCATGTCGTGCGAGAGGAGCCGGCTGAGGTCGAAGCCGTCGACCCATTCCATCTCCATAATGCGGATGCGATTCCGCTCAATAAAGTTATGGACGTCGAGCAGGTTGTCTTGCTGAATCAAGGCGACGCGTGCGGCAACCCGAGCCATGCGCCCCATCGCGTCGTCATAAGCAGCCTGAGTTTTGAACGGCTCGGGCGTGAAAATCTTCAGCGCTACGGGGAGGGTGAAGTGATCGGTGCCGCGGCGCTCGCTGAGATACACCACGCCCTGTCCGCCGGCGCCGAGCAACTGCATGAAGCGGTGATGTTCCGTCCACGTGAGCTTCTGCTCGGCGATGATTTCCTTGTAGCGTTCGGCGATCTCTTGTTCACACGGCTGCGGGGGCGATTGGCCGTCGGCCGGAGAAGTGAGCGATGAGATGTAGTAGGTCGAGTTCATTCAGAGTGTCTACCGGGGTGGCGATGCGTGAGGCGTCGCGTTTCGACAGCTAAGGTGTCGAAACGCCGACGGCCTCGGCTGCGAGTTCCGTTCGCAGCGTGAATCCGTTCACAGGAAGTTGTCGGGTTTCGGTGCCGGCGTTACGCGCGAAATCACGCGGCGCGGCAACTTCCGTCAAAAGATTTCATACAATCGCCATTTTACGTCGCGTGCTATCGCGGCGTCCAGGCAGGAAACCCTAGGCGTTTATCCACCAGGTTGAGGAGCGGCAGGTTCTGCGTGCGGCGGCGCAAGTTTTCGCAGAAAAATTCGGTCATGTCGTCGATGCGCCATTGGCTCTGACCGCCGACATGAGGGGTAATGATCACGCTGGGCAGGTCCCACAACGGGCTCTCCTGCGCGAGCGGCTCCACTTCGGTGACGTCGGTCGCGAAGCCTGCGAGCTTGCCGTCGTTGAGCGCTACGACGAGATCTTTTTCGACGACGAGTTTGCCGCGCGCCACATTAATGAGCACGGCCGACGGTTTCATCGTTGCCAAAGTGCGGGCATTGATCATGCCGCGCGTGTCGCCGGTGAGCGGCGCGGCGAGAATCAATATGTCGCACGCAGCGATGAGTTCTTCGTTACGCGCGGCGGGCCAGAGTTCGTCGACCGTGTCGGGCTTGTCGGTCGGGAACCAATCGGTGGCGATGATTTTGCCGCGATACGGCCGGAGCACTTCGGCCAGCCGGCGACCGTTGCCGCCGAACCCGATGATGCCGATCGTCTTACGGTGCAAGTCGCGCGTCGGCCGGCGAATGAATTCGCGCTTTTGCTGGGCGCGGAAGAACGTCGGTAACCCGCGTAACAAGCCGGCGAGTAGCGCCATCGTTTGCTCGGCAACCTGATCCGCCAGCACGCCCGAGGCGCTGGTCACCGGAATGCCGGACTCGACGACGCTCGGCACCAGGCAGTGGTCGAGGCCCGCGGCCGACGATTGAATCCACTGCAGCCGGCCGCGCCGCACGACTTCGTCCCACGGCACCGGCCGCTCTTTGGCATGCCCGCAAAAAATATCGGCCTCAAGGATCGCTTCGGGGATGCCTTGCTGGCCGGCGTTGATGACGGTGCTGCCCGGCGCGGCGGCCTCGATCTGCGCGATGTGCTTCGGCTCGACGGGATAGCAGAGGACGATATTCACGAGAGGTTATTAGGTTCAGGGTTCAGGGTTCAACTCACCATCACACACTAGCCCCGAAGCGCAAGCGAGGGGGCACGGCGATCGCAACAAACAGCGCGTTGTTTCGTCGCAAGACTATCGCAATCGTACGCCCCGTGCCAAGGGGCCGAGGCCGTTACGGAACGACGGAAGCCGGCGGTTGCGACTCCGGCGGCAACGGACCGCGGCGAACCTTCAGGCATCGCAAGGCGAAACTTGCTCCGAGCGGAGCGATCCAAATCAAATAGAAGCAAACCCAGTAAAGCCGTTCGGCAAAAGTTGACGGGATGTAATGTTGACTGCTTCCCAATTGCGGATACTGAGGCGGCCCGAAGCGGTAGTTGAAATCAACGATCGACACCAGCATAACGACCGCCGCAACGGCGCCGATCGTGCCGGCGCGGTAGTCCTCGGAGCGAAATCTTCGCAACAAAATGTCGATGATCACGGCGATAGTCGGAACGACGATCGTACAAAACCCCGCCCAGCTCAGTGTTGTGAATATCAGCGATTCCCGACCGGTCGGCCGTATTGACTCCGCGACGACGGAAAAGAGGAACCCCGACCAAGGCAACCAGATCAGCGATAAAACCACGGTCCATCCGTACCAGCCGCGGCGAAAGAAATCGGAGCGGATCAACCGCCGCGCGACCAGCGGCGGCACCAGCGCTCCGACGAACACTCCGACAAGTGCGGCCATTCCGCGAGCATTGTCCGGTTCCCAGGTTCGCACCCAGGCGAAGGCCGCGGCCGCAAGCGTGACGCCAAGCAGCAGCGACGCGAGCCGAAACTGACGTCGCGGAGTTTCCGCATTGGAATTCATCGTCATGGTGCGGCCCCTTCCGTTGCGGCCACCGGCGATCGCTCGGTTGCCGGCCCGCTTTCCTCGTTCTTCGTCGCCGCCTGCGTGGCGGGGTCGGCTCCCGTCCGCAAATCCATAGCCCGCATCGCGAAGATCATTCCGAAGGGGATGAAGAAGCCGGTGCTGAACAGCCCCACGGTCGCCGCGAGCAAACCGGCGAACAGCAAATCCGGCGGGCCGACGTTTACCACCGTAAACACGACGATCATCAGCGGCGTGGTGATCGCGCCGATCCATTGAGCCTGCCGATCTTCGTCGCGATCGGTGAAGCAGCCGTCGACGAACCACGCGACGAGGATCGCCGTGATGCCGGCAATAGCCAGATTCGTCATCACAAAGTAAATCGCCGCCGCCACGTCGTCCCAGTCGTCGAAAGGGCCCCAGGCCGCGACGAACGTCAGCACGCCGGCCGGGAACCAGCACTGCGAAACGACGACCGTCCACAGGTACGACCGCTCGCGAAACAGCCGCGACCGACAAAGCCCGCGCGCGATGACGACGGGCACGGCCCAAGCGGCGAGCATCGCTGAGAGCCACACGATCATCGATCGCGTGCCGCTCTCCCAAGTGCGCACCCAGGCAAAGAGCGCCGCGGCGAGCGTAACACCGGCCAGCAACGAGTCGAGCCGGAGCTGGCGGGGCTGTTCAGCTTCGGGTTTTGTCGACGTGTTGAACGACATGCCTTGCCGAATTATTTAAGCAGCGGTTGCCCCGCCGTCTCACGAAACGCCATAGCCATGCAAGACGCTGCGGTGGTTACGCCGCAAGCAATGATCGTCAGCGGAAAGTGCTCCGCCGCTGCAGAATACAAGCCTATCACTTCGACGAAGAAGACGGAAAGGTCGCCTCGCCATAAACCGATCCATATTCCGATCAACGGCGGCATCCCAAGCGGCCACAGAGCGCCGATGTATGCCGCCTTAACAAACTCCGACTTGTCACGCGACGACACGCATCTCACAAGCAGGCCGGCAAACACCACGCAAACGACTGTGGACGTGACGAAGATCAGCGCCGCTCGCACGAACATCGCGGTATCGGAATGGCAAAGGCCGTAGACAACCAAAGTCGGCATAACCAGTTGCGCGATCAAGACCGACCAAAAGTAACTGAGGGCTATCATGAACCGCGACCGAATGAGCCACACGACGACGATCGGCATACCGAACACGATCGACAGAATCGTGAGTCCGGTAATAAAGCTCCATCGCGTTTCGGCATTCCAAGTCCGCATCCATGCGAAGAACCCGGCCAAGAGCGTGACGACGATCAGCAGCGACGCCAAACGATATTGACTGCCGCCGGCATTCTGCCGCCGCAGTAAGGCCGCGAGCTTCTCGCGCTCGCGGCGCAAGAGGACTTCATGTTCCTCTTCCGAAAGCTCGTCCGCGGGCCGATGCGGAGTCATCGCGGAGCCTCCGCGGGGGCGCTCTGCGCGATCGTCTTCGCCGCGTCATTGGGCACGACGAGGCCTGTCAGGTCCAACGACGCCGGGAGATAATGCCGCCGCAAGCGGAGCGAGTTGGCCGTTTCACGGAGCGTCATGGCTCGCAAGGCGAAGATCATTCCGAGCGGCAGAATGAAGACGACGCTAAAGACCCAACTCCCGGCCAGCGAGCGTGCCGTCCAATACTGCTTTCCGACGGTGACCGCGGATACGGCATGAAACAGCAGCACGGAACTGAATGCCCCGATCGTGAGCGCGCGACGAAACTCAGAGTGTCGCTCGCTTCGCAAAACAATGCGATCGACGACCAGCCCGACGAGCCCGGCGCAAGCAATCGCCGCGAGTCCGACGAGCGGGACGAAGATGTAGACCGAGAGCATTCGGTTGAGCCAAGTGGTCCCCATTGATACGTGCAGCCAAGCCGTGATCGACATCGGAAACCAGGCCTGCGAAAGCATCACGGTCCACAGGTAGGAACTGTTGCGCAGCGGCGGCCGGACGATCAAATAGCGGACCGTGGCCAGCGGTACGATGCCGCCGATCAAGAGACCTGTGAGCAGAAACACGACGTCGCGCACTTCCGGTCGCCAAGTTCGCACCGAGCCGAAAAGCGCGGCCAGGATCGCCGTGACGTAGAGCAACGTTCCCAAACGAAATTGCTTAGGCTTCGGCGGCGGCTCCGGTTCGAAAAGGGATTCATTCATCGTCGCGGGGCGGTTGTATTAACAGTCGTTCGCCGGCGGTCGCTCGTGTACGGAAACCGATTTCACGTCGAAAGGTTCTTCGAGCTTAGAAAAATCCACGTTGTCCGGCGGCGTGCGCGATCGCAGTCGCAACGAGTTGCGCTGTTCGCGCAGGTCCATGGCGCGAAAGGTGAAGAAGGCGTTGATCGGGAACACGGTGAAGAACCAGAGGCCGACGATCGTGGCGGTGATGCCGAGATCGATCGTTTTGGCGAGATCTTTTTCCGTCGTGAAGAGGATGAACAAGAACACGACGAGCGAATTGAGCGAGGCCGCGACGACGGCGCGAAAGGTTTCGTCGCGCCGCGGGAGGAGCACGTTAAGTACTACGCCGAATGCCCCTGAGGCCATGAAACTCAGGGCCGCGTAACTTCCCAACGTGCTGAGCGACGCGCTACGGGTAATTCCTCGGTAGTCGAAGAAGCCGATCACCGCGACGATCGCCAGCGGGAACCAGGTCTGCGAGATCATCAGCGTGAGCAGATAGCTGCGTCGCCGTACGAACTCGGTTTGAATCAGCCGGCGGGCGATCAGCGGCGGCGCCAGGCAAAACGCCATGACTGAGCCGAGGAAGACGATGTCCCGCAGGGTGCCCGCCGTCCAAGTGCGAGCCCAAGCGAAAAGTGCGGCTGCGAGCGTGACGACGAAAAGCAACGTCTCTAAACGAAACTGCCGCCGCCATCTGCGGCGCGGCGGCGGCTCGTTGGTGAACATCGATTCGGGCATGGTCGGATGCCGGGATTGATTGCCAATGCTCGAATCTTAACGGCCCGGCGAAAGGTCTTCCGCAAGTAAACGCTCGATTTCTTGTTGAGCGATCAACCTTAGGCATCGGTTGCGATAGTCGACGGCCCGGGCTGCGAAGACCATGCCGAGCGGGGTGAAGTAAACGAGCGACGTGGTGTATTGGCCGGCATGATCTGCAGAACCGCTCGCGGCGAAAAACCACGCCTGACTTCCCAGCGCAATGACAAACGCCGCGAGGCCACCTGCAACGAGAACTTGACGGTCGTCGTGAATCGCCGATCCGGTGAGCAGGCTGACAAACACGGCGATGGTTGCCGCCACGACGACGCAGGCGGCAATCCACACGAGCAATAGGAGCGAAGGCGTCACCGGATCGACGGCGACGGCGCCCGCGAGGGGCGCCAGAAACACCCAGCCGGAGAGCGTTATCGGCAGGTATGCTTGCGAAACTACGACCATGATGAAGCGGGAATTAACGTGTGCTGCCGACGAACGGATGAGCACCCTCGCACCGTACGTCGTGGCGATCCATACACCGGCGAACGCGGCGACCCAGGCCCAGCCGATTTGCGTCTCCGGCCGCATCCGCCGTACCAGCGCGAAGATCACCGCCGTGAGCGTGACGACGCCGAGCATCGTCAGCAGTCGATACTGCTGCGGCGGCGGTTCAACGGTCGGGGGCTCGAAGTTGTGCGACATGGAACGTCGATGAATTGGCGACGGGGATGTCGGGTGCCACTGGTGGCTCGTCCACGAGTGCCGTGTGCCATGCCGTCATCGCCGCAGGCGAGGTCGGCATGCTGGCCGATATTTGCATGCCGACCCGGCTTCGCCGTGACGGCATGGCACCACACAGACAACACCGTCACTCTACCGCCAGCCGCGGCGGGCCGCCAAACGTTCGTGCAATATCGCACCGCGATAGCCGCAGAACATGCCGAGAAACACGGCCCCGGCCTGGAGCGTGAAACCGGCATCCGGGGCGAGCATCAGCAGGGCCGCCATGATCACGCCGGCCAAGCCGCCGGTGACCACGCCGACGCCGCGATAATCGAGCCGCGAGACGTCGCCGATGAGCTTCGCCGGCCAGTAGCAGAACGTGCCGAGCAGCGCGCCGATCAGCCCGCCGACGATCATCACCGCCGCAAAACTCACGGCCAGCGCCGGCAGTTGTCGCCAGCCGACGGTCCGGCCGTGCAGCGTAAAGAGCAGCAGCGCCAGGATCGCGCCGGCGCATGCCACGCCGTACGTCAAACTCCGCATCTCCGCGTGCGGCTTCCCGGCGTTCATGCCGACGCCGTACTTCAACAGCCACAGCGCGCCGAACACGGCCAAGATCGCCAAGGCGACGTCGAACAGCAGGTGCTGCTTCTCCGGCGAAAGCAAAAAGGCGACGACCACGACGCCGAGCGCAATAAGCGATAAGCCGATGATCGGCAGCCACACACGGCCCGGACCGCGCGTGAGCGTAGTCCAAAGGTCGGGGGCGAACGTTTTTTCTTCCGGCATGTCTTGGGTCATTACGAGCAAACTCCGCGAAATTCGCGAGGGTAGCGATGCTCCCCTATTTTATCGGCTATCGTACGCGTCACGGAGATTGACAATGCCGGCGTCGCAAACGTTCGGGCCGACTCATCTTACGCGAATCCGAATGGGGGAGTTGACGAAAGCGGATTAAGCGAGCGGCGGGGTTTATCCCCGCCGTCTGTTGCGAACAATGTTGGAACACCGGACGGCGGGAATGAATCCCGCCGCTCGCCCTAAGAGCCTATCCGAGATCCTGGAACCCCTCACCCCCGGCCCCTCTCCCGCAAGGGGCGAGGGGAGTATTCGGATAGACTCTAAGCATCTCAAGGATGAGCGACGCACGCCATGCACGAACAACTCGCAACTTCCGCGCACGATGACGCCGCCGCCAAGCATTGGTGGGACGGCGAAGCCGGACTGCGCGAAGCGATGCACGTCGCGCTGCCGCTGATGATCTCGAGCTTGTCCTGGACGGTGATGAACTTCATCGACCGGCTGTTCCTGCTCGAGTATTCGAAAGATGCGGTGGCTGCCGCCTTGCCGGCCGGCATCATGAGTTTCGCGGCGATCAGCTTCCCGCTGGGTGTGGCTTCGTATGCGTCGACATTCGTTGCTCAATATTTTGGCGCAGGTCGGCGAGAGCGGGTCGGTGCGTCGGTGTGGCAGGCGGTGTGGATCGGAATTGCCGCCGTGCCGCTGGCCCTGGCTTTCATTCCGCTGGCCCCGTGGATCTTCACCAGCGATCAAACGCCGACCGAAATCACACGGCTGGAAGTCGAATATTTCTACACGCTCAGCTTCTCTGGCGGCGCGATGGTGCTTTCGGCTGCGCTCTCGGCGTTCTTCAGCGGCCGGGGCCACGTGCGCACGGTGATGATCGTCGACACCTTGGCGGCGATCCTCAATGTCGTGCTCGACTACTGCTGGATTTTCGGC
This sequence comes from Planctomycetota bacterium, assembly GCA_017303535.1. Lineage (GTDB taxonomy): Bacteria > Planctomycetota > Planctomycetia > Pirellulales > PNKZ01 > PNKZ01. Next base: position 15,763 of record JAFLCO010000103.1, read on the forward strand.
AAGGCCGGCTTTCCGGAAATGGGCATCGCCGGAGCCGGATGGGCGACGACCGTGGCGGTCTGGTTCAAGGCCCTCGTCTATTTCGCGCTCTTCCTGAGGCGCGAATACCGCGACGAGTTCGGTACGCTCGCCGGCTGGCGATTCGATTGGTCGCTCATGCGCCGGCTATTGCGATTCGGTTTCGCCGGCGGCATGCAGATGGCCTTGGAGGTCGCGGCCTTCGGGACGTTCACCGTGCTCGTGGGCCGGCTCGGGTCCGACGTTTTGGCCGCCACGAGCTTGGCGTTCAACGTGAACAACTTCGCTTTCATGCCGATCTGGGGCATCGGCATGGCGGCCTCGACCATGGTCGGTCGCCGGCTCGGCGAGAACCGGCCGGACCTCGCGACCCGAGCGACGTGGTCGTGCTTCGCGCTGGGAGCCGCCTACATGTTGGCGATCTGCACGTTCTACGTAGTGTTCCCTTATCTGACGCTGGCCCTCTACAAACGGCAGGCGGCCGACGCGGAAGAATATGCCCGCATCGAGGCGCTGGCCGTCGTGCTGCTGCGGTTCGTCGCGGCGTTCGGCTTCTTCGACGCCGTGAACGTTTGCTTCGCCGGCGCTCTGAAAGGGGCGGGCGACACGATGTTCGTCTTCATCGCCTCGGTCGGCATTGCCGCATTGGGCGTGCTGGCCACGTACGTCGGCTTGGAGCAGGGCCTGGGTCTTTACTGGTGCTGGAGCGTGCTCACGGCCTGGGTCGTGCTCTTGGGAGCGGCGTTTATTTATCGGTTCCTCTACGGCCCCTGGCGCGAGATGCGGGTGATCGAGCCGGAACCAGTGGAGTAGGCGGCGGGAGGCAGGAGGCAGTGGGCGGGAGAACGCTTTTCCACGTCTGACCTGCCGCCCGCCTCCTGCGGCCTGCCACCTCCGCCGCCACTGGCGAATCCCCCCGGCCGCGCTTAGAATGGCTCGAACGCATCGCGGCGGTGGTCGCAGTCTTGTTCGGTAGCTGCCGATGGTAAGCGGCCGATTTTAAAGGCCGCAGCCCATTTGCGTTTGCAACCCTGTGCGATCCCGCCTTGTCCCCTTCCTAGCACCCTCTCGCGCCGTCGTCGGCAATGGAGGCGCCCCTGTCTCGCCCCGTCGCAGGTATTGGTTTTCTCGGCTGTGCCCTCTTGGTGCTCCTGCGCATCACCGTCGGCTGGCACATCCTCTACGAAGGCCTCTGGAAATACGAGCAAGAAGAGTTCACGGCCGACAACTTCCTGGCACAGACCTCGGGCCCGTTTGCCGAGCTGTACCAGAAGAGGGTCGTCAAAGACTTCCAATGGCGAAAGCACTTTGACCAGCAATGGAATAACGACGAACTCGATAAGTACTACAACCGCTTCACCAGCCAAGTGACGCTGGATGCCGATGGGCAGAGCGTCGCCGAGCGAGCCTTAGCCGCCCGGAAGGCGAACGTCGCCGCGGCGCTGGCCAATCCGGACAATA
>JAFLCO010000104.1 GCA_017303535.1 Planctomycetota bacterium
TAGCCCTTAGTACTACTTTGTAAACAATGACGCCTCGGCTTTGTGACGAACACGGCCGAGGCGTTTTCTTTTCCGCTCTTACGAGAGCTTGTGTGGCAAACGGCGTTAGGCTTTCCGCGCGCGTCTTATTGTTGGCCATCGTCGCCGCGCTTCCTTGGGCGCTCGGGGGTGTAGAGAAGTCCGTACAGGCGTGGTTGGCGATTAGTTTGGCCGTTGCGGCTATGGCAACTCTTGCCGTCGCACCCGAGGCCGGACGCTCTCTTCGCAACGCCGCCGTGCCGTTACTATTGCTCGTCGCAGGATGCCTTCTTGGCTTGTGGCAACTCACGCCCTGGGCGGCCGCTGCGAGCCCGGAGGCCATGCAACTGCGCGAGCAATTTGTCGCCGCCGAAACCTACGACGACGCCCCGCGGCCGGTCTTGAGTTTGCATCCGCCGACGACGCGCCAAACTTTGGCTCTGCTCGTCATGGCAACTGCGTCCTTCGCACTCGGCGCCGTCTTCTTCGGCGATCCGAGGAGCCTGTTGTGGTTGCTCGGGGTGCTCGCCGTCGTCGGCGCAGCGGTTAGTGCGATGGGCCTGATCGATCGCCTCACGCCCGCCCCTTGGCATTACGCGGGAATCGACGCACCCGTCGGCACCAAGCCGTTCGGGCCTTTCATCAATCGCAACAGCGCCGCCGGTTTTCTCTGCATCAGTTTGGCGGCCGCGCTGGGATTGAGTTTGTGGCGGTGGCGAAAGCTCGCCAATCGTACGAGGCCTGATCGACTGCGAGGACTTTCAAACTGGACGTCCGTAGCGCTCGATCCCGGTTTCTTACTCTTGATGACGACCGCCATATTCATTTTTGCGGGGATCGCGGGAACGATGTCGAGAGGCGGTCTGCTGGCGGCCATCGTCGGCTCGCTCTGCGCGGCGATGTTGTTCGGAGCGGTCATGAGAACGTCGGCCTTGTTCTGGCCGGTCGCCGGAATCGGCGCGGCGGCCGCCGTGATGGTCGTTTGGCTCGGACTCGGCTCCAACGTGGCCGGACGTTGGGAGCTACTCGCCGACGAGGGTTGGAAGCACGAAAATCGCTTCGCACTGTGGCATGAAGCCGTGGGAGTTGCCAAGGTTTACGGTCTCTTCGGCTCCGGCCTTGGTACTTTCTACTTTGCTCACGCGCCGTTTCAGCGTCATCATTCGTTCGGCTCTTATCAATATGCCGAGAACCAATTCGTCGAAGCGGCCGTCGTCGGCGGTTATATCGGGCTGTCGATAATGCTGCTCTTCGGCTTGCGCTGTTTGGCAGGTGTTCGGCAGATGCTGCGCAACGCCGTCAGCTCCGCCGAGTTCGGCGCCGCATTTGCCTCCGCGTGTTTATTGCTGATGCAGTTCTTATGCGCCTGCTTCGACTTCAGTTGGTTTCTGCCGTCGCTATTTGTGCCTATCTCGTTATGGTGCGGCGCCATCGCCAATATGTCGGCGGAGAGCTGCCGCTGGCGCACCAAACTGGTGCGTCGCGGAACTCGTCGTCAGCCGGCCTCGGGTAACCAAGTAGAAACCGCCACGAACTTAACCGCGGATTCCGCCGAGTATTCGTCAACCTCGCCCTCGCCGTCTCCGCCCGACCACGTATTGTCGGCCGCTTCGCCGTCTTCGGCGCGATTAGCGTTGCCCGCCGTCGCCGCGATCGTGGTCTGCGTCGCCGCCCTCGCATGGGGATTTTGGGAAACGCGTCTCGCCGCCGTCGCCGAAAAGGCGGAGCGCGTTTCGCGGCCTCTGCTTCGGTCCGGCGCCAAGCCGTCGGCGAAAGAACTTGACGATGCGATCGAACTTGTGAAATCGGCCCGCGCGGCATGCCGGGACGATTCTCTTGTACGAACGCGTCTCGCCGAGCTATTGGCCAAGCGATACGAATTGGAGACCGGTCGATCCACATTCGCAATTTACACGGAAGTCGCACTGGCGCTCCGAATCGGCAATTCCCAAGCGGTGACGGAGCTGCGCGCGCAAGAGGCCGCCGAAGCTTTTCTAAAACCGGCATGGGACGAGAGCCGAATCGCGTGCGGCCTCTGTCCGTTGAATTACTATGCCCATCTCATGGCGGCCCAGTTGAGCGATCTCTATGCTTCGACGGACTCTCGAGACCGACATTTGGAATGCGTTGAACGACTCGCCCAAGGGCGCAGCGACTGGCTGCGTTTACTCGGAGCCATGCGATTCGACGCCGCCCAGTTCGATATGGCCTGGAAAGACTGGCGTAGAGCCTGCCAATTAAGCGGAGGTATCACTTACGAGGTCTTTCCGCTCGCACTATCCTATCTCGGCCCGGATGCCGCGATGAAATCCGTCGTTCCCGACGATCCTGAGATCATGCTTTGGATGGCGATGGGCCCTTTGAACGGCTACAGCCGCGAGGCGCAAGACAAGTACCTTCAGAAAGTCATAGAGCTTACGGAAAACGATCAACGCTCGTCGCGCAATAAGTACCTCCGCGGCGTTGCATTGCTGCAGTTGGGTCGTTATGCGGCGGCCGAGTCGCTCATTGAAGATGCGCTGCGAGCGGCCGATTTCCGACGAGACTGGTACTTCGATCTGGCCGTGGCCCTCGCCGCGCTCGGCCGGAAAGACGCCGGTGACGTCGCGTATAAGCGTTACGAACAGTTGATCGGCCCCGGGGCCAAGACCTTTGCCGATTACCGAAGCCGGACCGCCTCGGTCTTGGAGCGGAAGCCGGACCCCACCGGCGTCGAACTGGCCTGCGCCGGCGACTATTACGCCGCCGCGGGACAACCTGACGCCGCCGTGGCCGTCTATCTTCGGGCGATTGCGCAGTCGCGCGAGAACGTGGCCGCTTATGCGGGCCTCATCAAGATTTACCTCGGTAAGCACGATCTCGCTCAAGCCGAAGCGACGCTGAAGGAAGCCTCGCAACTGCATCGCGACAACTCGGAGATCGGTACGCTTTGGCTCCGGCTCGACGAACGCAAGAAGGGCGTCGTACCGTAATCGGACCTATTGCGCCGCGGCGTCTACGAACATGGCGGAGAGGTGATCGATCAACTCGTTGGCGGTATGCACCTTACCGGTCGGTAGCTGAAAGTTCCGGCCGCGAGGGTCTTTCGCGAGAATCGTTTCGACAACTTTCGCTCCCTCCTCCGTGAGCATGTGCTCCAGGGCCTTCTTGCCGTCTTTCGAGGCCAACAACTCGGCCAAGAGCGATCGGCCCGTTTCGCTCCACGACAATCGCTCCAGACGATCGTAAGCGCCGGGCAGACGAGCGACGCTCCGCATGAACATGCGCCCCTCCGGCGTGCGCATCGATTTCACGAAGTGATCGCGGTCGGGCAGGAACGAATCGTACAAGCCCTCCATATCGGGCGAGCGATAGCCGTGTTCAATGAGTTCGTTGAAGACGGGCTCGACGTCGCCCTGCGAAACTAAGTCACCGGGCATGTAGAGCGAGTTGGCGCGCAGATGCTTGGTCACCAGTGCTTCAATCGCTTTTCGCGTAAGCGGCTGCGGTTGCGACTTCGGCGAATCCGGCTCCGCAGCGACGCCGGGAGTACAAAAAACGAAGATCGCGGCCATGACGAAAGCAAATCGGCGGATCATAAATCGGCCCATGTAAACGCGGCCCAAGTAGCAATATTCGGTCGACTGACTTTGCGGCGGAAACCGGATGTTCGCGCCCTTACCACCGCTACGAACGGTCCGTGCGACGGCGTCTCGAGACCGCGAAGTCATCGCAAACGTAGGTCACGAATCCGGTCAAATGGACATTTTTTTGCCAACTTGCGGTTTTCGACCTACGTTTGGGATACGGATCGCTATGCGGTCCGCCTGACGACTCAGCACAACACGATCTCACACCATTCAGGTCGACACCATGAACAGCCGGAACAAGCTCGGCTCCCGTCCGCCACGACGTCGCGCGTCTCCGCGTCGCCGTGGAATCATCATCGTTCTCACGGCCGTGCTCATGGTGTTCATGCTCGGCATGATCGCCTTCGCGGTCGACGTCGGGTACATCGCCAACGCCCGCACCGAAATCCAGCGAGCCACCGACTCCGCGGCCTATGCGGGCGCCGGCGCCTTGGTAAACGGCACGGCCGCCGCAACCACCGCGGCGCAGCAGTATCTCGCCGCCAACAAGGTCGCAGGGTCGGCGGTCAATACGTCGAACGCGACGATCGAATACGGCGTTTGGAACCCGAGCACGCGCACGTTCACCGTGACGAACACCAGCCCGAACGCCATCCGGGTCACGGCATCGGCCACAAATCAGCCTCTCTTCTTCGGCAACGCGATCGGCAACTCGAACTTCGGCGTCACGAGCAGTTCGATCGCCACGTATCAGCCGCGCGACATCGGTCTTGTTCTCGATTACTCCGGCTCGATGTGCTACGACAGCCAATTCCGTAATATCAACCTACTGGGGCAATCGGCTATCGAAGCTAATCTACAGCAGATCTGGCAGCAACTCGGTTCGCCCAAGTACGGCACGCTCAATTGGGCACCAGTCTCTTACGGGACCAGCAGCACGAGCAATTCGAGCGTGAAGAGCAAATTCAAGCTCAACACGGTCGCCTATCCGTACCCCGGCGGATCGTGGGACGAGTTCATTGACTATGTGCAAAGCGACAATGACATTCAGTCCGCCGGATACCGCAACAAATACGGCATGATGACCTTCCTTAGCTACATCCTGGAAAAACGCTGTGGAGCAAGCGACACGCCCGGACTGCACGTTACCAGCGAACAACCGATCACGGCCCTCAAGGACGCGGTCGACGTGTTCCTCTCGTTTCTCTCGGACAACAGCACCGACGATCGCGTTAGCCTGTCGATCTACACGTTCAGCGATAGCACGGCCAAGCTGGAACAATCGCTCACGAAGACCTACTCGCTGATTTCGAACATCACCCGAAATCGCCAAGCGGGCCATTACATCGGCGGCACGAATATCTCGGCCGGCATGACGAAGGCTCGCGTCGACTTGCAGAACAATGCCCGAGTCGGCGCCAAGAAGATGATGGTGCTCATGACCGACGGCGTCGTTAACCTGCCGAGCGGCAATACCAGTTCCGACAAGGCCGCGGTGATCAACGAGGCCAATCTGGCGGCAGGAGCGGGCATTCCTATCGTCACCATTGCGCTGGGGGCCTACGCTGACACGGCATTGATGCAGCAAGTCGCCGACATCACCGGCGGTGCGGCGTTCATCGTGCCCGGCGGCCAGCCGATCGCTCAGGTTCAAGCTCAGCTTGAGCAGGTGTTTGCGCAGGTGGCCGCCGATCGGCCGCTGAAGCTTGTGCAATAACGGCGAGCGCAATCTCCGACGATCCTCGCGGCGGGCGATCTCTATGATCGGCCCGCCGTGCGTCGTTTATGCGGCCGCGTATGATGGCGAATTGTGCGATCCGACGCTTTCGGCGAGATCCGGCCGTTCACGAACCATGCCGTCGACGACCTCCAGCACCCGATCGCAAGCTCGCAACAAGGCCGGTCGGTGCGTGACGACAATCACCAGCGTTTCGCCTCGCAGAGCTTCGACGGCCCGCACGATGTGTTCTTCCGTGGCGGCATCGAGCGCCGCAGTCGGTTCGTCGAGTACGACCATTTGCGGGCGGCCGGCGATCGCCCGCGCCAGGCAAACGCGCTGTCGCTGGCCGAACGACAAGGCCGTACCTCGTTCACCCACGAGCGTTTCCAGGCCGGCCGACATCTGTCTTAGGTCTTCCGCCAAACCTGCGGCATCGGCGGCGCGCCGGACGTCTTCTTTGGTCAGTTCCGGGCGGTCGAAGCGAATGCAGTCCGTGATCGACGCATGAAACAATCCCGGCTCTTGCGGCATGAAGCCGACGTGTCGAAACCAGTCCGACGGTTTGAAAAGTTCGATCGGAGCGCCGTTAACCAACATCGCCCCCTCGTTCGGCCGGTGCAATTGCAACAACAATTGCGCAAGGGTCGATTTACCCGCACCCGACGGTCCTACGACGGCGACGACGTCGCCGCGGCGGAGAGTGAGCGTCGTTTCGCGCAGCGTCCAAACGTCGGGCACATAGCAAAAACCGACGCCGCGTAGTTCTAAAGTTCTCAGTTCCGCGAGTTCCAGACCGCCCGCCGGTACCGACGCGCCGGCATACTGCGAGATCGTCGCCTGTAACTCCGCTAAGAAAGGCCGCACTTCTTGCAGTTGCTGCCAGGTCGTCTGCAGATGCTGCACGGCCGACGCACAACGCAGAAGGAGCACTAAGCAAACGACCGACGAAGCCGCCGAAACGCCACCGAACAGCGACCAAGCTAATCCAGCGATTAGCAACATCCCCGCCGCCGTTTGATGAACGGCCGGCCTTAACGACCCGGCGACGTTTTGCGCACGGCGCGTCGCGGCCATTTCATCCGAAATACTTCCGGCTCGCCGCAGCAGCGCGTCGCCGCCCCGGAACACACGCAATTCTCGCAGGAGCGAAGTCGTCTGCCCGATCAAGTGCACGTATCGCGACATTGCCTTGGCTCGGGCCAAGGCTGCATCTCGGCAACGTTTCGCGAGCGGCATCGCGAACAATTGCAGAACGACGAGCAGCACCGCTCCCGCTACGGCGACAAACGGCCCGGCGGCAACGGCGGCGGCCAAGAGCAGTAGTGCGGTCGTTGCGTGAATGCAGCACCAAGCGAGCGTCGTGTACGCTTTGCTGACGCTCTCCGTGTGATGCGTCAGCAAGTGCTGCAATCGCCCGGCCGGCTCACGACTCTGCAGTTGCCACTCGGCGTTGAGCAACCCGGACAAGAGCCGATCGCGATGACTGCGCTCGTAGTGCTCGACGCCCCGCGCCCAGTACCACACGGAGCCCGCCTGCGCGATCATCCGCACGGCAAGTGCCGCAAGCGCGACCAGCAGAGCGACGCCGGCGGAAGGTCGTCCATTGCCGCCGCCGAAGCCCAGCAACAGACCGCCGGTCGATTCGCCGCCGCCGCCCGACATGACGTAAACCGTCGTCGCGACGAAGGCGGTCTCGCCGATCGCCGCCGCAGACTGGAGCGCTCCAACCGTCGCCAAACGGCGTGGCAGGTTCGGCAACAGTTCGCGCAGTAAGCGCAGCATCAAAAGCCATCCGTGAGCAGCAAGCGGAATCGAAGCGTCCGAGCTTCAAAGAACGGCCGATATACCAGATCGCCCCCAAACGAACCACGCCGAGCGCCGGCAGAAGCTGGCACTGCCGGCGGGAGAGCCGCTAGATTCGCTCGACTTCGTAGTCGCCAAGCTCGACGGAAGCGCCTTGTTGCAGAAACCGTACGGCGACCAGAATTCGCGTCTCGCCGCGGCGCTGCAACACGATACCTTCCATGTCGCGAAACGGACCGGAACGAATACGTACCGGCATTCCGGCTTCGAGCTTGGCCTCAAGCGTGACGGGGGCGCCGCCGGAGATCAGCAGCTTGAGGTTGCGTAGGTCGTGCGTAAGCTGTGCACCGTCGGCGACTTCCAAACAGCGGCTGACGCAGTTCGTCGTCAGCGCGGCGCGTCGAGCCTCATCATCGCCGTAAACAAAGACGTAGCCGGAGAACAACGGGGCGAACGAACTTCGCTCGCGGCCCGACGGCGACCGAGTCCGCTTCGTGACCTGCGGGCCGTAGTGCGGGATGTCCAAGCCGCGCAATCGCCGCATGAACGCCTTCTCTTGCCGCGACCTCAAGTAGAAAGCCCACCAATGCCGACCGGTCTCGACGCCGAGCTTTGGATCGTCAAGCAAAGGGGGCGGGTATAAATCGGGCTCGAAGTTCAGGATCGGCATGGTCGTGGTCGACTGACGCGTCTACGAACAAATTCAGTGGGCGGCTCAATCAGTTTCATTCTATACCGGCCGCTACGGCAGCGCGGGAGTTCGGAACGGTCATCCAACAAAAAAGGCCTCGAACAACTTTTGGGTTCGAGGCCTCGACGACACCGGCCGTTCGGTCGACTTCGACCAAAAATCGCCTGCTGGATTAGCTCCAATGAACCTGCAGATGGTTCTCAATTTCCTCAACCCCGTCGACCTTGCGAAGCGTTTCTTGCGCCATTTGCTTCTGATAATACGAAGCGACGGTGCCGCGAAGAATGATGCGGCCTTTGCGGGCCTCCAAGCGAAGTTGCTTGCGGGCCAAGTGCGGACTTTGCTCAAGTGCGGTGCGGGCTAGATCAACCAGTTGCACGTCGACCATGGGGGGATGCCTTCCGAAGATGGAGAGAAATGGAAGGAACAAACGATGCAATGCCGGAGAAGCACGGCGGCCGCTGGGGTCGACTGGAGGCCGTCGCCGTAAACCGACTCATATATCTACACCACAGTACGTGGCCGAGCCGCCAACTTGTGGATAATGGCGTGCCGCCACCGGTTCGACGGCACGTGAAGAAGTCGGGCGTTAACGATCGTATCGAAGCGGAGGGGCGGCGATCAGCCCGCACTTGTTCCTAAGAGCCAAGCGGGCAAGAATCCTGCAGGCGGGAGTTCGATAACCTTGACGCTCGTAATCGCCGGATGATCCGACACTTCCTTCAGCGCTTCGGCACTCGGAGTGTTGTCGAGATTCAAAATCCCGACGGCCTCGCCTCCCGGCTGAGCCCGACCGACCGTCATCTGCGCGATGTTCACACCGTGCTTGCCGAACGAGGTGCCGACTTTGCCGATGATGCCGGGCACGTCTTTGTGCGTGAAAACGAGCATCACGCCGTCGAGATACGACTCCAAGCGGAACTCGCCGAGCTGAACGAGCCGAGCCATACCGTGACCGAAGACCGTCGCGGCGGCTTGGTACGTCTTATCTTCCGTCGTCAGTTCGGCGACGATCACGGAGCTGAAGGCTCCCATGTCGGCGCGGGTTTGCTCGAGCAATTCAATACCGCGTTCTTTCAAAAGAACGTCGGCGTTGACGATATTCGCCTGGTTGTCCATCGCGTGCTCGAGCAATCCTGCGGCGAACGCCGAGGTAATGAGCTTGGTCTCCTGCCCGGCGACTTCGCCGCGGTAGGTGAGCTTGCAACCTTTGGCCGGCTTTTCGGCAAGTTGGGCCAACAGCAAACCGAGTCGGTAGCCGAGGTTCAAGTATCCACGAACGGCGTCGAGCTTCGCCGGGTCGATCGTCGACATGTTGACGGCGCAACGGATGGCGCCGGTCGTCAAATAATCGATGAGCAACTGGCAGCCTTCGACGGCAACTTGCGTTTGTGCTTCCTCGGTGCTTGCCCCAAGGTGCGGCGTGCAGAGAACGCCGGGCATGCCGAACAACGCGTGTTGCGTGCAGGGCTCCGTCGCGAAAACGTCCAGCGCCACGCCGCCGATTTGCCCGCTCTTCAAGCCTTCGACGAGGGCCTCTTCGTCGTAGATGCCGCCGCGGGCACAGTTCACGAGCCGCACGCCCTTCTTGAGAATGCCGAGTTCCTTCTTGCCGATGAGTCCCTTGGTTTCGGGCGTTAGCGGGGTGTGGACGGTGACGTAGTCGCAATGCGGCAGCATCTCGGGCACGGTGTTGTAAAGCTCGATGCCGAGTTGCGTGGCCCGCTCCTTCGTGAGGAACGGATCGTACCCGAGGACGCGCATTTCCATCGCCCGGGCCCGTGCAGCCACGGTCAGACCGATGCGGCCAAGGCCGACGACACCGATCGTCTTACCGGCCAACTGGGTGCCCATGTATTTGTTGCGGTCCCACTTCCCTTCGAGCAAGCTCTGGTAGGCGGGAGCGACGTTGCGCGACAGGGCCATCATCAGGGCGATCGCGTGTTCGGCCGTGCTGATCGTGTTGCCTGCCGGCGTGTTCATCACCACGATGCCGAGCCGCTTGGCGGCGACCGTGTCGATGTTGTCGGTGCCGACGCCCGCACGAACGATCGCCTTCAAACGCTTGTTGCCTTCCAGGGCTTCAGCCGTGATCTTCACGCCGCTGCGGAGGATCGCGCCGTCGAACTCATTGAGCGCTTCGCGAAGCTTGGCCACGTCTTTCAGGCCGGTGCGCACTTCGTATTGAATGCCCGGGGCGCTCTTGAGCAGGGCGAGACCTTCTTCGGCGATCGTGTCGAGAACGATGATGCGCGGCATGACGAACACTTCTTTTTTGCGGGGAGGCGACGCTTCCAAAGTACGTCCGGGCACTTTGGAGAAACCCAAAGATTAGGGTTCGATCGGAAAACTTTCAAGGAGTGCCGGAGGGACGAAACCGAACGAAACCCCGTGATTTACCGAGGTTTTTTGCGACGGAGAATCCGTCGAAATCCGGCAGTCGACGCGATTAGCGGAGCGTCGGTTGCGTCGTGCCCTGACCGGCCGCATTCACGGCCGTGCGTAAAGTCGCCGCGCGGGCCGCGAGTTCCGGCTGGAACTGGTTGCGGTAGAGCGAACGCTGATAGTTGGCCAAGGCCTGCGCCGCGTTCCCTTCACTCTCTTGAATACGCCCCAGCGCCGCCAAAGCCCGCGGTTCGTAGGGGTCGATTACAAGCGCTTGTTGCAAATAGTCTTTCGCGGCTTGCCGATCGCCGAACTCTTCGCGCAGCCGAGCAAGCTCGACTTTCGCGCCGGGGTTCGTCGGATTCAAGCTGTACCAACCTTCCAGCAGCCGCTGGGCTTTGTCCGGCTGGTTCTTGTCGACGAGCAACACCGCCAATGCGCGGTAACACTCTTGATGGTTCTGGTTGTAGTCGAGGCACTTGTTGTAGAGCACCTCGGCCTGATCGAGTTCCGTCGTGCTGCGGTTGATCTTGCCGACTTGATGATGGGCCGCCGCCAGATTGTAGTAGGCGTCGGCGTTCGTCGGGTCTTTCTGAAGAGCTTGCTGAAAGTACTGGGCGGACTGCTGGTATTGGCCGCTTTGAAACAGCGCGACGCCCTGCGAATTCTGACCGCGGGCCGTGTATTGACAGCCGACGCTTAACGCAACAAGCAACGCTACGACACATACCGCGGCGCGGCGCGCATTCGAAGTCGAAGGTTGTCGGGAAGAATTCACGGCGCGCCCAAACAGAATCTACCGGAACAATCGAAAGCGAGTCCGGGATAATGCGGTGCGGATATTAGCGAGGCCGGCGATCAGGGACAAGTTCAGTCGACACGCCCTACCAAACGACGACCGCCGGCAAAAAAAAAAACGCGAGCACCTTTCGATGCTCGCGTCACTCTCCGGCGGTGTCGCCGGCAATCGCTTGCCGGCAACGCTGTGGTCCGCAGGCCTTAAGAATTCGCGGCTTCCATAACGGGCATCGCGACGGCTTCCGGGGCGGGCATGGCCGGGACGACTTGGGACTTCACGTAGCCCAGGTCGCGAATCACTTCTAGGATCTCGCTGCAGGTCGGAAACATCCGACCATTCTTACGCTTATAGACGTCCAAGGCGTTCATGAATTCGACTTCGGCGTCGGTGTAATCTCGTTCGCAAGTCGTGGGGTCGATCTGACGGCGGCGGCTGACCTTCTCGCGACGCGGCCCGACGCGGCGTTCGACCTCGACCGGGACAGACTCCTTACGACGATCGTCCTTGCGGCGGTCGTCCGAACGGCGGTTCATCGTCACTTGAGCTTCGTCGATTTTCTTGGCCACGGGCTTCGGTCCTCGTTTGAAGAATTCGCCGCTATGGGGAGGAGCGGCGGTGAGAAACTATACCCGCTAGTTAAGAACTGGCGGTTCCGTTGAGATTTATTTTTGGGCAAGCTCTACCGTCGGACAACCGACGGCGAACCCGCACAAACCGAAAAGTTTCTCAAACGAGTGACGGTGGTAACGATTGTGACGGTGAGCTTGGAGACTGGAGCCTAGAGCACGGCACTAGCTCCTAGCTCCTAGCTCTAGGCTCCGAGCTCCAAGCACTACCCGTCCCGCGTCCGCCAAGCTTGATAGATCTCGTGAAAGACGTCGTCGAGCGTCTTGGTGATATCCCACTCCGGATACTGCGACCGCATCTTGCTCAGGTCGCTGATGTAGCAGATGTGATCCCCTTCGCGGTTCTTATCAATGTACTCGTAGCTCATCTTCTTGCCGCTGATCGCCGCGATGCGATCGAACGCTTCGAGGATGCTCACGGAGTTCGCACGGCCGCCCCCAATGTTGTAAACCTCGCCGCAGCGCGGGTTGCGATAAAACGCCTCGACGAAGCGTGCCACGTCGTGCGAGTGGATGTTGTCGCGTACCTGCTTACCCTTGTAGCCGAACACCTTGTAAGTCCGGCCTTCGAGATTGCAGCGCACCAAGTAGCTCAAGAAGCCGTGCAATTCGACGCCTGAGTGATTCGGGCCGGTAAGGCAACCGCCGCGGAGGCAGCAACTCTTCAGGCCGAAGTAGCGGCCGTACTCCTGCACCATTACGTCGCCCGCGACTTTACTTGCGCCGAAGAGGCTGTGCTTGCTCTGGTCGATCGAAAAATCTTCCTTGATGCCGTCGGCGTAGGTCGGGTCGTCGTAGTCCCAGCGGGTTTCAAGTTCCTTGAGGCGAATCGTGTTCGGCCGGTCGCCGTAGACCTTGTTCGTGCTCATATGCACGAACACCGTATCGGGCGCCGATCGCCGCACCGCTTCAAGCATGTTCAACGTGCCGACGGCGTTAACATCAAAGTCGTCGAACGGCCTGCTCGCGGCCAGATCATGACTCGGCTGAGCCGCGGCGTGCACGATCAGGTCCGGCTTCGTATCAGCCACAAGTTTCAGCACGGCTTCGCGGTTGCGAATATCGAGTTCGAGATGTTCGAACGTCGGATACTTCTCGACGAGCCGACGCTGATTCCAGCGTGTATCTCCTTGTGGTCCGAAGAAATCGGCGCGTTGGTTGTTGTCGATCCCCAACACCTGCCAGCCCGCCGGCGCGAAGTGCGAGACGACTTCCGATCCGATCAAGCCCGACGATCCGGTAACCAATAGCTTCGGCATGGCGAAAAGACCCGACTAAATCGAAAAAGAAAGAAAGAAAGAAAGAAAGGAACTAAGAGGCGAGCGCCTGCCTCACGGCGGCCTCGTTTTGCACGACCCACTGATGAATATCGGCAATGATCGTACGGGCCGAACGTTGCGGTCGCCAGCCGGTCGCGGCGGTTACCTTGGCGTTGTCCGTAACATAAACGCGGACGTCCCCCTCGCGCGTCGCCGCTTCGCCGGCAATCTCGATCTTGCGACCGATGACCTCGCGGCAGATTTCTGTCGTCTCCTGCAGCGACAAACTGGTACCAAGTCCGCCGCCGACGTTAAACAGCCCTCCGTCCAACTCGGCCAAACGCGAGATCTGCAACTCGACGAGATCGGCTAGGTCGTACACGTGAAGCAAGTCGCGAACTTGCTTCCCGGCACCACCGAAGCCGATATACTTTAGCGACCGATTGAAGTGATGAGCCAACGCCCACAACGTAAACACTCCTTGGTCGACGCGCCCCATCTGCCACGGCCCGGCAATCACGCCGCACCGATTCACGACGGCCCGCAAGCCGAACATATGGCGATACTCGGCGATGACCAGCTCAGACGCGAGCTTCGTCGCTCCGTAAAGCGTGCGGTATCCGTCGAGCGGAAACTCTTCGGCAATGCCCGCGGCCGATGCTCCGGGGATGCCGGTTTCATCTTCGACGGCAAAGCGAGTGGGCTCTTCGACGGTCGGCAGTTCGTTGAGTCGGGCCACCGGGTAAACACGGCTCGTCGATAGAAACAATACATCGGCCCGACACTGGCGTGCGAGTTCCAGACAGTTGATCGTACCGGCCAAGTTCGTGTTGATCACGAACCGAACATCCCCGTCGTAACCTGCCAGAGCGCTGGGTTCGGCCGAACATTCGACGACCAGATCATACGGCTCACGCGGCGGCGCCAAATCTTCAGGGTTGCGAATATCGCCGTGAACAAACGCGACGCCCGCTTCCCGCAACCGCGGCAAGTTAAGTTCCGAGCCGCGGCGGCGCAGACTATCGAGGGCCGTCACGCGCCGCTCGGGCCGAGCCGTTTTCAAGGCGACGGCCAGATTGGAGCCGATGAAACCGGCCCCGCCGGTAATGAGAATGTTTTGGTGCGACATGGGCCCTATCGTACCCAAGGCCGCGAATTTTCGGCATGGCGGCAGGCGCACGCCACGCAATTCTCACGAAAAATCTATCGCCGACGCATCTCGCCGCGGGCAAAAAATGGTCGGCCGCAAACTTTCGCTCACTCCATTTCCGGGCTAGCAACGCCCACAGCCAGCGACAATCGGGCCTCCGCCTCGCCGAGTTCGGCCTCGAGAATCGCCCCATCGGCCAAGGAGAGCAGGGCGTTGAGTTCGAGCAGGCCTCCCATAGCTCCGTCGCTCGGAGCGTTAGCCGCAGCAGCAGCCGCGGCGCCGGCCATCAGCGTTTCCACCGTCCCGCGAACCTCCAGAAAGTTAACGAAGACAAATTGCGATGCCGACGAAGAGCGATCGCCACGTAGCTGCTGAAACAAAGGTTGATCTTCCAGCACCTCGGAGGGCTTAGCGGCCGCGGCATCAGCGATCGTTTGCGGAGTTCCTCCGAACCACAGCCTTTGATCATGCCGACCGACGAAGAAGCCGGCATCTGAAAACGGACCGATTCCGGTGATGCCGGTCGTTTGTACGTCGCCGATCTTCGTCGATTCGATCTTCGCCGCAGCTTTGGCTTCGGCGTTGTAGGCGTCTGCGATCAGGATGAGCCCCAATCGCACAATGGGATCGATTGCATCGGCCAGCGACGGTTCACCCTTCAACAGCGGCTGCGTATCGAACCCGACGACCCACTGCACCGGCCCCACATTGCGAGGCTCTTCGCTTGCCGACCGACCTCCGGAAGGAACGGCGTACGCCACGAACTCCGGCCCCAAGCTTCCGAGCAAACGTGCACCGATCAAGACTTCCGTCGGCACCGCCTTTCCACGCCGCTCCGATTCGCTTTTGGCCAGCGCCACGACGAGATCCGCCGCACGCTTTAAGTCGAGCTTCCCGCAGACCGCCGCCAAGCAATCGGCGGGAATTCGCGACGCCGCCGAGTCCGCGCCGGCCTTACTCTTCAACACGTCGCGCAGTTCAACGGAAAGCTGTCTTGTGTCCCAAGCGACATGAAGATCGACGCGAACCGTCGGGTTGAGCACAACGTCGGCGGAGACGTACCTCAGATAGCTCCAAATTTCGCCGACCTTGCGCGCGGCGGCGTCTCCTCTCTTGGCCTCGCTTTGCAACCACTGCTGATAGAACGGCTGCCAACTTTGCGCCTGTACAAACAATCGCAGCGTTGCTTCAGACGAACTTCGCCGACGGGCTTCGACGTACCCCGGCGACGCCGCCAGATTGTCGAACTTTTCGTCGCTTGACCGTGAATGGCGATCGAGCACCTCTTCCAACTTCTCTCTTGAGGTCGCGAGGCAACCGAACTCTCCCTGATAAACCAAGTAGAGCGAGTGCCCACCGTCGTCTTTCAATTCATGAACGGCGTATGACTTTCCGGAGAATTCCGCCGATGACGCCGCGGCATACTTACCACTCTTACGCTGGGCGGCGAGTAATTTTTCCACGGCTTGGGCCAACAACGCTTCGTCGGCGGCGCGGACGATCAGAAACCCGGTCGGCGGTCGCTTTTCGTCGATTTCCGCTTGTGAACTCGGCGGGTAAACGGCCAGCAGCCATTCGCGCCCGAAGAGTCGCGAGCGCAAATCGTCCCAAGAAACGCCGATGCTCGAACGCAGCGCGGTATTGAACTTCGCCAAATGTGCCCGCTGCTCGGCCTGCCATTGCGCCAGCGGCGGAAAAGCTCGCCATCGCTCGAAGAGCGGGCCCGCGAGAAATTCCTCGACTTCCGCATGCAGTCCTTCCGCTTCGACGCACAAGCCGATATCAGCGGGCACAAGTCGACTGAGCGTCGGCGCCGCAAAGGCGACGGCCGGGGCCAGGACGCTCGTCACAAAAGCCGCGAGCAGTATCTTGCGCCCGCGTTGGAGTAGCCGGCGTTTGTCACTCATAGTTTCGGTTCCTCGCTCGGAGCGACCAAGCCTCGCAACGTGTTCCAAGTGCCGATGGTCGAATCGGTCAGCGGCGACAATCCTTCGGCGACTCCGTCGTACCACGCTTCGTCGCTCGCCGTATCCGACACCTCTTCGCCGGCGTTCCACAACGACGCGATCGCCAAAGCGTCATCCAATCGCTTACGTGTGTCGTCGACCAATTGCTTGGCCGACGTTTCCGACTCAACCGTGAACTCTTCCCAACCCAGCGACGAATCTGCAGCGACGAGCGTCGGCAGCGGTTGAGCTTCGCCGACCGGCGGAACCGGAACATGGTGTGCCACGGGCACGTTCGCCGAATTATCCGGTGACCCGACCAAGCCGGTTCGCCACGCCACGCCGATCGCCAATAGCACCGAAGCCGCAACGGCCCACATCGGCCAGGATCGGCCAAGCAATCGCGATTCACGAGGAGCGGATTGCCCGCCGCGCGACACGGCTTCCGACTCGTGCGAAAGTTCCGGCAGTTCCTTGAGCGAGGCCAGCACACGATCAGCGAGGCCCGACATGTCGGCGATTGCCGCCGGTCTCACTTGCGTCATGCCCCGCCCAAACGCTTCGGTCAAACTGCGGCAACCGTCGCAAGACTGCAGATGCGTCGCCGCCTCCACGTCCGTCGCCGTGTCGCGCCGCTCGTCGAGCAGATCCTGCCATCGTTCAAGAAATTCATCGCACCGCATCGGCCTCTCCTTCCACGACTCCGCGCTCACGCAGCACCGTCGCGAGTTCCAGTCGCGCGCGATGCACCCAAGTCTTCACCGTCCCCAGCGGCACATCCAGCGCCGCTCCGATCTCCGCGTAACTCAATTGATCGACATGAAACAACAGAAACGCTTGTCGATACTCTTCGCGCAGCCCGCCGAGCGCACGTTGCACCTCTTCCGCCGTTTGCAGGGCTCGGCCGCGGTCGGGCCTACCGTCGGCCGCGAACTCGACGTCGCCCGTCGACGTTTGACGCTTGCTCCGTCGGGCCAGCAGCGTTCGACATCGATTCGCCGCGATCGCCAATAGCCACGGAATGAACTCGCGGGCCGAGTCCCACTGCGCCAAGCTACGCACGGCCCGGACGAACGTTTCTTGAACGACGTCCTCGGCGTCCTGTCTGTGACCGACCATGCGGTAGCACAAGCCATACACCTGCGACTGGTGCCGCTCGACGAGCGCAGCGATAGCCCGATCGTCGCCGCGCAAGCAGCGGACTATCAATTCGCGGACGTCGATCTCGCAGCAGTCGCCCGCCAATG
>JAFLCO010000105.1 GCA_017303535.1 Planctomycetota bacterium
AAACGGCGTGCTGCGCGTGACGGTCGATCGCGGACCGGCGGCAGGCGCAGGCGTTGGCACGGCCCCGGCCAAACCGGCGGGCTCAAAACCCGCGGGCGCAGGCCTTCTGAAACCTCGCTGAATAATATGCAACGTGCAGGCGGCACAATGCGACGCGGCTACACGCTGGTCGAGATCATGATCTCGATCGCGGTGCTGGGGATCATGGCGGCCGCCGCCGTGCCGCTATTTCAGCCCGACGTTGCCGCGCAGCTCGAAGCATTCGGCCGCATCGTCGCCGCCGATCTTGCGCATGCCCGCGACTTGGCGACGACGAACAACAGCAAGTACCGGTTGACGTTCGAGAAGACCGACAACCGCTACTACCTCGAACACTCCGGCACGAACTCGGCCCTCAATACGCTGCCGACGACGATCTATCGCCACTCGCTAAACACCGCGGCTCGGCAATACGCCGATCTCGACGAGCTGCCGCAACTCGGGGCCGGCGCCTTTCTCGAAGCCGTACATTCTCCGGCCGCGCCCCCTACGGCCGTTACGACCGTTGAATTCGGACCGCTCGGTTCCACCACGCAATCCGCGGAAACCGTCGTATGGTTATCCAGCGGAGCAGGGGACGGCAAGCGGTACGTCGCCGTGCGGATCAACCCGACCACCGGGCTGGCCGACGTCGACCCGATCACCGCCGTCGCCCCGGCATCGGCAAGCGGCAGCTAGTCCACTGATTTCTGTTCCGCTATTTCGTCATTCGCACTTCGTCATTCGTCATTTGCACCCATGGTCGCTTGGCTCAGCTTTCGCCGCGCAGGTCCGATCAGCATCGACTTGGGGAGTCGCTCCATCAAGCTCGTGCAGATGAACGGCGACCGTACGCGCATCGTTGAGTCGGTGAAATGGGATCTGCCGAGCGAACCGGCGTCGGACTTGGAAACGCTGTGCTCGCGTTGGACGCAGGCCCTTGTCGAGGCCCGCGAAGGCCGCAAGTTTCACGGTCGCGACGTCGTCGTGTGTCTCGGAGCCCGCGAACTCGCAGTGCAAAACGTTCGCGTGACACGCCCTGCCACAGGCGGCGACCTCGAGCCGGCCATCCTTCGTGAACTCGGCGATCGCTTCGCGTATCCGCTGCCCGAAAGCGAATTGCGGTTTCTCGAAGCGGCCGACGTGCGGCAAGGGGACGCCGTGCGCCGCGAGGTCATCGTGCTCGGCTGCCACCGTCCGCAGCTTGATCGGTATCTCAAGGTGTTCGACGACGCCGGGTTGAAGCCGGTCGGAGTCGAGCCGGAGCCGCAGGCCTTGCTCCGTTGCTATTCGGCCCAATACCGACGGGACGAAGACCGCGAACAGCGTTCGATCATTGTGCACGTCGGCAACAGCAGCACCGCGGTCATCATCGCCCAAGGCGACGAGACGCTCTTCATCAAATACATCGACCTCGGCGGCAAGCATTTCGACGAAGCCGTGGCCCGGCACTTGCGCATGGAACTACCCGCCGCGTGGGCTTTGCGTCGCAACAACGGCGACCGTCGGGCTGAGCTACAAGATCCGGAAATCTCGCGCAGCGTGAATGAAGCCATTCGCCCGGTCGTCGATCGGCTGGCGAACGAAGTTTCGCTTTGCATCCGCTACCACAGCGTGACGTTTCGCGGCAAGCCGCTGGTGCGAATGGTGCTCGGCGGCGGCGAGGCGACGCAGAATTTGGTCGAACGTCTCGCGGCCCGGCTTGATTTGAAGTGCGAACTCGGCGATCCGTTCCGCGCCTACAGCACGGCGCCCACCGCCGGGCGCCGCTCGCAGTGGGACGTCGCGGTCGGTATGGCAATGCGGACCTTCGACGAATAACGCAAGGACGCAACCATGAAGACCATCGACTTTCTGCCGGAACGGTACCGCCAAGCGAAGAAGCGGCGCTACACGTCGTACTACCGGTTGGCCGTGACGGTGTTTTTCATCGTGGCGTTCGCCGCAGCCGCCGGAGGTCTGCACTACAAACAGCACGAGATTCGCAAACAGAGCGAACAGGTCAACAATCAATTCGCGGCGGCGCAAGCCAAGTCGAACTTGCTGGCTTCGAAACAGGCCGAACTCGACAAGATCAGCGTCTATGCGGCGGTCGTCACCCATTTGCGGCATCCGTGGCCGCGCTCGCGCGTGTTGGCCGATCTGACGGAGCCGCTTCCGGAAGAAGTGGCGCTAACGCGCATCGAACTGCGAACCGCTCCGCGCGAAATCGTGCGTACCGTTGAGGTCGCGTCCCCGGGCGAAACCGGCGAAGCGAAGAAGCCCGACATTCACACCGATCTGGCGACGCTGCACGAGCAGGCCGAAGCGGAAGTGGTGCTGATCGACCTGGAAGGGAGTACGACCGATCAAACGTCGCTGCATTTGTATTTGCGGGCGCTGCTCGCTTCGCCGCTCGTTCACACCGCCGAACTGACGCAAGTCGAAGCGGCCGCTCAGAGCGGTGAACTCACAGTCACCGAAACGGTCCGCACCGACCGCTTCACGGCCGTCGTCAAACTGCGACCGGGCTGGGGACTTTCGGGCGGTCCGCAAACCGAGCCGGAACTCACGCCGCCGGCGACCACTGAAGCCACGGCCGTCGTGTCGCCTGCCGAAAGGAGCCGCTCATGAAGACCGGCCTCTTAGGCGGCGCTTGGGCCGCGATCGTTCCGCTCACTGCGGCGATCGGCGTTTACCTTGTGTTCGTGTTCATCCCCGGCATGCGCGAGATTCGCGAACTGCGGGCCGACATCGCTCAGAAGGAAGCGGCGATTGCTGCTGCCGCAACGATTCCGACACGCCTGCGCAACATCGACGCCGAGATTGTCGCCACGCGCGAGTACGTCGACCAGTGGCGCGGAATGCGCGCCGATCCGGCCGCGCTCAGCGGGTTGTTCGGCGAATTGTCGAAGCTCGTGAAACAGTCCGGAGCGCAGACCACCATGTTTCGCCCGGAGGCCAAAGTCTCGCTGGCCGAGCTGGAGCGCACGCCGCTGACGATCGGTTGCCGCGGCACGTTCAGCCAGGTGCAATCGCTGCTGGCGACCGTCGAGAAGCTGCCACATCGCATTTGGATTGAGGCCGCGAAGGTCGAATCCAACGTTCAAAATGCGGAACTTGTGGAGTGCGAGCTAAGGCTGGCAATCTTTGCCGATAAATTTGAGATTTCCAATTAGGTTGAGTTTCCGAACATCCGATAGTGGAGGAGCCGGTATCTCAAGCGATCGAGACGCCGGCGTGCAAGCGTGGCAAGCCTAGCAAAGCAACTACAACGTGATCTGAAGGCCAACCCAAAGAAGGCCGGGATGCTGGGCGTGCTCACGTTGGTCTGCGCCTGGTTCTGGGGACCGCTCGTGTTTCCGAAAGACGATAGCAAAGGGAAGGTTGCCAAGCCCGTCGCCGCCGCGACGCCGGCCGCGTCCGCCGTCGCAACGACGTCGACCGCCGCGCCGACCAAACCTGCCGCTGGCGTCCTCGATTGGAAGTTGCTGGCCGAGCGGATGAACGGCGATCGACGAATGAAGGCCGCCGTGCCGAGCAAGCCGGCCCAAGACGACAAGCAACGCAATCCGTTCGGCGGCGTGAAGCTGCCGGTGCCCGCGACGGACGAGGTCGACGACTTGGTCGCCCTCGCGCAATCGCTCGGGGCGCTGGACGAACCGACCGTGGAAGAACCTGCCGAACAACCGCAAGTCTCCTACGAAGAAACCTGGCAGACGATGCCGCTGGTGCTCTCGAGCACGATGGTCGGCGCTCGCGTGCGCAAGGCCGTGATCAACGACCGGACGTACCGCGAAGGAGCCGCCGTCGCGATGCTCGGCGATTTGGAGATTCGGCTGCGAAGCGTGACGCCGCGCGGGGCCGTGCTCGTCTGGAACGGACTCGTGCGCGAGTTGCGCATCCCCAAACCAGGCGAAACGGAGCCGGTTGCGGCCACGACCGCCGCGACGAATGAGGCCGCGAACACTTTGACCGAAGGGGCGGCCGCCGACGAACTTGAAGGATTGAGTTCCCCCAATCAAGCGCCGCTGTAACGCGGCCAGTCGGCCGTAGGGCCGAACGTTTCCCATCGTCACGGATGACGCCATGAAAATACTTCTTCGCCTCGCAGGCCTGAGCCTTTGTGCCGCTTTGGGCATCTTGCTGGCCGTGCAACTTGCGGCCCACGCGACGGCCGACGTGGCCGCGCGGGTCGACGGTGCGGCAGTCGCCGACGATCAAGAAGGTGCCGTCTCCGAGCAGCGACATGTGCCGGCTTCGGCCCGCAAGGCCATGATCCAGCCGCGCACGACGGCCGACGCTTCTCGCACCTCGCGCGTCGCAGCGGAGCAAGCCGGCTTTGAAACGCTACATGTCGCCCAAACGCCGACCAGTGGAAACGGCGGCGAGACCGATGCCGCATTGCAGCGGGCACTGAGCACGCTTCTGCAACAGCAAGGCGTTCCGGTCGCGCCCAACTCCAACAGCGCGACCGTGCCGGTGGAAGTGATGATGAAGATGCTCGATCAGAACGAGCAGACGCAAAAGGCACTGCAAATGCTGCAGGCTCAAATGCGGGCCGGCGGCGCGACGGTCGCCCAAGCCCCCGCGGTGGGGCCTTCGCTGACTCCGCCCGTGCCGCAACCGCCGACCACGGCCGAAACTCCCACCGCCGCTCCTGCCGCTCCGACGACGCCGCCGACGGAACCAGAACCGCTGGTCATGCCCGCGCCGAGCAAGCCGGAGATTGTTTCCGCGCCGGGCGCAGTGGCCGCCGAAGGAGACGGCAAGCTTGCGATCAATGCCCGCGACGTCGATGTGCGCGTGTTGCTCGAGCAACTGGCCGAAGAGGCCGGCATGAATATCTTGGCCGGCGCGAGCGTGAGCGGTTCGATCAGCCTCAACATGCAGCATGTCGGCGTCGAGCAGGCGCTCGACGCGATTCTCAAAGCGACCGGTTTCACGGCGCGCCACGACGGCGGCTTCGTCTACATCGGCACCGCCGAAGATTTCGCCGCCATGGAACGGGCCCAAGATCGCATCGGCACTCGGGTTTATCGCCCCAATTACATCTCAGCCAAAGAGCTTTCGACGATGATCACGCCGCTGCTCTCGCCGACCGTCGGCAAGATCAGCGTTTCGACTCCCGCCGCCACAGGGATCGCGGTCGACAACACTACGGCGGGCGGCGACGCCATGTCGCAACAAGACGCGATCGTCGTGCAAGATTACGAAACCGTGCTCGCGCAGATCGACGCCGTGATCAAAGACCTCGACCGCCGGCCGGCGCAGGTCTCGATCGAAGCGATGATCGTCAGCGTGATTCTCAACGACGCGAATAGCTTCGGCGTCGACTTCCAAGTGCTGCGCGATCAGCAGAACGTGCGGTTTGGTTGGGGCAACCCGCGGCAGGCGCCGTTGGCAGGCGGTGGACAAGTGAACCCCGTCACCGGCGCGAACGTCGGCCAGTTCGAATTCGACACCGGTGGCCTGAAGTTCGCCTTTCTCGACGACAGCCTCGGCGTGTTCATCAACGCTTTGGAAACGGTCGGCGACGCCAACGTGATCGCCTCGCCGAAGCTGCTCTGTTTGAATAAGCAGAAGGCCGAAATCTTGATCGGCCAGAAGCTCGGCTACATCAGCACGACCGTCACGCAGAACTTCTCGACGCAGAACGTCGAATTCCTCGACGTCGGGGCTCAACTGCGGCTCCGGCCGTTCATCTCGAGCGACGGCTTGATTCGCCTCGAAGTCCATCCGGAACTTTCCGAAGGGCAGGTCGTCGTCAACGGCGGCTTCACGCTGCCGAACAAAACGCTGACCGAAGTGACGACGAACGTCATGTGCCCCGACGGCTGCACCGTGATCTTGGGCGGCCTGATGCGGGAGAATCTTCGATCGAACAGCACGCAGGTGCCGCTCCTGGGAAGCTTGCCCGGCGTCGGCCCGCTGTTTCGCAACAAGACCGAGAACGTCGAGAGGACCGAAATCCTCATCCTGCTGACGCCGCGGATCGTTTACGACGGCGACAACGCCGCCGAAGGAAACCTGTACAAAAAAGACGCCGTGGAAATGGAAGCGGCGAAGTTTCATCGCATGAGCCCCGTGGGTAAGGCGCACTTGGCCCGCGACTACAACGATCGGGCCCGCGCCGCCGCCGCCAGCGGCAACCGCGTGTTGGCTCAGCGCTTCGCGCGGTTGGCCGTGCACTACGATCCGCTCAATCGCGACGCCGTGCGAACGCTACACGAGATCGGTTCGCAAGACGGCGCCCCGGTTATGCAAGGTCTCGGCGTAGAGACGGTGATCGGCGAAGGAGGCGCGCCGGTCGTCGACGGTGAGATGCCGCCCTGGATGCTGGAAGAGTTGGCGCGAGAAGACGTGCCCGTGCCCGAACATCCGCGCGATCCCGGCGTTCCGGGCCGAAGTTTAGACGTCGCCAAGCCGGAGGTATTCCGCCATGAGAAATAGCCTTCCCTTATTGTTCGCTCGCCGCCTCGCTGCGGTCGGATTTATGGCGACGCTCTCCGGCTGTGCAAGCTGGAACGTCGGCAAGCTCGTGCTTCCGGAATCGCCCGGCGCTCCGGACCTGCGCCCCATCCGCCAAGAGCGGGCCAAACAAGCCGTGTCGCGGTTCGATATGGAGCGCGATCGAGCCCAGTACGAAGCGGCGGCCACGGCCTGGCGACAAGGCGACTTCACGGGCTGCCGCGAATCGCTCGAAAAGGTGCTCTTGCGCACGCCCGGCCATCGCGATTCGCTGCTGCTTTCGGCGGAGTTGGAACTCGAACAAGATCACCCGAGTGAAGCGGTCGAGTTTTTGCGGCAGGGCGTAAGCCATCATCCGCAGGATGCGGAAGTCGCGTACAAACTCGGCATGGCGCTCGAGGCCGATCATCAATCGTCGGAAGCGCTGCACTTCTTTCAACTGGCGACACAACTCGCGCCCGAAGAGACGCGTTACGCGCAAGCATTTGAACTCGTGCAATCGCAACTTCAACAAACCGACGCGACGGCCATGGTGAGCGACGCTTCGGCGAAAGCCGAACCGCCGACCGTTCCCGTGGTGCTGCAAGAGGCCGGCGCGCCGGCGACGGCAACGGCCGCCGCGCTGCAAGAGCCCGAAGTTCCGTCGGCCGAAACGATCACAGAGATCACAGAGATCTCGTCAGTCCCGCGTCCGACGAGCCCGGCCTTCGAGCGGTTGCTCGCCTCGCGTGAAACGACCGACGTGCGATCGTTCCAGCGTGCCTTGGCTCAGTTCCTGGCGAAGGAGCCGAAGCACATCGAGGCCAACATTCTGCAGGCCGAGATCGATTTGGAAAACGCCCGCGACGCCGAGGCTCGCGAGCGGATGGAACGGATGGTCATCCGCAACCCGCACAACCCGCAAGTTCGTCGGGCGTGCGGACTGGTCTACCAGGCGCTGGGCGCCGAGGATCGCGCGGCGGCCTGCTTCGCACGGGCCGAGGAACTCGAGCGGGGCCTGCCCGAGGGTTCGACGCCGGTCATCGCCGCCGCCTACGAAGCGGACGCGGCCGAAGTTGCCGTAGCCGCGCCGGAGCCGCCGTCCGCGACCGTCGAGATTTCGCCGCCAGAGGTCGCCGCCGAAGTTCCGCCCGTCGCGAACGTGCCGCTAACCGCGGCGCAACGCATGGAGCGGGGTTTGGCACTGCTACAACTCGCACAAGCCGACGACGCGCGGAAGGAAATCTTCGCCGCGATCGAGGCCGAGCCGAAGAACCAAAAGTTTTATACTGACGCCGCGTTAAAAGCCGTACAAACGGAACAACTGGAATTAGCGCGCGAAATCGCGCTAGCCGGCACGGCACAATTCCCACAATCGGCCGGGCTGCATCGCTTACATGGCACAGCAGCCTTACGGCTGCAGAGGTATGCGGAGGCGGAGGCGGCGCTGCAACAATCGTTGTCTTTGGACAACTCCCAAGCGCTAACCTATTTTCTTCTGGGTTCCGCGCTCGACCGATCCGGAAAAACCGACTCGGCCCAGTGGTATTTACGCCAAGCCGCCCGGCTCGACGGCCGTTACGCCGTCCGACGCTAAGCGACGCTGCGGAGCCTCGCCCCTCCAGCGACGTTCGTCGAACGTCGAGGCGACGAGGGGCGCGGCCGCTTTGCGAACGCTTGCGTCATGAACTTGGCTCGGCAAATCACGCTCGGGTTCTTCCTGCTGGCCGTCGGCGTTACCGTCGGCACCGGTTGGCTGGCGCTGCGCGATGCCCACGACGGCGGCTTGGTGACGTTCGCCGCGATCACCGCGGGCATCATGCTCGGCGCGGCCGCGTGGCAGTTGTTCGTCGTCCAACGCGAACGCCGCGAGCACGTCGTCGCCCGACGATTTCTCGAACAACTGCTCCATCAAGCAGAAACCGGCAGCGGCATCGCTCCGAACGATTCGTACCCGCGAATCCATCACGCATCGCCGTGGAAAAAGCCGCTCGAACGAATCTTCGAATACATCTCCACGAGCCAAGACCGCAAACTCGTGCTGGAAAGCGCGAAGGCCTCGGCCGAAATCCGACTGCAGCGCGCGAGTTCGCAAGCGGAGTGGATGGAATCGGTGCTGGCCAATATCGGCGTGCCGGTGCTGGCGCTCAACGCCTACGATGAAATCGTGCTGGCCAACCCCGACGCCGAATCGCTCCTCAAGATTCGCGCCGAAGGAACCGAACGTCGCAGCCTGCCGCGAGTCATCGGCAACGAACGATTGACCAACCTAATCTACGACGTTCGCCGCCGGGCCGTGGCAACCGTACGGACAGACGATCTCGAACTCGAAGACAACACGGGCCATCGCCGCTGGTACCGGGCGACCGTAGGGAAGTTGCCCGCCACGGACAAAGGCCCCGATTCCGGCGGAGCACTCGTCGTGTTGCGCGACGTCAGCGTCGAGCACTCGATGCAGAAGCAGCACGCCGAGTTCGTCTCGTCGGCCAGCCACGAGATGAAAGCGCCGCTGGCCGGCATCAAGGCCTACGTCGAGTTGCTCGCCGACGGCGACGCCGAGAGCGAAGCCGAGCGTGAGGAATTCCTCGGCGTCATCAACGGCCAGACCGACCGCCTGCAACGGCTCATCGACAACCTGCTGAACATTGCCCGGATCGAAGCCGGCGTGGTGAAGGTGAGCAAGCAAAGCCGCAGCATCAACGACATTCTCGCCGAAGCTGCCGGCGTGGTGCAGCCGACGGCCGAGGCCAAGCACATTAAGCTCGTGTCCGACTTGAGCCCGCTGTACCTCGGTGCGCTGGTCGATCGCGACATGATGTCGCAAGCCGTGATCAATCTGCTCTCCAATGCCGTGAAATACACGCCCGACGGCGGACGCGTGACGCTCCGCAGCCGCTTGGCCGATCAGGAACTGCTCATCGAAGTGGAAGACACCGGCGTCGGTCTGAGCGAAGAAGACTGCGTCAAAATCTTCGAGAAGTTCTACCGTGTCGATAAAGACAAGAACATGGCCGCAGGCACCGGCCTGGGGCTGGCGCTGGCCAAGCACATCATTGAAGACGTGCACGGCGGCAAGCTCACCGTCCGGAGCAAGCTCGGCGTCGGCAGCACGTTCTGCATCTCCATCCCCCACGTGGCCCGCGCCTCTTAAGAAAGGTCGCTCTCCGCGATGAAACACATTCTCCTCTGTGACGATGACGTGACGATCCTCCGCGCCGCGGAGATCAAGCTCACGCGCGCAGGCTACCGTGTGACGACCTACCCCGACGGTCAAGCCGCGCTTGAAGCGATTCAGCGCGAGCTGCCCGACATGATCATTTCCGATTGCCAAATGCCGCGGATGGGCGGGCTCGAACTCGTGCGCAAGTTGCGCGAGGACGAACGTACGCGAGACGTGCCGTTTCTATTGCTCACCGGCAAGGGCTTCGAGCTGCCGATCGAAGATCTGCGGCGCGACTACGGCGTGCTCGGCGTGATCGGCAAGCCGTTCAGCCCGCGGGAAGTGTTGCAGATCGTCGAAACCACGTTAGCCGCGAGCGTCTGATGAATCCCACGACGGAAATCTTCGGCGATTGCATGGTCGTGCACGCTCCGCAAGACCTGGGGCGCGAGCAGGCCGACCGGTTTGAAAACTGGCTACGCACGGTCGAGCGCGTGCAAATGGTGCTCGACATCGACAACGTCGAACAAATCGACAGCGCCGGCCTGACGGCGCTCGTGAACGTACAAGAACAACTCCGCGCGCTCGGCGGCGACTTGAAGATCAGCGTCGCCAGCGCCGTGAACCGCAAGATTATGGAAATCACCCGGCTCGATCAGCAGTTGGAAGTGTTCGACAGCGTGATCGACGCCGTAAAGAGCTTCCGCTAACACCACACGACCGGATCAATCGGTAGCGAGCCGCCGCATGTCGTACGACGCATCTTCCTCACACGGCGCTCCGTTCAAACTGGGCGACTTGCTCGTTCGCCAGGGCTACCTGACGGAAGATTCGCTCCGCGCGGCGCTCGACCAGCAGAAGAAAGACGCCCGCGGCAAGCTACTGGGTGAAATTCTGGTCGAAACGGCGGCGTGCAGCGAAGATCAGATCGCCGAGTGCATCGCGCATGAATTCGGCGTGCCGTTCGCCCGGCTTGAGCTACGGCTGTGCGATCAAAAGTGCGCCGACCTACTGCCGCGCGACTTTATCGAAAACAATCTGGTGATGCCGCTGTTCGCCGTGCGCGGCGTACTCACGTTGGCGATGTCGGAGCCGTCGAACCTGTTCCTCATCGAAGAGGTGGAACGGCTCGCGAAGATGCGCGTGCAGACGGTCGTGGCTACGGCGAAAGACATTCGCCGGATGATCACGTCGTTGCCGAACTCGAAGGTGTTCGTCATCGACGACATCATCGAGGAATCGAAGTCGGGCGACGTCACGCTGATCGAAGACGCCGTCGAAGACATCAGCGACATCGAGGAAGTCGCCGGCCAGTCGCCGGTCATCCGGCTCGTGAACTACATCCTGTACAACGCCGTCAAGGAAGGGGCGAGCGACATCCACATCGAGCCGGCCGAAAAGTGCGTGCGCGTGCGCTATCGGATCGACGGCAAACTCTACAAGTCGCTTGAAGTCCCCTCGACGCTGCTCAGCGCGCTGACGAGCCGTATCAAAATCATGGCCGGACTCGATATTAGCGAGCGACGCTTGCCGCAAGACGGCCGCATCCACGTCATGCTCGACGGCCGCAAGATCGACTTGCGCTGCAGCACGTTTCCGATGAATCGCGGCGAAAAGACCGTCATCCGCGTGCTCGATACGCGTAGCGTGTCGCTGGTGCTGGAAGACCTCGGCTTCTCCGAAGACATCCTCTCGGGCTTGATGCAGATGATCAAAGCCCCCAACGGCATCGGTTTGGTCACCGGGCCGACGGGAAGCGGTAAATCGACGACTCTCTACGCGATGCTCAACAGCATCAGCTCGATGGAGAACAACGTCTGCACGGTCGAAGACCCGATCGAGTACAACCTGCCGCTGATCAACCAGTTTCAGATTCAAGAGCGAGTCGGCCTGACGTTCTCCAAGGCGCTACGGACGCTGCTGCGGCAAGATCCGGACGTGATCATGGTCGGCGAAGTGCGCGACGAAGAGACGGCCCGCACGGCCATTCAAGCGGCGCTCACCGGTCACTCGGTGCTGAGCACGCTCCACACCAACGACGCCTGCTCGGCGATTACGCGGATGGTCAACATGGGCGTGGAGCCGTATCTGATCGGCGCCGCGCTCAACATGGTGCTCGCCCAGCGTTTGGTGCGGCGTATCTGCCCGAAGTGCAAAGCCGCTTACGAGCCGCCGCGCACGGTCCGCAAGGCCATCGAACGGATGGGCTTCGAGATCGACGAATTCCATAAGGGCGTCGGCTGCAAGAACTGCCGCAACACGGGCTACAGCGGCCGTATCGGCGTGCACGAGTTGCTTGTCCTCGACGACGAGATTCGCGACATCGTCGTCAACAACCCGACCGTCGCCGCGGTGCAGGAAGCGGCCTCGCGCAAAGGAATGATCACCTTGCGACAAGACGGCTTCCGCAAAGTCCGCGAGGGGATCACGACGATCGAAGAAATACTGCACATCACGGGCGACATTCGCGAAACGCCTGAAGTGCCCGCAACTCACGCCCCCGCACAAGCTCCGGCCGCAACCGCGAAATAGTTCTGCGTAACTTTCACCAGTCTCAACTGCCCACTGCCTACTGACTACTGACCCCTGCCCATGGCCGCCGTCTTTCAATATCGGGCCCGCGACACTCTCGGCAAAGAGCACGAGGGGACGGTCGAGGCGTCGACGCAGGAAGACGCGGTGCAGCAGTTGCGGCGCGACGGGCTGGCGGTTTTAGAAATCGACGAGGACGCCGGCGTCAGCCTCCTCGCGCCGGGCGTGCGCCGCGCCGACATCATCTACCTGACGAACCAGTTGGCCATCATGGTCGACACGGGCATCACGCTCTCGGCGGCCTTGCAAGGCATCCTGGAGCAAGAAGCCAATCCGACGCTGCGGCGTGTGCTCGTCGAACTTCGCGAAGCGGTCGAAGCCGGCGGCGATTTCTCCGCGGCCTTGGCCAAGCACCCGAAGTATTTCGACAAGACGTTCGTCTCGATGATCAAAGTCGGCGAGGCGACCGGTACGCTCAGCGAAATGCTGGAACGGGTCGCCACGTATCTCCGCAAAGAAATGGAAATGCGGAGCAAGGTGAAATCGGCGCTCGCCTACCCGGCCGTGATGGCCACGGTGGCGATCGGCGTGACGATCTTCCTGCTCACGTTCATCCTGCCGAAGTTCACGCCGCTGTTCGCCAAGAAAGGGCTGAAGCTTCCCGCGCCGACGCGGTGGAGCATGGCCGCCAGCGACGTGCTGCTGCACCATTGGCATTGGTGGCTCATCGGCGGGTTGCTGGCGATCGCGTGCTTCATCTACGCGAAGCGCACGCCGCGCGGACGGCAGGCGATCGACGCCTGCTTGGTCAACGCGCCGATCGTCGGCACCGTGGCCCGCAAGGTCGTGATCAGCCGGTCGCTACGTACGCTCGGCACGATGCTCAACTGCGGCCTGCAAGTGCTCGACGCCCTGAAGCTCACGGCCGAAGTTTCCGGCAACTATCTCTACGAGAAGCTCTGGCTGCACGTGCATGAGCAAGTCATGCAGGGGAACGAAATCTGCGACGCGCTGCGCGGCAACACGCTCTTCCCGCCGACGATCGTGCAGATGATTTCGGCCGGCGAACAAACGGCGCGGCTCGGCAGCGTGCTGGAGAAGGTGAGCAACTACTACGACAACGAAGTCGAGTCGTCGATCAAAACGGCGACCGGCATGATCGAGCCGATCCTCATCTGCCTGATGGGCGTGATCGTCGGCACGATCGGCCTGGCGCTGCTCTTGCCGGTGTTCTCGCTGAGCAAGAACTAAACGAGCGCAACACAGTTGTCGCCTCGGGTGGCTGGGCCTGGAGCGTACTCGCGAAGGCCCGGTACGAAAGAGCTCATTACGCGAAAGCTCAGCAACTGGGGCACCGCTACGCTATGCCCCAGGCACCCAGCAATCTGCTTAGCGGCCGCGGCCACGCGGCGCTCACATACCAGTCGTGGCCGACCGGGCTAAGCGAAGATCTTACGTAACAAAGTCCGGCGGCTCTTTTAGCCCAACACGGAGCGACGAGCGCGGCGTTCCGAACGGAGGCGAGCGCGACGGCGGGTTTCGCTCGGCTTCTCGTAGTACTCTTTGCGGCGCATTTCTTTTTTGATGCCGCTGCGTTCGACCAGCTTGCGGAAACGGCGAACGGCTTCTTGAATCGATTCTTTATCGCGAACGGTCAGCTTAACCACTCAATTCTCCTTTTGCCTCTGGATCGTACCCAACGCCACGCGAGTGCAACGTTGTCGTCTTGGAAGGTACAACACCTTATACGGGAACGGTTTGGTTCAAAAACGAACGACTAGCTTAACCCATCGGCAAAACCGTGTCCACCTCGCGAGTGGAATGTTCGCCGGGCCGGGGTGGCTGGGTCTGGAGCCGGAGGCGAAGGCCCAGTTACTGGGATACCGCTCCGCAGTGTTAATTCAATTGGGCCCCAGCCACCCGCAGCAACAGGGTCCGCGAGCAGCAAGCGATTCAACGCCGGCAGCCGGACTTTCTACGGCATTTTCCCAGTTTGCCGCAGTTCTGCCCCGGCGGCGGAATCATTCCATCCCGCGCCGCAGGCCGTCCGATGCTGAACGTGGGCGGCCGGCGTTCCGCTTCGCCCGGACTGGCCACATTTTGAATTACGGAGCCGCCCCGATGTCCGCCGACCCGTCGCAACCGGCCGTGCCGTCGAAAGCCGATCTGCTGGCCGACTTGGAATCGCGGCAGGACGAAGTGCTGCGGATGCTCGCCGAACTCGAAGAGCGGACGCTGCGGGCCCTGGCCCAATTGAGCCCGCAGCAGGCCAGTGCGCCGGCTGCGACCGACGGCAAGGCCGAGCCTGCCGCAACGCCGGTCGTGGCCTCGCCGACGCCGCCGCGTAAACGCGCAGCGTGATAGGTATCGCGGCGACCACAGCGCAAAAGAAAACGGGCGAGCGATTCTGCAGAATCGCTCGCCCGTCTCTATTTCATGCCCGTGCTCAGCCCTACGAAAACGCCAGGCGAGCCGGTCCGGCCAGAAAGCCGGTTAGCAAACTACTTCGTGCCGGTGGCCGTCGGGGCAGCGCTGCCAGCGCCGCTGCCGGTGGCCGGCTTCTTGTCTTCGCAACCAACAACACCGACGCAGATCAACAGGGCCAGCAAAGCGAGCTTCTTCATTTTCATAACCTTTCGACATGTCAAACACCGACCGACGAAACGCTCCAGGTCCATCCTGCAACGGTCGGCCGTATAAGTAGTCCCCGACGCCCGGGGATTTATTCCACGATTGCGGCAAAATCTTTGGCCGCCTGCCAAAATTTTTGACGTCAAAGTGTCGTTCGCGGCCCACTTCCGCGCTTTGGCGGCGAATCATTTCCCCGCGCCGGCGAATACCAAGCAGGCTTGCCCGTCGGGTATTCGGCTTCCGGCCACTCGAAGAGGTGGGCCTCGAATCGCCGGACAGTCTATGCCGGCACCGTAGAAATGACTAGTGGCCGAGGCATGAAATCCCCGGTGAAACGACTGGAACAGCCTGTGCGTGGCGGCGCATTCGTCACGTTCGCGGCAATTTCTAGGCGTGTCACGCGAATTCGGGAATAATGGGCCCTGCCACGGACTCTAAGAGCTTGAGGAACGCTGCTTTGGACCGCCCGACAAGTGCGGACATCACGCGCCTGGTTACGGAGCATCACGACTTCGTCTACCGCGTCGCCTACCGGCTGACCGGTTCGACGGCCGATGCCGAGGACCTTGTGCAGCAAACGTTTCTCGCGGCCCATCGCAACCTCGCTCAACTGCGCGAGGCCGACGCCGCCCGCGGCTGGCTGGCATCGATCCTTCGCAACCTGTTCTGGAAACAGTTGCGGAAGCGGCGCCCGTCGACGGCGGGAAGTTTGGAACTCGACCTGGACAAAATCCCCGCGTCGCCGCCGGACGATCCGGTGGTCGACGGCGAGCAACTGCAACAGGCCCTCGACCAACTCCCGGCCGAGAGCCGAGAAGTGCTCGTGATGTTTTACTTCGAGGAGTTGGCCTACCGCGAGATTGCCGAAGCCCTAGAACTGCCGATCGGCACGGTGATGAGCCGGCTGGCCCGCGCGAAGCGCCGGCTGCACGAGCTGCTCGCCCCGAAACAATTGGCTCCGAAAGTGGAACTCGCAAAAACAACAACCGAGCCTGTACCGAAAACGATCGTCGTATAACGAAAGTCGCCACAAAGGAATCCCTGGCTCCTGGCAACTGAACTGACAACTTACCAACAAGCGGATGGCGGTCCGCTCCTTGTGAACCACTCGCGACGCAAGCGGCGGCGCGACTCGACGAAAGCCCTGCAGTGATGGATCCACGCGAACTCCTGCCCGCCGCCCGGCCTTATCTGGCCGCCGATCTTTGCCGCCCCGGCTCTCGTACGAATCATGTCGATGAAATCGCACAGTTTGTTCGCTCGGGCGTGATCGCCCAAGCCGACGCCGAGGCGTTGCTCGGCAAGCCGGACGCCTTGGACTCTACGGCGCGCGAGTATCTTCGTCGGTCGCAGGCCTTCGACGCCGCCGTCGCTCGCGGAATGGCCGAAGTGCCGGTGCCTGCCGGGTCGCTCGAGAAGGTACTCCTGGCGATCGCCGAGGCGGAAGCCGGTGCGTTGCCGCCGGCGTCCGTCGAGCTTGCCAAGTCGGAGTCGGTCGTTGAAGCCGAGCGTCGCCCGATATTATCGCGGCGTGGTTGGCTGGCCGCTTGCGGATCGGCCGCGGCGACCACGGCCGCCGGTTTCGGGCTCTTCGCCTGGTGGCAGGGGCGGCAGCGTCCGCTGCTCACGCTGGAAGACGTATTGCACCAGGCCTTGGCGTTTAACAACTCTCCGGAAGCGGTGCGCGACGCCGCGTTGCCCGTCACGCGAACATCGCCGCCGGCCGAATTTCCGCTGAGCCCGGCGATCGTCTCGCTCCGCGCAACGCCTCGCTGGCGCAAGCTCGACGGCCAGTTGCTCGGCCGGCCGGGCGTCGCTTACGAGCTTGCCGCCGAGGCCGAACCGCGGGCCGTGATGTACGTTCTACGGGCCGAGGTCTTCAGCCGAGCCCCCGTCATCACTTCGCTGCCGACCGAACCGACGCATGCTCCCGTAAGCACCGGCGGTTCGTCGCTGGGTGCCTGGCGCGAAGACGATCGGCTCGTCGTGTTCGTCGTGCAAGGCGACGCGGCCCGCTATCGCAGCTTCCTCACGCCGCCGCGCGATATCGCATAGCACTGCAAGCACGTCTTTTCATCGGCGTCGCTGCGCCGCATTCTCGTCAGAAGCGGAAGAGTTTCTCAACCCCGCGCCGTCGGCCGGCCGAAAGCGATAGATAGAAGCCGCGCTCGCGACGCGCCGCACGCATGGTGCACCGCTCGAGCAGCAGCTTCCGGCCGTGATTCATAATCGCCGCTCTCGTGCGGCGTCGATCGTATCGCCGTACACCGCAGTTCGCACACGGGGGCTCGTCATGAAGGTCACTCGCTTTTGGTCGGCGTTGTTCGTCTGTTGCTCGCTGATCTCGGTCGCCTCGGCCGACGATC
>JAFLCO010000106.1 GCA_017303535.1 Planctomycetota bacterium
GCGGGTAGAACGCCACTGGGTCTATTTCCGCATCGATCAGGGGGTGACCGTTGTGATGCGCGTACTGCATGAGCGCATGGACAGCGTCGTCGCGGTCGCCGCCTTCGTGACGGTCGCTCACGAGTCGCTCGGCCGGCACGTGCGGGCCGCGCTCGGCATCGGTTGCTTCATCGCCGTCATCGCCGCCTGCTCCGCGAACCTTCGGGCCGTGCGCGTGAGAACGATCCTTTGGGGCATCGGGCTTCAATTCGTGTTTGCCTTCTTGGTTTTGAAGTTCGCGATTCCCGCAAAACCGATCGAGATGCCGACGACGACCTATCTGCGGCACGTCGTCACGCTGCAAACGACGACCGACGAATCCGGCGAACCGCTGAAGTGGATCAATCCAGGCTATGAAGCAATCAACGGCGTGGCCTCGGTCGTTACCAAGTTTCTCGGCTTCACGAACGTCGGCTCCGAGTTTGTGTTCGGCAAACTGAGTGATCGGGCCACGATGGATAAAGCCCTCGGCCCGAACAACGGATTCATCTTCGCCTTCACGGCGCTGCCGACCATCATCTTCGTCTCGTCGTTTTTCACCGTGCTTTATTACTTCGGCATCCTGCAATTCATCGTCCGCATCATGGCCCGCGCGATGATGCACATGATGGGGACCAGCGGCGCGGAGTCGCTTTCGTCGGTCGCCAACGTCTTTATGGGCCAGACCGAAGCGCCGCTGATCGTCAAACCGTACGTGCCGCGTATGACGCGGTCGGAACTCTTGGCGATGATGGTCGGCGGCATGGCCACGATCTCCGGCGGCGTGATGGCCGTGTACATCCGGATGGGAGCGGATCCCGTGGCGATCTTGGCCACGAGTCTGATGGCCGCGCCGTGCGGCTTGTACCTCAGCAAGCTCATGCTGCCGGAAACTGAAGTGCCCGAGACGCACGGACGGGCCAACATCAAGTCGGAGAAGCTGCATTCCAACGCCGTCGATGCCGCGGCCGGCGGCGCGAGCGACGGGCTTTATTTGGCCCTGAACGTTGCGGCGATGATCATTGCGTTCCTCGCCTTCATCGCGCTGATCAACTACTTGCTGGGCCTGCCGTATGAACTCGGCTGGACCGAGCGCAGCATGTCGCTCACTTCGATCTTTTCGGCTCTGTTCTATCCCGTGGCCCTGCTGATGGGCTGCGATGTCGCCGATGCCCGGATGATCGCCGACTTGCTCGGCACGAAGCTGGTGACCAACGAATTCGTGGCCTATGCGAAGCTCACCTCTCCGGAAGCCGCAGGGGGTTACGCCGGCGTCATCTCACACGGCGGTCTCGTCCTCGCGACCTACGCACTCACCGGCTTCGCCAACATCTCGTCGATCGGCATCCAACTCGGCGGCATCGGCTCGCTCGCCCCGACCCGACGCGCGGACCTCGCAGCCCTCGGCGGCCGCGCACTCCTCTGCGGCTTCCTCGCCACGCTGATTAATGCGTCGTTGGCGGGAATGTTTCTCGGATAGACGTCAGACGTCAGTAGTCAGACATCAGTGCAGACTAAGTAAAGCCCAGGGACGGCAGTCCCTGGGGTCCTATCCAACGCGTCGCCATCACGCTTTCAGCCCGCCTTCTTCAACCGGCGCGTCGTGCGGCGCCGCACTTCCGGTTCGCCGCGGACGGTTTGCGTTTCGGTGATCACGCGCGCGGCGGGGAATTCCAACTGCGGGGCGACGTCGCCGAGGTCCGGCCGTAGCGGCAGGCCGGCGTCGTCGCGCAGGCGTCGCTCCGGCACGGCGTGCACCGGCAGCGAGAGCGTCAGTCCCCAACGGCCTTGAGCATCGGCCTTCACGAGCCACTGCGCGACGGCACACACCGCCTGCTGCGTCGCCTCGAGCCCGACTTGCGAGCGATGCACGGCCGCCACCGGAAAGAT
The DNA here is from genome assembly GCA_017303535.1 of Planctomycetota bacterium. Classification (GTDB taxonomy): domain Bacteria; phylum Planctomycetota; class Planctomycetia; order Pirellulales; family PNKZ01; genus PNKZ01. Next base: position 1,909 of record JAFLCO010000106.1, read on the forward strand.
CGCCAGCGCCGCGGCCCGCGACGCCTGAAAACCAATCCGCACGCCGAGCCCTTCGTCGACCAGTTCGCAAGCCTGCAGGTTCGGAAACTCCAGCGGCGTCGCGAGCCCGCCGAGTCGCCGGCCTTCCGTGCGATCGGCCTGTCGGGGCTGTTGAATGTAGCCGCGCCCGGCACCGGCGAAGCCCGCCAGGTTCAGCTCGACGGCGAAGTGCCAATTGCGATAGGCGGGCAGGTTCTCCAGCAGGTACTCGCAAACAATCTCGTGCGAACCGGCGGCGAGCGTAAACGTCTTGGTCAGCTTGACCAGATGCCCGGCGACCGCCGCTTCGCGCTGCATCCGCACCCGGGCCGCAGTCGGCGTTTGCTGCACTTGGAACTGAAAGCGGCCCGTGGCGAAGTCGCCCAAGTCCTGGGCTCGCCCTGCCGCAACATCGGCCAGCGCCGGCGGTTGGTCGTAAAAATGTTCGACGAACGAGCGCCGCGCTGCGACGTCGGGCGATACCGCCGCGTCGCCTTCATGAAACGACTCATGGCGCCGCGCCAGGACGGCCAATACGTTCCGCGCCGCGTGCCGCAGATCCAGCTCATACAGCGATCCGCCGGCGTGCGGCGCGAAGAAGCCGACGAGTTGATCGCCGGCCAAGCAAACTTCCGGCTTCGCATCGAGGTTGTGATCGCGCACGCTCACCTCGGCCCAAGCTTCCGGCCGGTCGGCCGTGCGGTCGAGAATGTCGTCAGCCCGAATCAGGTGGCGGAAGATCGCCTGCCGTAGGTGCGAGTAGTACACGCCGCCGAACGTGCCGTGCCAGTACGCGCAGTTGCATTGAGCCCGATAGAGTTCGCGTCGCGCGGCGGTGATGATCGGTTCCGGGTAGCCTGCCGCGGCGGCCCGTTCTACGCGATCGCTCACCATCAGCATCCGGGCGTGCATCTCGCCGGCCTCGGGATACTTCACCAGAAAATTCCGCCAAGTTCCGGGCGTGCGACGCAGTTCCCCTTCGTGTGCATTGGCATCGCGGGCATCCGCTTCGACATGATTGCCGCGGGCGGCGACGGCCGTCGATCCGGCGAGGCTCGACCATTGCCCCATTTCGCGGTAGCTCGAATCCGGCAGGTAGATTTTGCCGAGCGGTTCGACCGTGGCGCACGTTTCTTCCAGCGTCGTGGTTTGAATCCAAGGCTCGTTTTCCAAGAGCGTGAAGAACCGATCGAGCCAACCGTGCGTATGGCAGTGCTCGCGCATGCCCGGCCACGAACCGAACTTCTCGCCGTCGTCGGCGAAGACGAGCGTCGCACCCGGCTGGGCTTCAGCGACGGACCGCAAGTAGTCGATCGCTTCTTCCGGCGGGGCGAAGGGAATCAGATACCGCAGCCGTTCGTTGCCGGGAAACAGCGCGATCAGCCGGCCTTCGTCTTCCGTGAGGTAATAGCCGCGCAGCTGCTCGGGCACGAGACCGGCGTTGCGGAAGTGGTAGTCGTCGACGACCGTATGCTGAATGCCCGCGGCGGCGAGATCGCCGGCGAGTTGTTGTTCCCAGACGCGTTCGGCGAGCCACATCCCGCGCGGCGGCGCGCCGAAGCGGGCGGCCAGCTTCTCCGAGAAGAGGCGAATCTGCGCGAGCCGATCGCGTCGCGGCAGCATCGGCAGAATCGGTTCGTAATAACCGCCGCCGAGAATCTGCAACCGGCCGCGGCGATGCAGGGCGGCGACTTGTTCGAGATATTCCGGATGCCGCTCTTCGAGCCAGTCGTAGAGCGAGCCGCTCAAGTGGAGCGTCAATCGCAACGAGCGCCGTTTGGCCAACGCTTCCAACAGCGGCAAGTAGCTGTCGCGATACGCCTCTTCGACGACGCCGTCGAAATTTCCGATCGGCTGATGATTGTGAACGACGAGTGCAAGGCGAAGCGACGGGGTCATGACGCATCCGTGCGGCGGGAGGACGCGCAGGCCGTTCCGTAGCCCACGCGACGCCGGAAGTCCGGCGCGGTCGGAATGATACCGCAGCCGGCGAGGGGGGACCAAGCCCAGCCGAGTGCCGGCAGTGCTGGAAAGAGCCTAGAGCTTAGAGCTTGGAGACTGGAGACTGGAGACTGGAGACGGCGTGAGCGGCGTCCGGCGCTACCGGTGGTCCGGGAACGCGGAGGGTTGCGAGCGATGAGCCGGTGGTCGAGGCTCGTGACGGCCGAACCGACCCGGAACTTGCCTCGTCGCGATCGATCGCACGCGGCAGGGTGCCCGGCTCCCAACTCCTGGCTCCCAACTCCTGGCTCCAAGCTCCAAGCTCCCTACCCCGACAAAAAGTAATACGCCGCGAGCGTGAAGCCGATGCAGATCACGAACCAGCGGATGACGGCCTTCGGCAGCCGGCGCGAATAGGTCGCGGCCAGGAATGCGCCCAGGCGGCCGAAGATCGCCATCGGGATCGCGAGTCGCCATTCGATCTTGCCGCGCGAGAGCCACACGGCGACCGAGGCCCCGTTGACGCAGCCGGCCAGCAATCCTTTGAGCGCGTTCATGCCGTGGATGTCGCTCATCCCCATCATCGCCAAGGCCGACAGCATCAAGATGCCGATGCCTGCGCCGAAGTAGCCGCCGTACACGCCGACGATGAATTGAAAGATCACGACGCCGACGACGGTCCGCCCGTGCGGTTCCTCGTGAGCTTTACCGATCCCCATCGTCCGCGCGATCACCGGCTGTAGCGCGAAGAGCGAGGCCGCCATGAGAATCAGGTACGGTACCAACGCGGCGAAAATCTTTTCGGGAAACTCCGTGACCAAGAGCGTGCCGAGGACGCCGCCGATGATGCTCGGCGGAATCAGTTTCTTCGCCCAATGTCCGTACGTGACGAACTCGCGCCGCAGCCCCCACGAAGCGGCGAGCGTCGCGGGAAAGAGGGCGACCGTGCTGGTGCCGTTGGCCCAGACCTTGGCGACGTCGGGCTCATAGTGCTTCGAGAGGATGCCGATCAGCGCGGGAAACGTGAGCAACGTCCCGCCGCCGGCCACGGCATTGATGCCCGCCCCGACGGCGGCCGTGAGACAAAGAATGGTCAAATCCATCGCGGTCATTATGTATTCCGGAGTCTTGCGTTCGGGTGCGGTTCGGCGGACATTTGAACCACGGATAGGGAACCACAGAGGCGCAGGGACACAGAGAGGAGAGAGAAAATGAACCACAGATGAACGCTGATAAACGCAGATGAAGGCAAGAGAATGGAGCCTCAAAACTCGCTCTTCTCGTTTTTCTCATATCTGCGTGCATCTGCGTCCATCTGCGGTTTCAAATTCCTTCTGCTCTGTGCCTCTGTGGTTCCATTCATCGGAAAGAGCGTGCGGAAAATGATACCGGAGAAGCTTTCTATGCGGCACCATATTCGGTGGATCGGCGCTTTGCTCGTCGGGCTTGTTCCGGCGATCGTCACGGCACAAGAGAAGCCCGCCGCCGCGCCGTTTTCCGTTCCGCAGTTCGATTTGTCGGGCCGCAAGGAACTGCAGGTCACCGTCGATCGCGAGGCCGGGCAGTATCTAGGGCACCCGACCACGGTGCTGCTCGAAGACGGCCGGACGATGATTATCGTCTACCCGAAGGGGCACGGGCGGGGCGGGATCGTCATGAAGCGGAGCACCGACGGCGGGCTCACGTGGAGCGAACGGTTGCCGGTGCCCGCGAGTTGGGCCACGAGCCAAGAGGTGCCGACGCTCTATCGCACGATTGACCAAGCCGGCAAGAAGCGGCTCATTATGTTCTCGGGCCTGTACCCGATCCGCCAAGCGGTGAGCGAAGACGACGGCGCGACGTGGAGCGAACTGGCGCCGATCGGCGACTTCGGCGGCATCGTGGCCTGCGCCAGTTGCACACGCTTGCAGAACGGCGACTACATGGCCCTCTTTCACGACGACGGCCGGTACCTGACGAAGAAACCCCTCACCCCCGCCCCCTCTCCCGCAAGGGGAGAGGGGAGCGTTCAGAAACGCGCCGAGCGGCCTAAGCCCAAGTTCGTGGTTTATAAGATTATTTCGTCCGACGGCGGGCTCACTTGGAGCAAGCCCGAGCCGATCGCGACGCACGACGTGGCCCATCTTTGCGAGCCGGGCATGGTTCGCTCTCCCGACGGTAAGCAACTCGCCGTGCTCTTGCGTGAAAATGCCCGCAAGCTGCGGTCGTTTATCATCTTCTCGAACGACGAAGGAGCCACCTGGAGCGAACCGCGCGAAGTGCCGGCCGCGCTGACGGGCGATCGCCACACCTGCGCGTACCTGAAAGACGGCAAGCTCTTCATCACGTTCCGCGATCAGCTCAAAGGAAGCCCGACGCCGGGGGACTGGGTCGCGTGGGTCGGCACGTACGACGACTTGGTCAACGGCGGCGAAGGCTTGTACCGCCTGCGGTTGATGGACAACACGAAGGGAGCCGATTGCGCGTACCCTCCGGTCGAAGTCCTGCCCGACGGCACGGTGGTGACGACGACGTACGGGCATTGGACGGCGGGGGAAGAGCCGTACATTGTGAGCGTGCGGTTGTCAGAGAAGATTCAACGACAGCTATTCCAGACTGCGGCCGATGATCGCAATCGCCGACAACTTTATTCTGCGGTCATCAAGGAAAGGGACAGGCTCAACGACGCTGGTGCCGAACAAAACAAAATGGCCGCGATTGAAGACGCACTGGAAGCTCTTCGCCGCGACCAACTCAAAGCGTATCAGAGGATCGAGTTCCCAATGAAATGGCAGCGCCTCCCCGACCTCAACGACCCGCAAGGCTTTGCCGGGCAGTTCGTCGGCACCATCAACAACAAACTCGTCCTCTACGGCGGCACAAACTTCCCCGGGAAGAAAGTCTGGGAGGGTGGGACCAAGGTTTGGTATCGCGACGCCTTTGTGCTCGACGATCCGAAGAGCGCGTGGCGGAAGATTGGCAAGTTGCCCGACGCGCGGGCCGTCGGGTACGGCGTGTCCATCTCGACCGATGAAGGTTTGCTCTGCATCGGCGGGGCGACGGCGACCGAGCATCTGACCGACGTCTTTCTGCTGAGTCTCGACGGCGACAAGCTCACCACGCGCGATTTGCCAAAGCTGCCTGCGCCGAACGCTTACATGACCGGAGCCCAAATCGGGAGCGTGATCTACGTGGCCGGCGGGCTCGCCAAGCCGGACGACGTGCGGACGATGCGGACCTTCTGGTCGTTGGATTTAAAGAATCTCGAAGCCGGTTGGCAAGTCTTGGAGCCGTGGCCGGGCAATGCTCGGATGCTGGCCGTGACCGCCGCGGTCGACGGGAAGTTTTACCTGTCGGGCGGAACCGATCTCTGGATCGGGCCCGAAGGAAAGTCGATTCGGGCCTATCAGAACGATTCGTTCTGCTACACGCCGGGCCGGGGCTGGAAGAAAATCGCTTCGGCCCCGACGGGCATCGTCGCCGCGCCGACGCCGGCCGTCGTCGACGGCACGAAAATCATCGTCTTCGGCGGCGACGACGGCTCGCGCCTCGGGCACCGTCCGCCGCAGGATCATCCCGGCTTTCCGAAAAGCGTCTACACCTACGACACCGCGGCCGACAAATGGGAACGCATCGGCGAAGCCCCGTTCGTCCCCGTCGCCACGCCGATCGTAAAATGGCACGGCGGCTACGTCACGGCGAGCGGCGAAATCCGCCCCGCCGTTCGCAGCCGCGAAGTGTGGATGCTGCGAATTGAAGAAAAAGAGGACTGAGGGGACAGGCAGAGGAGACTGGGGGGACGGAACAGAAATACAGACGGCTGACTGCTGAATAGGCTGAAATTCCGTATCCCTTTTCCTTCTCCTCCTGTCTCCCCAGTCGCATTTTCCCCGTCCCCAAAGTCCCCTAATGTGTTTGCAGGAGTTGCCCGTGAGTAAGGTTCGGTTTGGGTTGATCGGCTACGGGGCTTGGGGCGCTTTTCATGCCGGGGCGATTGCGAAGACCGTCGATGCCGAGCTCGTCGCCATCGCCGCGCGGTCGGCCGAGTCGCAGGCCGCGGCGCGGGCCGCTCATCCGGGCGTCGAGATCGTCGGCGACTATCGTGAATTGCTCGCTCGAAATGATTTAGACGTCGTCGACGTCGTCACGCCGAGCTACTTGCACTGCGAGATCGGTTGCGGGGTGCTGGCGAGCGGCAAGCATTTGTTGCTCGAGAAGCCGATGGCCGTGACCGTCGCCGAGTGCGATCAACTCCGCGCCGCCGCGGATGCCGCCGGCAAGACCATCGCCATCGGGCACGAGTTGCGGATGTCGAGCTTGTGGGGCAGGGTCAAGGAGATCATCGACGCCGGCGGAGTCGGCACGCCGCTTTACGCGCTGGTCGAGCTGTCGCGGAAGCCGTATCGATTGGGGGCCGGCGGTTGGCGGTACGACATCAGCCGCGTGGGGAACTGGATCTTGGAAGAGCCGATCCATTTTTTCGATCTGGCCCGGTGGTACTTGGCGGCGGTCGGCGAGCCGACGCACGTTTATGCCCGGGCCAATTCGCGGCAGCCGGATCATCCGGAGTTGCAAGACAACTTCTCGGCGATCATGCACTTCCCGCAAGGCGCGTACGCCGTGGTGACGCAGACGCTGGCCGCGTTCGAACATCATCAGACCGTGAAGGTGACCGGCACGAAGGGGGCCGTGTGGGCCGGCTGGAGCGGGGCGCTCGACCGGACGCTGCACCCGACGCATTTCCTGAAACACTTCGACGGCGAGACCGTGCACGACGTGCGTATCGAGCGCAATAGCGGAGAAGTGTTCGAGCTCGAAGATGAAATGGCGATGATGGTCGACGTGGTCCGCACGGGCCGCACGCCGCGAGCGACGGCGATGGACGGCCGGTGGTCGGTCGGCATGTGCAACGCGGCCGCGGAGTCGGTGGAACGCGGAGCCGTCGTGTCGCTGGAAGGTCTGCGCGTTTAACCGCGGAGTTTCACCACAGGGACACAGAGGCACAGAGATGAGAAAGAGAAAGAGAGAAAGAGAGAGAGAGCAAAGGCGGCCGCTACGCGACCAAATCCTCTTCCTTCTCTGTGTCTCTGTGCCTCTGTGGTTCAAATAACGGCTATTGATCCAGCCGCAGGTCGAAATGCAGCGTGATGCCGGCGCGGTCGACGGTGAACGAGATCTTGTCTTCCATCGTTTCCAAGCGGCGGTCGAAGTCTTCGGCGTCGGCCAGCGGGGTGCCGTCGACTTCGTAGATGCGGTCGGCCACTTGCACGCCGGCCGTTGCGGCAGGCGACCCGGGCACAATACGCTTGACCACGACCATTTGCGGCTCGGCGTCGTCTTCGGCCCAGCTGACGCCGACGATCACCGGCTCGCCGCGCAGTTCCACGGCCGCGTCCCGTTCGGCGCCGGCCCGATCGACGACCTTGAGCGTGATGTTGGGGGCGGCACGGCTGACGAGCTTCTGAAACAGTTCGTCGCCGTCGATTTTTGTGCCGTCGAAATGCGTGATCCGCTCACCGATGCGGAGGCCCGCCTTCGCGGCCGGCGAGCCGTATTGTACGTTGGAAACGAGGATGCCGGCGGAACCATCGTCGCCGTCGCGCCAGCTGAGGCCTAGTCGACCCGGCGGGGCGGCGTACGGCCGATCCATTCCCTTACGGCCGGCTTCGCTCACGGCTTCCTGCTTCGAGAGCGCGCGAAACTTCGGCACCGTCGGCGCGTCGGCGAGTTGAAACACGGTTTCCATCGCCAAGCGCGAAATGCGGAGGATGCCGTCGACGTTGAGCTTCTCGACGTCGTCGCTCGGCCGATGATAGTCGTTGTGTTTGCCGGTGTGCAGCATGACGACCGGAATGCCTGCGTGGAAAAACGGCGCGTGGTCGCTGTCGTCGCGAAGTTCCCATTTGTAGTCGAGCACCAGGCGTTCGCTCCGGTTGGCCTCGGTGAGCAACTTGCGCAGGCCGTGCGCCGTGCGGCTGCCGAACACTTCGACGACGTCGTCGCGCAGCCGGCCGATCATGTCTAGATTGATAAAGCAACGGACGTCGGGCAGGTTGGCCGTGGGGCGCGAGAGCCAATGCTTGGAGCCGTAGAGGCCCGCCTCTTCGCCGTCCCAGAAGGCGAACACGACCGTGCGCTTAAGCTCGACCTTCAGCTCCGTGAGCACGCGGGCCGTTTCCAAGACCGCGGCCACGCCGCTGGCGTTGTCGTCGGCGCCGTTGTGAATGTAGCCGTACGGGCCGTAGCTATTGCGCTGGTTGCCGTAGCCGACGTGGTCGTAGTGCGCGCCGATGACGATCACTTCCTTGCGAAGCTCGGGATCGGTGCCCGGCAGTTGGGCGAGGACGTTCTGACGTTCACGGTCGAAAGGTTGCAGGTAGCCGCCGTCGGAGCCTGCGCCGTTGAGGCCGTAGCTCTTGAGCTTGTCGACGAGGTAGCCGGCGGCCGCGCGTCCGCCGCGTTTGCCGGCTTCGCGACCTTCGAACGTGTCGTCGGCCAGCACCGCCGCGTGGCGATGGAGTTCGTCGCTGGTGAGCCGATTGCGAGCCGTGAGCCGTGCGGCGAGTTCGGCCGCGCGGAGGCCGGCGACACGGCCGAGGCCAACGTCACAAAAAGAAGAGAGAACGAGAACGACGCCGACGCAGGCGAACCGCCACGCACGAAAACCGCTCATCACTTCGGAAGCCTCGCAAAATCGGCGACTGCGACCCATCCAGACGGCTTCCTTGCGCCCGAATTCCTACTGCATTCCTACTGCCGGCCCGAGCACGACGGGCCGCCGTAACCATAACCTATGGTTACCGCGGCGGACGGCCGACTTTCGTATCGTAATGGCGTTCGGCGCGAAAAACGTGTCTGTTTCCCGTAAGTTCGGCAAAATCGGAGTGCGGGAAACGCCTTGCGGGCGACGATAGAATTCCTAAAATTTGAAGTTTCCGGCCTGACCGCCGGAACGAAGCGATACGGATCGTAGCTGACGCGTAGTAACTGATACGTATCGTTGCAGAGAGGCACCTGCGGCATCGCCGGCAAGGGCCCGCTAAGGAGAGGTGGCTGAGTGGTCGAAAGCGCCGGTTTGCTAAACCGGTGTACGGGTCACACCGTACCATGGGTTCAAATCCCATCCTCTCCGCTCTAAAAGAGAGACGGCTCGCAAGTGCAAGAAAACAAAGCACTTGCGAGCCGCTCTCATTTTACGACCGGGCGTTTGTCCAGGATTTGTCCAGGTGGCGATCTTCGTCACGCTGTCGGACGGATTTGTCCAGGCAAAGCTTTCGCCGCGCAGACGACGAGAGCCCGACGAATCAACTCGCCGCTTCGCAGTTCGTCGCGCTCGAGATCTTGAGCGCCGATCCGAAGGGGACCTTCAGCATGAAAGCCTGCGAGTCGGCTTCCGACAATTTGTAGTAGATCGACGCCATCGAGCGGTCGGAGCTGTGGCCCAACCAAGCGTCAATCACTCGCTGCGGGATGCCGGCATTCACGCAGAAGGTTTCGAAGAAGTGGCGGAGCGAGTGGACCGTAAAACCCATCGCCTTGCGACCGACCGGCAGTTTGAGACGAACCAAGAACTTGGAAAAATCATCGTTCAGCCGCTTGGGGTTGATCCAATGGCTGCCGTCGGGATAACGCTCGCTCGGCTGCGCCGAAAAGAACCAGACTCGTTTCTTTTTCGGGAGGGTCTCCAGCATCGCCAGTAGCCGGGGGTGAATCGGCACCATGCGCGAGCGGCGGGTTTTCGTCTCGGCCCCATCGCGAGAGACGATCTTGATCCAACCGTGCTTGAGATCGACGTCCTCGAAGCGCAGCCGTTGGAGTTCGCCCGAGCGCATGCCGGTGAACGCCAAGGTCGCCAGTTCCAGCTTGCGAAGGTTGGGGGCGATCTCCAGCACCTGGTTGATTTGCTCGAGGCTGGGTCCTTCGCGTGGCTCCAGCACCGGTTTGGTGATTTTATAGTCCGCAATCGTGTTCTCGGCGACGAGCCGCCGGCGGTGGCACCACTTGAACCACTGCTTGACGACGACGGACTCATGCCACAGCGTCCGTGGCCCGTGCCCCATTCCTTTGCAATGGGCGCGGAACTTGTCGAAGTGGGTCGGCGTGATCTGACTGAGACGGGTCACATGCAGCGACTTCAAAAAGTCGCGCAGATTGGACAACTCGCACTGGTAGCGGACGATCGTACGGCGAGCGCGCCCCTCCACTCGCAGGAATGCGATGTAGTCCGCCACGGCTTGCTCGATCGCTGTCGGTGGAGGCGGGCTTTGAAAGGCGTCGGCGGCCAGCTGGGCATCCAGCTTGACCGCTTTTTGGGTGGCGACTTTGAGGTTGCGCGTTTCAAGGCTCTGGCGGTGATGCTTGCCGTCATGCCAAAAATCGGCGACGTAGATTTGCGTTTTGCCGCGGGGGTAGATCGTGACCCGATTCCCCACGCGCGTGCGCGGACTGGGTTCATTCATTCCATCCACTCCGGACCATTGAAGAGAATTTCCAGCGCGCGATCGCGCCAGATGAGGTTGTGTTTGCCGCGTTTACGAAACGCGCCGTCGAGTCGGCCCTTGGCGATCCACTCGTAGACGGTCTTCTTCGAAAGACCGAGGATGCCGGCCAATTGAATAGGCGAGAGAATGACGGGCACCGCTGCACCAGGCCCTTCACTGAAGGCCTGGTGGATTTCCGATTGCGATAGCTTCCTTGCTCGCGTACTCACGGGACGATTCTGCGCTTGAATCGCCGATCACGCAGTCCTGAAAAGTGGGACTTCGTTCGACGTTTCGGAATCGTCCGCGGGAACCCAATTATTGACTAACGGGCGTCGCTAGGAGTTGGCTGGGAGTTCACCGCAATTCCCAGTAAATCGACTTCCCAGAGTCGGAGACATGAAACCGGATCTTTCTCAACCCTTTGTTGAGCGATCGGACGGAGTCATGAGCCTCCTGTTGGCCACAAGTAAGAGGGCTAACGATGCTTTCAGGCCAATCTTTGGCTTGAAAAGCGTCAAGAATTCTATCAATCTTTGAAACACTTGTGATTCGTACTCGCCGCCGCACGAGCTTCTTTTGGAAGGTCAACCGGCCGTTACCTCGGTCCCAATGCGGCCGCGGCGTCTGCGCCAATTGCGGTTGATCGGGAGATTCGCCGACGGCTTCAAGAAGCCAGGTCCGATCTTCGGGATCGAGATGTTTGAGTCGAACGGCCGCATCTATAATTGCCCGAGGCTGACTACCTCCGTACAGCTCCCTCCAAACGCCAACAACCCCGCCAAATTTCTTGAACGCAGCGTCAGGGTGGCCCAACCGCGCGCGTTCGGCGTTGCTTAGGACACGCTCCCAGAAGAGCTGTTTGGACTCGACGAGCAATACGCGTCGATACGCCTGTTCCAATGCCCGCTGGACTCTGAGCGGAAGCGAATTGAATGACGTATTCCGAGATGCTGTCACGGCTAAACGCCCTCCCTCTATTATTCTGACGCGTTCTTCGCGAAAATTTAGCCTCCCGAAGCAAGATCCTCGATTGTCATGGAGCCCCGTCAAATGCGCTAACACGTTTGCTAGGAGGTTCGCACGGAGTGATGGCGAATCAACGTTCGCGGGGCCAGAGCCAGCCAGTCTAGCGATCTATCTAGACACGGTACAGCTGGCAATTTTTTGGCTGGCTTCCTTCATTATCAGCTCCAGCAGCTCAATAAACAGCTGACGGTTTCGACGCCAAAGTTACGTCAATCAGAAAAGCATTGGTATCGGAGTGCATCGAAGTACGGCCCGATCGGCAACACGTGTTGAAACCTAACCGGTATCTCAATGGACGTCGACGTCACGGTGCAGCGGGGAATGACGGGAGGTGCGGTGCCGGTCGGCCGAATTCGGCTTGAACGGCATGGAATTGATGCGGCCACGCGCCATTTCGGCGCTTACCACATCTTGGAGATGGGCAGGCATTTTCGAGACTACGTTCTTCATTGGCCGACTCCGTGGCTACAAATGTTCACGCCTCATTTGGTTTTGCAGAGCACCGGCAAGCAACGTGCTCCAGTCGTCACGGGCAATATCGGTGAAACGATCGCGGGAGAGGTCTTCCGTCGGCGATTGGGAACATCGATAACGAAGCTCCGGCACATCTGGCCTACGACAAGTTTTAAGTCACCGGACTATTTGCTCGATTGTCGCAACGGCGTTCCAGCAGCATTCTCGTCAGTGCTCGTAAATGCGGCCGCTGCACCAACGAGTCGCTATTGGCCCATTGAGTCGAAAGCAGCAAAATCGTCGACGCTCGCCGACCGCGCATATACGAGTGCGTTGATGCAGCTGGCTGACTTTTGGCATCGGCAACATGGAATGGTCCCGTCGATCGTGGGTTACGGGGCAGTTGTAATTTTTCAATACGCGCCGCTTGCCGAAGTACAGATCATCGTTCACGTCATCGAGCCGACAAACCAGCAGACAATCCATCAATTGGTCGGAAATACTACTTCGCAGCAATTCGTGACACAGGCCGCCAATGCAAACTCAGCGTTGAGAGGACTGCTACATGACACCTAGCAATAAGAATCCGCCGCCTCCGGAGACGAGCGATAATGATTTTCCAGAAGACGACCAATACGTCCTTGCACGTCTAGCCATTTGGGCAGGCGATCTCAACTACGCCATTGAAACGCTGGACCAACTGCTCGATGATCGAGGTTACCGACGCGATCGATACCCCGATAATCGAGGTGATTTGATCGGTATGGCGGCATCTCGACTCCGGCGACAGGCTAGTCGGATGCGCAACACGATTCTCAAAGGAGCGGGCGTCGATATGCGACAGTTCCGCAGAATAGAAGGGAAACGCCGCAAAAGACTGCTTGAGATCGGATATGACCCCAAAATATCAAAAATTCTTCCGATCGAGTTACCGCATGATCCCCAAGTGGCAAAGGTGCTACCACCAGTTCTACAAGATGATAACTGGTTTGTTCGCGGTACCGTCTGGCAAGAAGATACGCGTCGCTTTCGGCTTCTGATCTATTTAAGCGATCTGAAACTGGAAACCGATTTCTATCAAGTAGCAGACAAAATGCGTGCGAATGCAGGGGCGACGAACGGGCATTTAGTTCAACAGGTGGACTATACGGTTGATTCCAAGACCTGGGAAAAGGACGTACTCAACAATGCGAAGACTGTAGCGGACTATTCCGTCGATGTCGTGGTGGAGGGCAATCCGTTCATCGAGGGCTGGGTGAGCGATTTCGGAACGATTGAAGCCGAAGTGATTTGGACAAAAACGGCTTTACCAGTAAATCGACAGGAGTTTCTCAGCGCTCTCCGGGTATTGCCAGCTAAATTCTTGCGGCCCCAGATAACCATGGGGTTCTGAGCGGCCGTTTCGCCGAGTATTGCCACTCACGCGAACCGGAGCCCGTTGGCTCCGTCGACAGCTTCAGCTGGGATGTCTGCACGGGGCGCGGATCGAGCATGTCGACGACGTCAAAACAAGTGTTCGGTCGCTGCCGAGGTCATCGAAAGGCTGGAGTCGTCCGGCGCGGCTCCAGCGCCGCTGAATCTCGTCACCAAATTCGCCGTCGACGATCGCGGGGCGCACGGTCGAGCGGTTAGGACCGATTAAAGAGGTGCACCGCGAAGCGGTGCGGATGGCCGTTCCGTATAATCTGTGGGTAATACTGCACGCCGCAAAATTCGATTCGCCGCTGCTTCGTCAGATGGAGCGGCAAAGGAACTGCTAAGGCAGACGATGAAGCGTCGCTGGTTCATCGAACGATGTTGCTTCAGTAAACAGGCCATCCAAAGTTGCACGGCGCCTACTTTTGGTCGTCATCGGCGGAATAACTCGATAGGATTTCAGTTTGCTACGCGAAAGTAAGGGCCCTTGGTCGCAAAATGATGGACTTCAATTACGCCAACTTGACTGTCGCAATCATCGTTCCGTTTCTTTCTGTCTACGCTGCGCAACACCTTGCGAGCCACAACGAGAAGAAACAAGACGCCAAAGAAGCGTTCATTGCCATCAACCGACATCTTCAAGAGTTTACCTACGCATTCATGGCACTGCGCCGACAATCTGTTGCGGCACTAGCTGGCGAAGAAGGTCGCCGTCGCCAAGATGAGATTGCACAAACACTCATTAGTTGCGTCGTCAATCTTGAGAATGACTGTATGGTTTTGGGAATGATCTTCGACCGCAAAGCGGACTTTGTTGGTAAGCAAATCCGTGATTTCTCTTCTCGGTCGAAACTGCTGCTTGAGGAAGAGTCGCCGCCGCCACCGCCACCTGACGATTGCTATAAGTTGCTTCAGAAGGATATGGGCAGCGTAATTTCAGGGGTCAAAGTGCTTTGGAATAATCAAGTGAATGTGACATTCTTTGGACGCGCCTCACAGCTTTGGCATCGTTGAATCACTACGCTACGCAGTCCACTGTGTTCTTTAGTCGGCCGTTTTACTTGTGGATTCTAACTCGATAGGCGTCCAGATCGAAGAAAACCCTAGCCCCACACGATGTGGTGCAACTTCCAAATAAACGAGACCGTTTCCGACGATGCAAATCACCGAATTGGTTCTGACTAATTTTCGTTGCTTTGGCCCAACGCCGACGAGGGTGACATTAGTCGGTCTAACTGCCTTGGTCGGCACCAACGCAGCGGGAAAGTCCACCATTCTTTATGCGATGCAAAGAATGTTCGGGCGCAGTAGCGCGGACCGCGAGCTATTGCCGGATGACTTTCACGTCGCGCCCGTTCCGTCCACCACTCCCGTAGTGGAGCGAAAACTATCGATCGAAGCGAAGCTTGAGTTTCCGGAACTCTTAGACGCTACTGCGAACCAAGACGCGGTCGCCGAATGTTTTCGACAGATGGTCGTTACGGAGACGGGCCAATCGCCGTATTGCCGTATTCGCCTCGAAGGTGTTTGGACTGCCGGCGGCGTTCCGGAAGGTCTGGTCGAACAACATCTTGTTTGGATAAAAGCGAGTGATTCGG
>JAFLCO010000107.1 GCA_017303535.1 Planctomycetota bacterium
GCTGCTGGTCGAAGACGGCATCGACAACCAGCGCTTGATTTCACTCATTCTGCGGAAGGCCGGCGCGGAGGTTACCTGCGTTGCCAACGGTCTTGAAGCGTACGAAGCGGCGATGGCCGCACTGCGCAGTCGTGAGCCGTTCGACTTGGTTCTCATGGACATGCAGATGCCGCTGCTCGACGGCTACCAAGCCACGCGCCAACTGCGTGACGCCGGCTATCGGTTGCCGATCGTCGCGCTCACGGCCCACGCGATGGAAGGGGACCGCGATCGCTGCATCCAAGCCGGCTGCACCGATTACTTCACGAAGCCGGTCGACCGCCCGAAATTGCTGGGCCTCGTGGCGACGATCCTCCAAGAAGGCCAAGCTCGCTTGGTCGCCGCTCGCTAGCATCGGCGTCCGAATCCAGTCGATCACGGCAGATTGTCGTGAAATCACTGCCGGCAATCGGCGAATTGTTTGTATCGATTGTTCTCTTTCTAACGCCGCCGCCGGCCGCGTCCGAAGAAGAAGATAGGGGCAAGCTGCGCTCTTCAGGGATTTGAAGCGCGCGGCCGCCGATTCGCAATCGATCGACGCAGGGAGGTTCGCCGTGGCACGTATTCGCAAAGCCGGAGGTTGGCTGCTGATTGCCGCCTTATCAACGGCGCCGAGCACCGGCTGCAAAAACGGCTTCTCGTTTCCGGTTTGGAATCCGTTCGCCAAAAAGTCGGGCGGCGCGATTCTCGAACGCGATTCAAGCGGCGGCTATGTGCAACCTCCCTCGGCCACGATGCCCGATCCGGGCCCGCCGATTCCGCAGGCCGAAGAGTTTGGCTTTAAATCGTCGATGAAAAAGATTGGCGACACGATCACCTCGCCGTTCAAAAAGACGGCTTCCGACAAGAAGCCGAAGTCGGTCGATCAGATCGAAGTCGAACTCGCCGCGAAGCACGCGCCGCCGGATTCCACGTTGTACGTCACCCTCGCCAAGCTCGAAGAGAAGGCGGGGAAGAACGATTCGGCGATCGAACAATACAACAAGGCCCTTGAGGCCGATCCTAAACACCTGCCCGCGCTCTTGGGGCTCGCACGGCTTTACGATCGCACCGGCGAGTTCGAAGACGCTGTCGCCGCTTACAAAAAGGCCGTGGAAGCTCATCCCGACAGTGCTGCGGCGTTCAACGACCTTGGGCTATGCTATGCCCGCGCGAACCGACTGAACGAGTCGGTCGCCGCCCTGCAACGGTCCGTGGCCATTGACGGCGAAAAGCCGCTTTACCGCAACAACCTTGCGAAGGTCCTCGTTGAAGTGGGCCGCTCGGATGAGGCGTATCGCGTACTTGTGAAAGCTCACGGCGAAGCAATCGCCCATTACAACGTCGGGTTTATGCTCAATCAGCGCGGCCAAACGGATCGTGCGTTGCAAGAGTTCCGCCTGGCGGCAAATGCCGACCCGAATTTGCAGCAAGCCAAGCAGTGGATCAAATTATTAGACGCACAGGCCGACCCGACTTTAACGAGCGACCCTATCGCCGCGAAGTCGCCGAAGGTCGACCCCGCTGCGCCTGCCTTGAACGACGACCCCTCGTTGGAAACGCCGATCCCCAGCCCGATCATCGTCCCGGGTCGTAACGAGCCCAAGTTCGCGCCGGTGTCGCAACCGCGCGTCGTCGAAGAGCCGGCCGTCGAAGAGATTCGGCCGCTCCCGATCGTCACCGACGAGAAACCGATTGAGCCGGCCGGGCAATTGCCGACCGTCGAACCGGCTCCGCCTTCGCAGCCGATGCCGGTCGCGGAAGAGCCGCAAGCTCCCGAAGCCGCGGGTCCTAAACTTTTGGGCAACGAACAAGCTCGCCGCACCACTTCGCCGCAGCCGTCCTCGGTCGGCGATCGCTATTACGTCGGCGACCGCTATTCGACCGCCGCAGCGGCAAGGACGACCACAGATTTGTCGAAGCCTCAGGCTTCGGTCAAGTCGAACGTCGCTCCGCTACCGGAATCGACGACGGACCCCACCCCGTCCACGGCCGGCGCCCGATACAGAGCGAGCCGTTACTAAGAGACGCAAGTCGACGGATCGATCGCATCGTTGATTTTTCTGTTCAACAGCCCCAGGTGCGTACCTGGGGCTAGTCAATGCAAAGCCTTAGGCATCCTGGCGATGTCGCCGGTCGCTCTCTAAGATATCGCGGATGAGTGCGACTTCGGCATCTTCCGCCGGCCCCGAATCAAACGCCGGCGACGCTCCGCTGAGAACCGCCGGCTTCGCACGTTTGTACGTCGCCACGACGGCCGCGGCGACGTTTCTCGGCGCATTTCTGCTCTTTCAAGTTCAGCCGCTGATCGCGGGAGCGATCTTGCCTTGGTTCGGCGGTACGGCGGCCGTCTGGACGACCTCGCTGCTCTTCTTTCAGGCGGCGCTTGTCGCCGGCTATGCCTACGTCGACGTCACGCACCGTTGGATCGCGCCCCGGCACCGGATCGTATTTCAGTTCCTGCTGGCCGGCGCCGCTTTGTTGCTCTTGCCGATCGTTCCGAGCGGCGATCAGAAGCCGACGCCCGGCGACGATCCGACGTTGCCGATACTGCTGCTGTTGGCCTCGTGCGTCGGTCTGCCGTACTTCGTGCTTTCGACGACCGGTCCGCTGTTGCAAGACTGGTATCGCACTCAGTTGCCCGACCGTTCGCCCTACCGGCTCTACGCTCTCTCGAACTTCGGCTCGCTCTGTGGGTTGCTGACGTATCCGTTTCTCGTCGAGCCGCGTTTAGACTTTACGCGGCAATCGCAACTTTGGAGCGGCCTGTTCGCGGCCTATGTTCTGGCGCTGTTCGGTTGCGGGCTCGCTTCCTGGCGACGCTCTGCGCCAAAGTCATCGCCGAATCCGATTTTGGAAAGCTCCGCGACGGGTCGGTCGGCGCGAAAGCAGGAGAGGCCACAGTACGGTCGTCGCGACGTCGCCATCTGGCTCGGCCTGTCGTGCGGCGGCACTTTACTCTTGCTGACGACCACGAACTATCTGGCTCTCGACGTCGCTCCCGACCCGCTGCTCTGGGTCGTCCCGCTGGCGTTGTATCTATTGTCGTTTATCGGGAGCTTCGATCATCCCCGCTGGTTTCGTCCGGCCGTCTATGCGTTGATCGTGCTCGTCGTGACGCCGTACGCCTGCTGGCCGCCCAACCTAGCCGGGTCGATCCTCCCTTCCGCCGCCGCCAACTACGCCGTCCTGTTCGCCGGCTGCATGTTACTGCATGGCGAACTGGCTCGGCGTCGGCCTGATCCGCGGTTTCTCACGCGCTACTACCTTTGGATCGCCGTCGGCGGTGCGCTAGGCGGACTATTCGTCGCCGTCATCGCGCCGCGGATTTACGATCGCTATTGGGAATGGTTCGGCGCGATGCTCGGCATCTGGCTCTTCGCCGCATCCTCGCTCGCCGCCGTCCTCACACGCCGGCAACTTCTTGCAAACATTCCCAATAAGATCGCCTACCTCGCAGGCATGGTCTGCGGGTTCGTGTTCCTGGTCCGCAGCTTCACCGAACACGTTCACGAACATCAGCTCCTCTCCGTCCGCAACGTCTACGGCGTCTACTCGATTCAAGGGCTCTACGACCGGCAGACGCAAACTCTCGTCGGCTTCTCGCTTCGCAGCGGCTCGACGCAGCACGGCTCGCAAGTCTTTGCGAGCGGCAATGCCCGCACGCCGACGACGTACTACAGCGTCGAGAGCGGCGTCGGTACGGCGTTGATGCGAGCCCGCATTTTGAATAGGCCGCTGCGAGTCGGAGTCGTCGGCCTTGGCGCGGGAACGCTCGCGACGTACGGCCGCAAAGACGATTACTACCGGTTCTACGAGATCAATCCGCTCGTGCTCGACTTGGCCCGCGAACACTTTTCCTACCTCGGCGATTGCCGGGCCAAATACGACGTCGTCCTCGGTGACGCTCGGCTGTCTCTCGAGGCGGAAGACGCTCAGGACTTCGACCTGCTGGTGCTCGACGCCTTCTCCAGCGATGCCATTCCCAAACATTTGCTGACGCGAGAAGCGTTTCAAATCTATTTGCGGCATCTCAATAACGAGGGAATCCTCGCGATTCACGTTTCGAATCGGTTCCTTAATCTCGAACCGCTCATGGCCCGTTTGGCCGAAGAATTCTTTTTGACGCCGGCTTTGTTGCAAACGCCGGAAGATCTCCGCAAAGGAGTCAACTCCTCACGCTGGGTTTTGATGACGCGCGATCCGCACTCGGCCTGGTGGAACAGCTTGCAGCATCCCGGAACGTTTCCAATCTTCGCGCACAACGCGCCGCTTTGGACCGATGCGCATAACAGCATCTGGCCCTTATTAAAAACGCCCGAGCTTGCCCCTGACGACGGCGACGACGACTGATGCCGCACTACGAGCCGATTCTCCACATCGTTCTGCACTCCCCCGAGATTCCACACAACACGGGCTCGGTCGGCCGTACATGCGTCGCCGTCGGCGCGAAGCTCTGGCTTGTGCGGCCGCTGGGATTTCGCGTCGACGACTACTACCTGCGCCGCGCCGGGCTCGACTATTGGGAACGTTTGGAATGGGAGGTCGTCGATGACTGGGGGCAACTCACCGAACGCCTCGCCGGTCATCGATTTTTTTACTTCTCCAAGACGGCCCAACATCGCTACTCGGACATCGCCTACGAGCAAGGCGATGTGCTCGTTTTCGGTTGCGAGACGAAAGGACTGCCGCGCGAATTGCTTGATGCCGATCCGGCCGCGTCGCTCAAGATTCCGATTCGTTCCGCAGTCCGCAGCTTGAACCTCTCCAACAGCGCGGCGATCGTCGTCTACGAAGCGGTCCGGCAGTTCGGGCTTTCTCTCGACGACTGAATCCATTTCCAACTGCGCGATCGTATGAAATCCGCGCACCCGTCGCTTGCGATTTCGCGGGCCTTGCAAATCGACTGGATCGACTCGAAAATCACTCGCTTAAGACTCCGGTCGCTGACGCTCCCGGCTCGCCGTTCACGTCTACTACTCAATTGCAATCAAAAGATGCCCACGTTTTCCGCCGCCGAACTCACTGAACTTTCCCGCAAGTTGCTCGTCGCCGGAGGGGTCGGGGCCGAGGAGGCCGACCTCGTCGCCAAGAGCCTCGTCGAAGCGAACCTTTGCGGGCACGATTCGCACGGCGTGATGCGGATTCCGTATTATCTCGATTGCGTGACGAAGAAAGAGGTCGTGCCCGGCGCGAAGTTTGAGGTTACGAAAGAGTCGGACTCGCTCGTGCTCGTCGATGGTCATTGGGGCTTCGGTCAGACTCACGCCAAGAAGTTGATGGACCTCTTGATCGCCAAGGCCGGCAAGACGGGCGTGGGCGTCGGTACGCTGATTCACTGCGGCCACATCGGCCGGCTCGGGGAATACTGCGAGCAAGCCGCGCAGGCCGGCATGGTGTCGATGATCATGGTCAACACGCACGGCCATGCCCGCCGCGTCGCGCCGCCCGGCGGCACGGCGCCGCGATTGGGAACGAACCCGCTGGGGATCGGCGTCCCTTCGAAAGACGGCACGCTGATTCTCGACTTCGGTACCAGCGCGACGGCCGAAGGCAAGGTGCGCGTCAAAAAGATCGCCGGTCAGACGGTGCCCGACGGCTGGCTGCTCGACAGCGAAGGCAAGCCGACGAACGACCCGAACACGCTCTACGGCACGCCGCCGGGCACGATTCTGCCGATGGGCGGCCCGCAGGCGTATAAAGGTTTCGGCCTCGCGCTGATGATCGAGATCTTCGCCGGCGCTCTCTCCGGCGGCGTGACGATGCGCGAGAAGCCGATCAACCCGAACGGCAACTGCGTCTTCATGCAGGTTCTGAACCCGGCGGCGATGGGCGGGGCTGATCACTTCGCGACCGAAGTAACGCAACTCAACGCGTTTATGCGCAACTGCCCGCGTACGGCCGACTGCAAAGAGATTCTCTTGCCCGGCGATCCGGAACGCCGCGTGTGCGCCGAGCGTTCGACGAACGGCATCCCGCTCGACGACGGCAACTGGAATCAACTCAAAGCGCTGGCCGATAAGCTCGGCGTTGCGACTTAAGCCAAGATCGGATGGATCACTTCGCCGGCGACGTCCGTCAGGCGGAAGTCACGGCCGGCGTAGCGGTAGGTTAGCTTCAGGTGGTCGAGGCCCAGCAGATGCAGTACGGTCGCGTGTAGATCGTGCATGTGCGTCTTGTTCTCGACCGCCATGTGGCCGAACTCGTCCGTCGCTCCGTAAGAGAAACCGGGCTTCACGCCCGCGCCGGCGAGCCACACGGTGAAGCCGTCCGGGTCGTGATCGCGGCCAGTGCCGTTCTTTTCGGCGAACGGATTGCGACCGAATTCGCCGCCCCACCACACCAGCGTGTCTTCCAGCAGGCCGCGACGCTTGAGGTCTTCTAAAAGCCCGGCGATCGGGCGGTCGACCGCCTTCGCGTGCTCGCCGTGCTTCGGCATGTTCGAGTGTTGATCCCAGGCGGGGTTGTTCGAGTTGTCGCTGTAATTCACTTGGATGTAACGCACGCCCGACTCCGCTAAGCGGCGGGCCATCAGACATTGCCGGCCGTAATTATCGGTTTCCTTTTGGCCGATGCCGTACAAGTCGAGCGTCTCTTGCGATTCGCCTGCCAAGTCGAGGACGCCCGGCGCGAATTGCTGCATGCGATAGGCGAGTTCGTAGGAATCGACCACGGCGTCGAGTTCGGTGTCGAGCGCCATGCCTGCGGATTTACGGTTGGCAATTTGCTCGCGGTTGAGCGATTGCACGAGATCGAGTTGGGCCCGTTCTTCGGCGTCGCCGCGGCGCTCGTTGAGCAGGTAGCGGATCTTGGCTTCCTTCGCCGGGATGCCGGGCCGACCGATGGCCGTGCCCTGATAAACGGCCGGCAAAAACGCATTGCCGAAATTGCGCGGACCGCCGTTGCCCATCGACGGTGCCAAGGCGATGAAGCCGGGCAGGTTTTCGTTTTCGGTGCCGAGGCCGTAAGTGACCCACGAGCCCATCGACGGACGAATCTGCGTCGTGCTGCCCGTGTGGAGGAACAGCGTCGACGGGCCGTGTGCGACCCCTTCGGTGTGCATGCCGTGCAGGAAGCACATCTTGTCGACGTGCTCGTTCATCGCCGGAAACAACTCGGAAGCCCACTTGCCGGACTGCCCGTGCTGACCAAACTTCCACAACGACTTCATCACGCGGGCCGTCGAGCCTTTGCCGCTTCGAGCCACGTTACGGGCGTCGTTGAACTCGCGGGCTTTGCCGTCTTCTTTTTCCAAGAGCGGCTTGTAGTCAAAGCTGTCGACTTGGCTCACGCCGCCGGCCATGAAAAGGAAGATCACGCGTTTCGCCTTCGGGGCGAGATGCGGAATCTTCGGCGCCAGCGGATTCGCCGAGCGGGCCGATTGCGCGAGCAGCCCGGAAAGTGCGAGCGAGCCGAAGCCGCAGGCGGTCGATTGGAGCAACTGACGACGATTGAGCGGGGCAGGCGAAAACATCGGCGCTTACTCCAAGTACCGGAAATCGACGCAACCAAACAGGGCTTGATACACACGTTCCCAGGCGGCGAGCCGGGCGTCGGCGGCCGTCGCTTGTTCATCGGACTTTTCTTCCGCGGCCGCGTCGACTGAAACCGTGTCGATCGGTGCGGCCAGCGATTTCAATACGGCTTCACGTTCACCATCCGTCGGCCCGCGACCAAGCGTCTTGCGAAACGCCAGCGTTACGCGAGCTTCGTCATCGAGCGACTTGTCGGCTAGCGCCGCTTGGGCGGCAGACCGAGCTTGGTCCATCATGAAGGGGCTGTTCAATAGATAGAGAGCCTGCGGCGCGACGGTGCTCACGTTGCGTTTACCCGCGACCGTGTTGGGGTCGGCAAAGTCGAACGCCTCGAACAGTTCGAGCACCCGGTTGCGGAAGGCGGGCGTGTACACGCTGCGGCGCGTATCGAGGAACTCGTAGGTGTATTCGGTCGGTGACACGGTGCCGACGCCCTTCAGCACGGCCGGATCGGCGATACCCGGCCCGCCTGCCATAAGGTCGAGCTTGCCGCTCACAGTCAGCAACGCATCGCGAATCGCTTCCGCATCGAGCCGGCGGCGATTCATCCGCCACAGCAACCGGTTTTCCGGATCGGCGGCGGCGGCCTGCTTATCGGCGGTCGTGCTGAGGCGATAGGTGTGCGAGAGTACGACTTCGCGGATGAGCTTCTTGGTCGACCAGCCGCCGGCCGTGAAGCGGCGAGCTAAGTGATCGAGCAAAGCCGGATGGCTTGGCGCTTCGCCGGTCGTGCCGAAGTTGTCGACCGTCCGCACCAGGCCGACGCCGAAGAGATAGTGCCAAACGCGATTCACGTACACTCGCGACGTTAGCGGGTTCTCTTCATCGGCGATCCATTCGGCCAGCTCGCGGCGACCGCTCGAGTCTTTCGGCATGGTCGGCGCCTTGCCGACCGTAGCGACTTGCAGCACGCCGCGCGGTACGGCCGGGCCACGGTTGTGGACGTTGCCGCGGATGCAGATACGGCAATCTTCGACCGTTTCGGCGTCGTCGACGGCCATCGTCTTCGGCACGTCCGGCCCGGAGGCTTCCAGCGCCTTCAGTTGTTTCTCCAATTTCGCCGCTTCGGCCTCGGCCATGGCGAGCGGGTCGTTGTCGTCGGCCGGCGTTTTCGATTTCGCATCGGCTTTGGCAACGGCCGACTTTGCGTCGCTCGTCGTCATGGGCACCTCGTCGATCGGCAGAAACTGCACGCAATCGACGGTCACGAATCCGTCGGTCTCTTCGTTGGAAACCATGACGAACCATTGATTCGACGGGTCGAACCGATACTTGCCGAGCGAGACAAACCGGCCCTCGAGCGGCGGCGTTTCCCGCATGTTGACCTTCACGTCGATCTCGCCGTCGAGCGTCAGCAGCGACACGGGCACCGACGAAGCGCGGTTCGCCAGCGGCGTGTAAGCCAGACGAACGTCGTACAGGCCGGCTTTCTTGAACTCCGGCTGGAAGGTCAGCGTCTTTTCGCCTTTGCCTTCGTTGTCGTCGGTGTAATAACCGTTGCCGACGAACCGCTTCACATGCCGTGATGTACTCCATGAGCCCACGAGCTTGATCTTCTCGTCGTCGATGACGATTCCCTTCAGTTGATCGGCCGGCAGCTGACCGTCGGCAACACGACCTTTCGGAGCCAACAGTTTCGCCAGCTTTTGGGCAGTCGTCAGCTTGAGCTTAAGTTCGGCCACCTCTTGCTCGTGCTTCGCCACCGCGGCTTGAAGTTCCGGCGACAGCGGCAGCGGGCGCTCCATCCATTTCGAAACGTTCTCGTGGATCAACATGCTCGTGCTACGGAAGATGCCGGCGAGAGCGTAATAGTCGGCCGTCGGGATCGGGTCGAACTTGTGATCGTGGCAACGGGCGCAACTGATCGTCATGCCGAGCAAGCCTTTGCCGACGACGTCGATCTGCTCGTCGGCGACGTCCATCTCGAGCACTTTCTTGTCTTGCTCTTCGTAGTTCGTCGCCCCAAGCACCAGATACGACGTGGCCGTGAGGTGCTCGCGCTCGGCCGCATCGGTTTCGTGCGGCAAGAGATCGCCGGCGAGTTGTTCGACGATGAACCGATCGACGGGCTTGTCGGCGTTGAACGAGTCGATGACGTAATCCCGGTAGCGCCACGCCTCTTTGAACACCATTGAACGACCGCCGCCGCTCGATTCGGCGAAACGGGCCACGTCGAGCCAATGCCGGCCCCAGCGTTCACCGAAGTGCGGCGACGACAACAGCCGATCGACGACCTTTTCGTAAGCGTCGGGCGATTTGTCGGCGGCGAAGGCGTCGATCTCGGCAACGCTCGGCGGCAGGCCGATCAGGTCGAACGTCACACGCCGCAACCATGTGGCACGGTCGGCATCACGCACCGGCTTCAGGCCCTTCGACTCCAGCGCCGCCAAGATAAATTGATCAATCGGGCCGGCGGGCCAATTCTTTTGCTTCACTTTTGGCGGCTGCGGGCGGGCAATCGGCGCGAACGACCAAAACTTTTTTCCGGCCTCGATGTCGATGCCCTTCTTGGCCGTTGCATTCGGCGCGGCTTCGCGCGGGTCCGGCGCTCCGATCGAGACCCAATGTTCAAAATCGGCGATCACCGCAGCCGGCAACTTGCCCGACGGCGGCATCTCAAAACCTTCAAACTTCAACGCTTGGATGAGCAGGCTATCGGCCGGCTTTCCCGGTTCGATCGCAGGGCCGGAATCGCCGCCGACGAGCAAACCTTGCTTGGTGTCGAGCAACAGGCCGCCGCGGAGGGCTTTCGAGGTCGCGGAATGGCAGGAATAGCACTTGTCGACTAGCACCGGCCGAATCTTCGCTTCGAAGAATTCGACATGCTTGGGATCGAGCTTCGTATGGCCATCGGCCGCTTGCGATCGGGCCGCGTGTGCCGTCGTCAACAAAGCCAACGCGATTGCGGGCAGCGCGAAGCTGTGCCAAGCGGGCACGCAACGGTAGGGTGCAGTTCGACGCATAAGCATCCGTCGCCGTCGGGTACGTAGGTGGGCTGAGGCAGGTCGCCGAGAAGGCAACATCAGGCAGGGCCTATATGATAGCCGATTCACCGACCGGGCGAAAAGCGAATTTGGCCGAAAATCAAGCAGGGAAACGGATTGGGCGCGGCTTATCCCAACGACAAAACGACACGGAATTTTCCGTTTAGGAGGTTTTGTCCGTCGTAATTCCGCGATAACGCAGGATCAGCCCGACGATCGCTACATCGACGATCGCCGTTCCGAGTAGCCCCACAATCGCCTGCAACTCAAAAAACTTCTCCACGTAGATGTACAGGCACAGGTTCGCCAAGGCGAACAGCGTCCACGTGAGCGCGCTGGCCCCGGCCGCTGATTTGGCGCGGTAAAGCGTGATGAACTGGGAAACCGTCGCCAACGGAAAAATGATCGACGGCACGAAGCCGATGATTTCAACCAGTCGCATGGGGCGAGATCCGAGAGGTGGGGCGCTAGCCGACGAACGGACCCGCGTGGCGGCTATCGAGTTCGGCGCGGACGTCGACTCCGGACAGTTCGTGCGTCGTCTTTTTGCGCGCGACGGCCAGCGCCGCGGCCGTTCCGGCGGCTTCCCCCATGGCCATCGCCGTCACCGTCACGCGGGTGCTGCTCGCCGCTTCCTTCGACGCCGAGTGGCAACGCCCCGCCACGAGCAGGTTCGTCACCTTTTGCGGCTGCAGCGAGCGATACGGAATATCGTAAGGGCCGGGCTGGAACCCGTGACCGACGTTGGCCGACCCGACGGTCACTTGCTGCGGATGGACGTCGAGGTACCAACAGCCGGTGGCAATCGCATCGTCGAATCTCTTTTGCTCGCGGATGTCGGCCTCGGTCAGAACGTATTCGCCGACCAGCCGCCGCGTCTCACGGATGCCGATGTATGGACCCGTCGAGATGAGATACGATTCTTCGAAGCCCGGCACGCTCTTTTTCCATCGGCTGAACATCGTCCAAACGTCGGCGCGGCCATGCATTTCGGCGCGAGTCAGATCGTCGGCATCCGTGGCGTCGGCGACGACCCGAATCGCGTGGACGTACGCTTCATTGGGCGCGAAGATATAGCTGAGGCCGGGGCCGTAATAAAGTTGCAACTCTCCGGCGGCGTGAGCTTCGGCCAGTTGCGCGGCGCAATTCTTCTTCATGTCGAGATTGCGCTGCACGTTGCCGATGCGGAAGTGCATCGTCAGCGGCATGAGCGGATTGTTCTTCTCCGTCGGTGCGCCGGACCAAGCGGCGACATCGCCGTCGCCCGTGCAGTCGATCACCTCGCGCGGGCGAATGCGCATGAGCCCGCTCTTGTTCGCCACGAGCACTTCCGCAATGCGGTCGCCCGACGTCGTCACTTCGCAGACGGTGCTGTGGTAAAGCACGCGAAGATTATCGCGCTGGGCCGCGAGTTTGCGATCGGCCAACAGCTTGAATTGCTCGGTATTACGAATCACAGGGTTGTGCGGCCGCACTTCCGTATCGCCCGCTCTGCAGACACCCATGTCGGACAGGAGTTCCAGCGGGATGCCGCGGACGAGGATGCGATAGTCGCGGGGAATGGCGACGCCGTCGAAGAACGGCAGCCCGACCGTCGTGATGATGCCGCCGGCGAATCCGGCCCGCTCGACGAGAATGGTCCGGGCTCCGGCACGCGCCGCGGCTAGCGCCGCCGCCAAGCCCGCACATCCGCCGCCGCAGACGAGAACGTCGGTTTCGATCGACTCACGCTGAGCCATAGTCGCCTCGGGACAAGAGCGAAATCACTTCGAGCAAGTTTCGACCCCATGATAAACGGTCCGGCCGGCAACGTCATCAATGCGGAAGTTCCACCCCGGCCCGCGTGCGCAGCTCATCGGGCTTGTCCGACCGAAGTTGCAGCACTTCGACAAACAGCGAGAAGGCCATTGCAAAATAAACGTAGCCCTTGGGAATCTTGTAATGAAACCCTTCGGCAACGAGCAAGCCGCCGATCATCAGTAGGAACGACAGGGCCAAGATTTTGATCGCCGGGTGGCGCTCAATAAACCGGACGATCGCGCCTGAAAACGCCAACATGACGGCCACGGCGATCAAAACGGCCGTGATCATCACGGCGATCGTGTCCGACATGCCGACGGCCGTAATGACCGAGTCGAGCGAAAAGACGACGTCGACCAGGACGATCTGAATCAGCACGGCCCGCAACGTCGCGCGCCGGACGGCCTTCGCCGGATCGCCCGCTTCATGCCGGACGCGATGGTGAATCTCATATGTCGCTTTAGCCAGCAAGAACAGGCCGCCGCCGATCATCACGAGGTCTTTGCCCGAGATCGAGTGCCCCATCACCGAGAAGAGCGGCTCCGTGAGATGCACGACCCAACTAATGCCCAGCAGCAGGATGATCCGCGAGATGACGGAAAGCCCGATGCCCAATCGCCGAGCTTTATCACGTTGCTCCGGCGGAAGTTTGCCGGCCAAGATCGCGATGAACACGATGTTGTCGATGCCGAGCACAATTTCCAGGCTCGCGAGCGTCGCCAGGGCGATGCCGTTTTCGATGGTGAAGAGTTCGAGCAAGGCGGCATCCTCGATGCGGGAAAAGTGTTCGTCGCGCTAGGCTTTCACGGCCTGCCAACCGTAGTCGGCATAATGATGAGTGAACGAGTCGCCGTCGACGTCAATAATGCTGTAGCCTTCGGGGTGTTCGCCGAGCGTCGGACCTTTCCACCATTGTCCGCTGACGGCGCCCGACTGGATGTAAGAAATCTTGCCGTAGTCGATTCGCTCGCGCACATGCACGTGCCCCTGCAGTACGAGCCGCAGGTCGTGCTTGAGTAAATCCTTTCGCAGCGTGTAGGCGTTCGACACCATCGACTTGTCGCCGGGGAGGCTGTTCGAGCCGAGGGCCATCTGCATGTAGGCCGTGTAGAACGGCACATGCGTGACGAACACGATCGGCTTGCCGGCGGCCGCGGTCGCGAGGTCGTTTTTGAGCCAGGCGATTTGCTTGTCGTCGAGCAGCGGCAAGTAATCCCGACTTCCCGGCTTCTGGCCGATGGAGTCAAGCAACACGAAGTGCCAAGTCCCGAAGTCGAACGATTGATAAACCTTGCCGCGGCCGGCACGATCGGCGAACAGCTTCTTGCCGTAGTCCATGTCGCTCGGCGAGATCGGCGAGTCGTCGGCCCAACCGACGATGTCGTGATTGCCGATCGTGTTGTAGACCGGCATATCAAAATCGCGACAGCAGTCGTCATAAAGCTTCCAAAGCCGTTCAATTCGGGCCTTGTCGACTTTTAAGCAATCCATCACCAGGTCGCCGCCGGTGATGACAAAGTCCGGACGGGGGCGAAGTTCGTTGACGTGCGCAATGCATTTGCGGAAGCCGCGCTCGGCGCCGAGTTCCGGTTGCACGTGAATATCGGTGAGGTGGACGAAGCGAAACTTTCGCGGCGGCGCAGGTTCTGCGGCCGAGAGCAGACGAGTCGACGTTGCACCGGCGGCGATCGTCGAGGCGCCAATCCGTAAAAAGTCGCGACGTGCGAAGTTTGCGTTCATAGATTCGATCCGCGACTCCGTTTATAACTGCCTTCAACGAATATGCCGCGCCATCGCCACGCTTGCGATTTAGCGATAGCAGTTTGCACGGCATATCCAAGTTACACGATTATCAACCGAGGCTTGCCGAAGGCAAGAACCAACGATGGGCCTAAGAATTCTGCTCACCGGCGCTACGCGAGGGCTCGGCCGTGCGATGGCGGAGAGTTTTGCGGAGTTGGCGCATACCGTCGTCAGTTGCGGTCGCGATGCGAAAGCCGTTGCGGAAATGCAGAGCCGACTAGGCTCGCCGCACCGTTTCGACGTGGTCGACGTCGCCGACGATGCGCAGGTCGCAAAGTGGGCCGCGGCCGTGGGCGCCAGCGAGCAACCGTTTGATCTCGTATTGAACAACGCGGCCGTGATGAACGAAACTCGACCGCTGTGGGAAGTGCCGGCCGAGGAGATGCGAAAACTCGTCGAGATCAACATTCTCGGCACGGCCAACGTCATCCGGCATTTCGTGCCGGCGATGGTCGCGCGCGGCAGCGGCGTTATCGTCAACTTCAGCTCCGGCTGGGGACGCTCGACCTCGGCCGAAGTGGCGCCCTATTGCGCAACAAAGTACGCGACCGAAGGGCTCACGCTCGCGTTAGCGCAAGAGCTGCCCGCGGGCATGGCCGCCGTGCCGCTGAATCCCGGCATCATCGATACGGATATGCTGCGCATGGCCTTCGGTGCGGATTCGTCCGCATATCCCGATCCGAAGCGTTGGGCCAAGAAAGCTGTGCCGTACATTCTCGGCCTCGGGCCCAAGCACAACGGCCAATCGCTGAGCGTGCCGAGCTAAGTGTGCCACTGACAAAGTCGCTTACGACGAACTCTGCAACTCGCCGCTTAGGCGAGTTTTGAGCGACTGCAGCGCTGCGATCGATTCCAAGCCTTGCAGCCCGAAGCATTCCCAAAGGAGCAGCAAAGCACCGTTGACGCTGCCGGCCGCAAGTTCGCTGCGGAGCGTCATCGCCTTCTGCAGAAATTGCGGGCGCTCGGCCAGTTGTTCCTGGAACCGGCGTGCACATTCACATCCGCGGTTATGCGAAACGTCCAGCAGTCCGGCCAAAACGATGCCGGCTCCGTCGAGATCGTTGGCCATTACGCGTTCGGCGAACGATTGAAACGTGATCGCCGGCGGAGCGGGCAGGGCAGGGGGGGCCGCGAGCGTCGTCACTCCCGAGGCTTCGGCATAGTAAACCGTGCCGTCGGCCGAAACGTCGCTTGCCGATTCGGCCGCGGAAACCTGCTCCGGTTCATAGCCGAGCGCGGGCGGCTGCGGCGCCGAAACGATGTCTTCGTTCGTCGGCACCGGGGCGTCTTCAATCGGCGGCAGGTTGTTGAGCAACATTTGCACGTTGTTCAACCGCAGGCCGATCTGCTCCTGCACCGCGTCGATTTCGCTGGCGTACGAAAGGCCCAGAGCGTCTTCCAGAATCGCCTCGCGGCTTTCCAGGATCCGCTCGGTGAGCCGCTCCGCGAGAATATCGCGGGCCTGCTGGAGAACCGAAATCGCTTGCGCTCGCTCGTTCATTCGCTCGCTCGCCCTCGCTCGAGGCGACCTCGTAACCGGTATCCTTACCAGAATAGGCGTGCGAGCCCGGATGGGCAACCGTTTTCGCTCGTAGCGGCGAATTAGCGGCCCGCGACGCCGTCGCCCGCACCCGCGGCCGGAGGGGAAATTGCGGCTTTCGGCAGATGGTTGATGGTCTTCAGCGTGCTGGAAATCAGCAGCACGACAAGCACCAAGCCGACGAGCAGCGTGAGCCATTTTCCGGCCTGAGCCCGCAACTTTTTGCCGAGGTCACTACGGCCCACGAGAAAGCTTGCCAGCGCAAACACGCCAAACGCCAGCAGCACTTTGGTACCGAACAGGGCGTGGTAGAGCGGGGCGTCGAACTTATAGGTGCGTACGATCAGGAAAAAGTTGAAAAAACCCGTTGCCAGCAGCACCGCGATGGCCGCCATTACGACCTTCGACCAACGGCTCCGTACGGCTTCGCGCAAGGCCTGCCGTTCGGCATCGGGCAACGTTTCCGAGGCCGGGTGCAGCGCGAGCTTCATGAAGATCGCTCCGCCGGCGGCCGTCACGGCGGCGACGATGTGCAACCAACGGGACAGAAGCTGAACGGGATCGATGTCGTTCACGGCAAAGTCTCTCTGGCGGCGGCGTGGTGTATTTCAGGACGACTGATCGTAGATCGGCAGGGGCGAATCGTCCAGCGACCACGAGATTTGCGTAAACGCTTATTGGCCTTACCGCAGCTTTTCGACGAGCGCGAAGGCTTCGTCTTGCGTCGATATCCGGCCGTTAAGCTGCGCGTCGCGGGCTGCTTGGAGCAAGGTCGCGAATTGCTTGCCGGGGCGCATTCCACGGCGGATGAGATCGTCGCCGGTCACGAGCGGCGGCGGGTTGAGGACTTCCGGCGGCAGCGAGAGTTTGCTCCGCGCGAAAAGGACGTCAGCCGACGAGGCCGCGATTTCCGCGACCAGCCCGGCTGACACACGGGCCACATGCATCTCGACGAGTTCCAAGCCCCAGTGATGGGCCAACGCCGGTTGCACTTCCGACCAAGGCCGACTTGCAGCGCCGTCGAGCGCATTTTGATGCTCGACCAGCCAAACAGTTTGCTCGCGTTCTTCGTTCGACATTCGCCAACGTCGCATAACTTGCCCGGCGATCTGC
>JAFLCO010000108.1 GCA_017303535.1 Planctomycetota bacterium
AACGAGATCGAAGCGGCAGAGTCGATCGTGAGGCAACAAAAACTAGAAGGACGCAAGACCGGAAACTTGGCCAGCACTAAGCTCTACCTGCACGACGATCTTCTCGAACGAATCACCCAACTCGCGGAGCAAGTTGAGCTAACTCGGAATCAGCTGATTTTCTGGATCCTTCGTCAATGGCTTTCGCGCCTGGAGCGTGACGGAACTGACATGGACTGCCCGCCACGACTGCCAACAGAAGGCGAAGTCGATCAAATCAAATACGACCTGAAGCGCAAAGCACACGATCACTGTCGCGACATTCCGGCTTGGTATATCCATCTGATCGACGAATTGGGTGGTGACTACGGCGTGTTGAAAAAGCTTCATGTGGGCTTAGATGGCGGGGTAGACTGAGCGAGCAGCACGACGAGGACCGAACGAACGGAGTCGGGAGCTTCCCATAGCTCCCAGCGTAGTGAGTGGTCGGCATCGCCGACGGACCGGTGACAAGATCGCCGGTGACTTGATCGGGCCAAGAGTCGCAGAAGCAAAACCAAACAACAGCACACGCCGCGGCGAGCATCGGAGCGTCGCGGCTTGAGCGACGCGAGAAGGTCGCTGCGGCGTGGTGCGAAAGGATGCAAGGAGAGGCTTGCGCCGTGTTGGCGTAGGCAAAGAAAAGGCCCCACGACTGCTGCCTAAGTTTACGAGGCCGAAGCAGCAGCCGGGGGTAGTTCCACTGATACAGGGACGTATCCATGAACAGTGAAGACGGTTTTGAATGTAACGAATCGCTGCGCGCCGACCAAGCCCACGGCCCTTGCGGGCCGCATGGCCCGCGACCCCCTTCGTCGATTAACAAGGGGGTCCCAAAGTTCCAAGGAAGTGAAGATACGATCGTCCTAGCTCTCTACATCCAGTGGGATGAGGAATGGGAACGAACAAAGGCTTTCCTAGAAGAAGCCAAGCTCGCCGCCGCAAACGATGCCCAACAAGACGGCGGCTTCTTTGAAGTCGGCGGCTGGCTTGCCGAAATCAAAGAGTATGGGGCCGGGGGCGGCAATCGCGGCCCGCGCCGGGCGTATGTGATCGAAGCCGTCGGCCTTCGCTTTGAATTCAGCCGAACCGAATCTCCGAACGGTGAAACGCCGAACGGCAAAGTCACTGCCGGCAGCCTGATCTGCATGAAGCTGGGGCCGCTCGGCGTACTCAAGCTCGTAACCGAATTCGTCGCCGGGATGGGCGGTCGACTCTTGGCCAACAAATTGAGTCGCATCGACGGTGCCGTCGATCTTCCGCAAGTTCCGGTTTGCGAATTTGTCGATGCCTACCACGCCGGATGTTTCCTCTGTCGCGGGAAGCAATTCAAGCTCATCGGCAACGGCCGTGACACGCAAACGCTCGTTCTCGGCACGTCGCCGATGCTGCGAATTTATGACAAGGTTCGCGAACAATCTCAGTCGCCAGCCCCTGCCAAGCTTGAATTCCTGATTGAACATCGTTGGGGCGGAAGGATTCCCGACCACGCGACACGTGTCGAGTTCCAATTGAGGCGCGACGACGTTACCTCAATTGAGTTTGACGGCCGGACGATCAATAGTCTCGAAGACTATCTCGCGTGCCGGGCCGGGCTATGGGCCTATATGTGCAACTGGTTTCGCCTCACTTCGGAGCCTGTCGACGAAAATCATCGAGATCGAGCGGAGACATCGGTCCTGTGGCTCGATGTCTCTGAAGCATTTCAACTTTGGACTGCGTCTCCGATTGTCGCCGTCACCCGGGCCAGTCGAACCCGCCCCATCGATGAAGTCGTTCTCGACGCGATGCTCGTCGGCTGCGGCATCAGCAAATGTGCGAATGACGAAGAGTTCAGCTTGAAGAAGCTCAAGTACGCCGTACTTCGCGCGGTACATGCGGCGATTGAAGAGCATGGCGAAGAAGAGATTAAACGTCGTTGGTGGGTGAAGCGTCAGCGGCAGCTTGTCGCCATGCCTCCTCAACGTGACTGTCGTCCTGGTGCAAAGCCGAAGGTGCAGTCGTTTGAGCTTTGGTTAGCGAACGAAGACGCCTATTTACAGGCCGTCGTCGAGGCGGGCGGTCAGATGCCGATTCGCTGGGACGGCGATCCGCTGCAATTTGTCGATCTATCCCGCATCGTGGGCAACTAAGGAGCAGCCGCCATGAGTGATTCACAATCTTCCAAGCTGTTGCTCACCGCTCGCGAAGCGGCAGCCGTGTTGTCAATCTCGGAACGCACGCTTTGGACCTGGAGAGAACGGGGCCTGATCCCGTTCCTACGTTTCGGAGCCGCGATCCGCTATGCCGTTGTCGACCTGCAGGCGTTCATTGCGCAGCAGAGTTCCAAGGCGGTATAACTTCCCACGCGGGCGCCTTCGTTTGCTCGGCGGCGCTCGCTCGCTCACTTCATACAGGAGATGCGGATATGGCCAGCATCACGACCGAGCCGAACGGACACCGCACGATTCAGTTCAAGATCGGTAAGGGAAAGCGGCAGAGCGTCCGGCTCGGCAAAGTGAATCAGAAGATCGCCGAGGCGGTCAAGCTTCGTGTCGAGTTGATCATCGGGGCAAAACTGGCCGGGCACTCGCTTGACGATGAAACGTCTCGCTGGTTGGGGAGCATTGATCAATCGCTGCACGAAAAACTCTCAGATAAGGGGCTCGTCCCTCGGCGAAACAACGTCAAACTCAAGGCGTTTGTCGATCAATACATCGCCGGGCGGCGTGATCTCAAGCCTTCGACGATCTTGCACATCAATCAAGCGGCCTTGAAGCTTGTTCAATGCTACGGCGCGAACCGGGAATTGAAATCGATCACGCCGACGGACGCTGAACAATTCCGATCGATGTTGCTCAAGGAATGCATGGCCGAGAATACCACTCGCCGCCTGTGCGGTCGGGCCAAGCAGTTTTTTAATGCCGCGATCAGGCTTGATCTCGTCACAAAGAATCCGTTTGTGAACGTGGTTTCAAACGTCAAAGGGAATCCAAGCCGGTTCTATTTTCTCACCGCCGACGATGCGAAGAAGGTTCTCGACGCCTGTCCTGATGCCCAATGGCGTTTGATCTTCGCGTTGAGCCGATTCGGCGGCCTTCGCTGTCCGTCGGAGCATCTCATGCTTCGATGGGTCGATATCGATTGGGAAAAGAGTCGTATGCGTGTCTGGTCCCCCAAGACCGAGCATCACGAAGGGCGCGAGTCACGAATGGTTCCGCTGTTTCCTGAGTTGCGGCCGCACTTGGAGAAGGCCTTCGAGCTTGCCAAACCGGGTAGCGAATACGTCGTCGAGGGCCACCGCTCGGCGAAGGTGAATTTGCGCTCGCACTTTGAACGGATCATCCTGCGCGCCGGGCTGCAGCCGTGGCCGAAGCTGTTTCAAAATCTGCGCAGCACTCGGCAAACGGAATTGAGCATTCAAGGCTTTGCGCCGCACATCGTGTGCGCGTGGATTGGCAACACGGAAGCCGTCGCAAACAAGCACTATTTACAGGTGCCGGAATCGGAGTTCTTGCGAGCTGCAGCGCCAAGAAATGGCGACTCGAACAATAGCGAAACGGCGCTGCAAAATCCGGTGCAGCACACGCCCGTTTGCGTCAGTACAGCCCGGCCGGAAAAACAAGAAGGCCCCGCATTTGCCGAGAAATGCGAGGCCTTGCAGTGCTGTACAAGTGAACAGGCTCCCCGACAAGGACTCGAACCTTGGACCTTGCGATTAACAGTCGCGCGCTCTACCAACTGAGCTATCGGGGAAGGTAGTAGACTCCACACTCTACTAGATCGGCTTTTTTTCGACAAGGGCGGTGCCTGTCGATGAGCGAAAACTGCAGGAATTTCGGCAGTTGCGGGCGGCGTTGGGTTCCGCGACGGCCGGAGAGCGCGGAGACAAGCTCCGCAGTTAAATAAGCCGTCGTTTGGGCGGCGCGGCGGATGAGAACTACGACCGCTTGCGCGCCTTCTCCATCGTCACCATGTTCCCCGAGTCGTTGTACTCGACGAACGTCATGAAGTTCTTCATGAGCATGATGCCGCGGCCCGAGCACTTTTCCAGGTTCTCGTCTTC
Organism: Planctomycetota bacterium; assembly: GCA_017303535.1. Lineage (GTDB taxonomy): Bacteria > Planctomycetota > Planctomycetia > Pirellulales > PNKZ01 > PNKZ01. The sequence goes on from JAFLCO010000108.1 coordinate 4,064, forward strand.
CGTGCAGTCGGGCACTTCTTCCAGCTTGAAGCCGGGGCCTTCGTCGCGGACCTGAACGTAGAGCTTCTCGGGCGAGAGGCGAACGATAAAATGAACCCGCTTCGCCTCGTCGAACTTGTTGCCGTGCTTCACGGCGTTGACCAGCGCTTCTTCCAGCGCGAGATGCACGCCGAAAATATCGTGCGGGAACCAGTTCTCCGACTCCAGCCGCGCAAGCACGCTCTCAAGCAATCGCTTCGCGTCGGTGGTCCGACTCGGAAACGATTCCTCGTGCTGCCAAATCCATTCATCGAGCGACATCGACATCGGGCCGGCTCGTGCTGGTGCGATTAGTGGGGAAGCGATGCGTTTAGGCGCTGAAGGCGGCGAGGGCTTCCGCTTCTTCGTCGCGGATGTCGAACAACTTATTCAGCCGTGTGATCGCGAACACTTCGTAGATCTCCGGCTTGATGTTCGTGAGCATCAATCGGCCTTGGTGTTGCTTGACCTTCTTTTCCAGCTTAATCAGTTCGCCGAGCGTTTCGCTCGACAAGAACTCCACCGTGCCGAAGTTCAGCAGCAGCTTCTTGCGGTTTTGTTCTTCCACGAGGGCAAACAACTCTTTGCCCAGTTCGTGAATGTTGGTGACGTCGAGAATCTTGCGGTCGACGAACCGCACGACCGTGACGTCGCCGACTTCGGACAACTCCAAACGACGATTACCGGACATGGACGACTTCCCTGCTGTTATTTTAGCGCGGCGACATGAATTGCGGTGTTCCGTGCGGCGGCGGCTTGCCGCAGGTGGTCGCCCGGCGGCGGGCCAATCTTGGCGCAAGCCGAACCACGGCGACAGGTTAGGCTGATGATATATCGCCACTGGGGGGCCTGCAAGGAGTTTTGCCGACGCACGGGCTTGCTAACGCGTGGACTAGCGCGCGGCGGGAAACTCACGAGCCGCGGTCGGTGGCGCCAACGGTCGCGGCGTCCCCGAGTCGTCGCCTGCGGTCGGCAGCTTGCCGGGGGCGGTCGCGGCCGTCGGGTCGCCGGCCTTGATCGGGTCGCCTTGGCCGGGAATGGAGCGGATCGTGGCCCGTGAGATCATCAGGAAGTTCGTCGAGCGATACTCAGTAAGCGTGCCCGAAATGCTCCATAACATCTGCGGCCCCGACTCTTCGATGGCCCGCACCACGCGTTCGAGGGCCAAGTTTTCGAGTACGACAAAGTGCGCGTCGGGCTCTTGAGCAAGGAATACGACACGATCGCCGTTGACCTCGAAGCGGCCCCGGCGTTCGACCATTTTCGTCCCCTCGCGCTGGCGGAGACCTTTACGAGGGCCGTCGAGTACGGCGCCATTGCGACCGGCAAACTTCAGCGTCGGGTTTGAACCTTGTTCGATCTCATCGAAGTCGATGCTCGGAAGCTTCCGGCCGGCAGGCGGGGCCGATGAGAGATCGGTCGGCGGTTGCGAGCCGGGGGAGAAGCTCGGCTGAGGCGAACTGGTGTTCGGCGGCGGCACCGTCCAAGGCATTGTTGCGCGGCCGGAGCCCGGCGGCGGTAAGGCCGGGCCCGTCGGATCGGCCGCGATCGTCATCGCCGCCCAGATCATGGTTGCGCCAGACGCGATGGTCCGCGCGATGCAGTTGGTCGTGATCTTCATCGCCGAGCAATCCTTGGTTCTGCCGGTTTTTCGTCGACGGTCCGAAGGGCCGACCGCAGCCGCCTAGGAGATTCGTCGGCATCTTTGCGGCTGCGGCTTGCGGCTGAGTTGCGTCCGAGCAACAGGCGTGTTGCCGCATGGCAGCAAGTTTCGCCGCCTTTCATGCCGAGCGGCTTTCGCACGAATCGCGTAAGTCGCTGCCGTGGCGACGGTTGCTTTCCGTCGCGCCGCCAAGCACGCTGGCAGGTACGCGCCTTGCCTAATTGCCAAGGGTCGCAAAACCTGGAGCCGATCGACCGTGCCGACTTTGCCGGTTCTTCCACGCATGAGGGCCTTCGTCGTTTGGGCGACGATTGCGGCTATTTGCGCGGCATCGGCGACGGAAGCCCGAGCCGATGAAGAAATGCAAGCCACGGCGCGGAGCGGTCGTGTCTTTAGCGGGCGGCTCGACGACCGGACGAACGATCGCGAACTCTGGCTCCGCTCGGATCGCGACGGCGTCACGATCGCGCGGCCGATCGAGTGGTCGGCGGTGACCGCTTTGAAACGAGGTGCGGCGGCTGTCGCACACGAAGAACTCATCGCTGAAGCGCGGAGGCTTCGCGAAGCCCGACCGCAACCGCAGCGCCACGTCGTTCGGCAAGCGATCGAGTTCTCGCCGGACGCTGCGGTCACGACTCCCCAAGTCGCTAAGGCCGGCGAGTTGCAAACCTGGCGGCCGGTTGCGCACTTTGTCGAGGTCTCGCAACGGCCGACGGTGCGCTGGATTGAGATCGACGGGTATTTGGCGAATTGGGATGCCGACGTCGAAGCCGACGGCCTGCTGCTCGACCTCAACGCTTACGATGAGTCGGGCGAGGCGGTTGCGGCCGGCGGGACATTGTCGGTCGAACTCATCGGCGAAACTGTGCCCCCGTACTCGCGAGGCAACGCCGCACCGATGTTGGCCCGTTGGACACGGCAAGTATCGGCCGCAGACTTTGCTCGCGGCTATGCTCGGCTTCGCTTCGAGTTTCAGGCCGTGCATCCGGACTTCCAGCGCGTCAACGGGCGCTTTGCGTTGATCCACGCTCGGCTGTTGGTGCCGGGCCAAGGGACGTTCGAGGCCAGTCGCGACGCCGTGGCTTTGCAAGGCTTCTCCCCGGTGCGCGAGCGCGTCGAGCAGGCGTTCGGCACACGCTTCTTGCCGACGGAAACCACCGGCCGCGGGCATCGCGAGAGCGGGATTAACTTGCCGTAGGACAAGCGTGCTCTGCTGAAACTACTGTAGAAGCGGCCCCGCTGCTCGGGCCCCAGGGACTGCTGTCCCTGGGCTTTAGAAGTCGCGAGCTATCCCGCCGGTTTTGGCAGCGCGAGGCTGTGGAGGATCAGCACGCTTCCTAGCGACACGGCCGCCCAGCCCATCCATTGCGGTGGCACGATCGTCTTGCGCGGCAGCGGGCCGGCGGCCGGCAGCATTTGCGACGCCTTGGTCACGGCCTGGATCGTCGGGTCTTCCGAGCGTTCCATCAGCCAGCGAGTCGTGTCCTCGTTGAGCACGTACGACTCCACCATCCGCAGTTGGATGCCGATCAGCAGGACGATGACGCCCGCGATGAAGTAGTGGTACCGGTTGAGTTCCACGGTGCGATGCTCCCCGCCCAGAGCAAGCTCGCACGACGCGCGCTCGCCGGCCCTCGGCATCGTCTTGCATCGACCGATCGCCGGTACCGCTTCAACGCGGCCGGCAGCTTGACGACCGTAACGGTCGTAACGGCGACGGATGTCGCATTATCGCAGGCAATGGCAAAGGCGCGACCGGAGCACACTAGCCCCGAAGCGCAAGCGAGGGGACATTTCGTTGACAATACGTGCCATACGCCCTCGCTTGCGCTTCGGGGCTAGTATGTGGATCGGCGCGTTGCGCTTACCGTTGCTGGCCGCCCGGCACGTTGCCGAGCTGATCGACGAACCCTTGAACGGTTTGCTGCATCTGGTCGCCGACCTGCCCGCCGACGATCTTCTCCAGCTTGTTGGCCCGCGTGATCGCCGCGACCAGCGATTTCTTCTCGGCCCAATGCGCCGGGGTAAACGTGCGGGCGTCGACGTAGGTCTCCGTGAAGACCGGCGACAGCTTCGGCACCATCTCGACGCCGTCTTTCGTGCGAATGAAGTGGTACGACAACGACGCAAATACGGCGAGGCCGCCGACGATCACGCCGGTCAAAAACGGTCCGAATCCCTTCATCGCAAAGCTCTCCTATTGGCAAATCATCCGTGACTCGCGGCGGCCGACCTCTGACGGCGCTCGGCGACTTCGCGCGCGGCGGGAGCGGCGCGAAGCGGCGGAAGTCTAACGGCCGGTCGTCGCGGCGAGAAGACGAGTCGCCGGCAACTCGTCGCCGGCGGCGGGGCGACGACTTTGCCGGCTTCGCGTTGACGCGTTCCGGCACGGCACTTACAGTGTTCGCATAACTCCGCCGGAGGGGCAAGTTTACGGTGACTCGCAGACGCTCTCCGCGGCTCGCCCCGCCTTGCGCGACCCTCCGAGAACGGCATGACGCCCCCTCCGTCTAGTTCGGCCGACGCCCTTCGCACCCAAGATGCGAACCGCCGCCTCGTGACGGGGAGCTTTCTCGCGCTTTTGGTCGCCCAATTCATGGGCGCGGCCAACGACGCCACGATGCGCTTCATCATCCCGGAAGCTTGCAAAGCCCTCCTGCCGACGAAGCAGGAAGCTCTCGCCGTCGCGCTGCCGGCCCTGTGCTTCTTGGTGCCGTGGATCATCCTCTCGCCGCTGGCCGGCTACTTGGCCGACCGATTCTCGAAGCAGCGCGTGCTCGTGGTCTGCAAGACGGCCGAGCTTTGCTGCGTCGGCGCTTTAATCGTTGCGCTGCTGAGTCGTAGCCCCGCCGGTTTGTGTGCCACGGCTTTCGTGCTGGCCGCCGTGTTGTCGCTCTGCAATCCTTCCAAGCTCGGCTCAATTCCCGACATGGCCGTGCCCGAGAAGATTTCCGCGGCCAATGCGACGGTCGGTGCCGTGACGATCGTCGCGCTGATGCTCGGCTTCGCCTATGCCGGTTCGCTGTACGTCAACACCTTCCCCAACTCCAAAGCGCCGGTCGCCTCCGGCCATTGGGAACTGATGGCCGGCGTCATGGGCGGGCTCGGCGTCGTCGGCGTCGTTGCCTCGTGCTTCGTACGTCGTCGGCCGCCGGCGAATCCGGCGGCGCGGCCGCCGTGGAACTTCGTAAGCACGGTCATTAAAGACGTACGCGAGCTTCGCACGGCGCCACGCATGAAGCTCGTGGTCATGACGTACGCCTTCTACTGGTCGCTCGGCACCCTCGCACAACTCACCACTCTGCTCTACGCCAAGCGTCTCCCTGCGCCCGACCTGCCCGACTGGTGGCTCTGGAGCGAGCCTTCGCATCAGCAATGGACCGGCATCCTGCTCGGTTGCCTTGCGCTGGGCGCAGGCATCGGCAGCGCGCTTGCCGGCGTTCTTTCGGCGGGCTTGGTCGAGGTCGGCCTCGTCGCCCCGGCGGGCCTGCTTTTCTCCGCCGCGAGTCTGGCTTTGTTCTTCACTCAAAGCACCTACGTCGGCACGGCCACGGCGCTACTGTTGGTCGGCGGGGCCGGCGGCATGATCAACGTGCCGCTCTATTCCTATATCCAATTCAAAAGCCCTTTGGAAAAGCGGGGCACGTTGCTGGCCGCGAATAACTTCGTCGCCTTCATCGCGATGTTCGCCTCGACGATGTTCTTCTATGTCGCGCTCTCGCCCGACATGTTCGCGAAGCGGCCGATTCTCTCACCGCGTGGCGTGTTCTTGGCCGCCGGGCTCGTGTCGCTCCCCGTCGCGCTGTACGGCATGTACGCCAGCTTCGCCAAAGTCGCTCGGGTCGGCGTCGGCTCGCTGCTGCGCTGCTTCTACAGCATTCGGGCCTACGGTCGGGAAGACCTTCCCGAAGGCGGAGCGTTGCTTGTCTGCAATCACATCTCTTTCCTCGACGGCCTGCTCATCGGCATCACCTGCCCGCGTTCGCCGCGAATGATTGCCTACGCGAATTACGTGATGTCGCCGGCCGTCGGCTGGTTTGCCCGCATGACGCGTATCATTCCGATCGTGCCCGGCACGCGTCAGGCCGTCGAGGCGATTCGCGATGCCCGCGAGGCGCTCAAAAACGGCGAGTACGTCTGCGTCTTCGCGGAAGGCGTGCTTTCGCGGACCGGGCAACTGTTGCAATTCCAGCCCGGCTTCTTGAAGATTCTCAAAGACACCGGCGCGCCCGTGGTGCCGATCTATCTGCACAACCTGTGGGACACGCTTTTCAGCTATTCCAAGGGAAAGTTCTTTTGGAAGCGCCCCACCGGTTGGCGCGGCGAACTCGGAGTCTACTACGGCAAGCCGATCGCCGGCGTTACGGAAGTCGGCCAGGTGCGGCGAGCGGTCGAAACGCTCGGGCAGGAAGCTCACGAAAGGCGGAAGCACGCAACGATGAACCTCACGCGCAAATTCCTTCGCGAGTGTCGCAAGAGCCGCGGTCGTTCGAAAGCGGCCGACAGCACGGGCGCCGAACTTACCGGCGGCACGCTCCTCTTGCGTTCGATCATCGCCAAACGGTTGCTCGAGCGCACGGTCCTGGCTCCCGACGAGCGGCATGTCGGCGTGTTGCTCCCCCCTTCGGTCGGCGCCGTCGTGGCGAATGCGTCGTTGGCGTTGTCCAAGCGAGTCGTCGTCAACCTGAATTACACAGTCACGTCCGAGGTGATGAACTCCTGCATCCGGCAGGCCGGCATCCGCCACGTGCTCACGAGCCGGCGCGTGATGGAGAAGCTCGACCTCAAACTCGACGCCGAACTCGTTTACCTTGAAGACCTCCGCGAGCGGCTGACCACGGCCGATAAACTCGTCGGCGCGCTGCAGGCCTACGCCGTGCCGTGCGCCGTACTCGATCGCTTGTGGGGCCTTCGCGACATCCAGCCCGACGATCTGCTGACCATCGTCTTCACCTCCGGCAGTACGGGCGAGCCGAAGGGGGTGATGCTCACCTTCGACAACATTGGCACCAACGTCGCCGCGATCAATCAAGTGGTCGTGCTTCGCGAGACGGATGTGATCGCCGGCATCTTGCCGTTCTTTCATTCGTTCGGCTACACGGTCACGCTCTGGACGATTCTTACGCTGCCGCCGAAAGGCGCTTACCACTTCTCGCCGCTCGACGCGCGGCAGATCGGCGACCTCGTCGAGAAGCACAAGGCGACGATCCTGCTCGCGACGCCGACGTTCCTTCGCTCGTACATGAAGCGTTGCACGCCCGAGCAATTTAAAACGCTCGATGTGGTCGTCGTCGGCGCGGAGAAGATGCCGCTCGACTTGGCCGAGGCATTCGAAAAGCAATACGGCGTGCGCCCGGCCGAAGGTTACGGCTGCACGGAACTGTCGCCGCTGGTGAGCGTGAACGTGCCGAAGAGTCGGGCTCCGAAGATGGAGCAAGCCGTCGCGAAGGAAGGAACCGTCGGCAGGCCCGTGCAAGGCGTCGCCGCGAAGATCACCGATCTCGATACCGGCGCCGAACTCGGCCCCGAGCAACCCGGCATGCTCTGGATTAAAGGCCCGAACGTCATGCTCGGCTACTTGCATCAGCCGGAGAAAACCGACGAAGTCATTCGCGACGGCTGGTACCAAACCGGCGACGTCGCCCTGCTCGACAAGGAAGGCTTCATCAAGATCACGGGCCGCGAAAGCCGGTTCTCAAAAATCGCCGGCGAAATGGTGCCGCACGGCCGCGTCGAAGAGGTCATTCAGAAAGTCGTCGGGGGCGAGGGGGAAGAAGGCGGCCCGCAAGTCGTTGTCACCGCGGTGCCCGACGCTCGCAAAGGGGAGCGGCTGATCGTGGTCCACACGAAGCTCAACAAAACGCCCGACGCGATCGCCAAGGAACTGCAAGCGGCCGGCATCCCGAACCTCTGGATTCCCGGCGGCGACTGTTACCTGGAAGTCGACCACATCCCGGTCCTCGGCACAGGAAAGCTCGACCTCAGGGCGCTGAAGAAGCTGGCGATGGACAAGTTCGCCTCTGGGTAACACTAGCCAGCGGTTTTCGTCTTAGCCCCCGTCGATAGCGGCGCAGCCGCGTACGCCGGGGGCAGCGTCCAACGAGAAGCGGCGTTGAAATTTGAATCGACGCTGCCCTGGGCGACTCGCCCAGGGCTAAGACTCAGACGAATTCACGCCACCGAAATCGACGTAAGTGCTCCAGCGCTTGCGCGACTTATGGCGAAAGCGCAATTCAGTTGCAACTACGAGTGCGCACTACTTTTCAAAATAGTGCGCACCCTTAGTTCCTAGTGTCGCGGTGCGTACAAAAAGGCGCGCGAAGTACGCACCCCGGCCTGGAAGTACGCAGCGCGCGTCGACGTAAGTCTCGATTCGCTTGCGCGACTTACGTCGCTTTTTAGACCGGGCGAGCGGCGGGGTTTATCCCCGCCGTCCGATCATTTCGACGCGGAGGGACTATGCGACAGACGGCGGGGATAAACCCCGCCGCTCGCTACAAAACACACCAAATTGCCAAAGAACCAACCCCGTATTTTCCACTTATTCGGCGTCGATTCCAGGGCGTTTTTGGCCACCGCTCATTTTGTCTTTACGCTGACGTATTGCGGCAATTTTGAACCGCTTGTCGCCAGCGGTATAGCAAGGTGAGATAGAACCAAGCGGCGAAGGCGTTCCAAAAGCAGCACAGAACAAAATGCTTCGGCCAGCCTCCGTAGCCCGTCGCCGCAAAGATGATCCATGCGGCGGCGGCTCCGCCCGCGGCGTACGGTAGCACGACAAAAGCGCGGTCGCTCGCATCGTCCCATTCCTTTACGGAAGTACGACGCGCGAACAGATATCGCAGTAAATGCGAGACGCCGTCAATCATCGGCGGACCGAATCGCCAAGCGAGATAAGTCCCGCCCGTCAGCAAGACGACAATTCCGAATGCGAACAAGCAAAAGTGCGCTCCGTACTCGCCGACGAATAGCTGTTGTTCGAATCCTTGACGGAGAAAGTTTGCATATTCGAACCAGAATGCCAAGCTGCCGATCAAGACTGACGCGCGAAGCCTACGGTGGCGGAGCATGCTGAAGCCGTCGGCAAATTGTGACCGAGAGGTGAATCGAGCGTGTCGGCCGTAAACTTCTTGTCACTTCCCCGAAACGCAAAACAAATGCGTCTCGCCGCGGAGCAGCACTCGGCCGGCCGCCGGCACCGGGGAGCCGATGATCGATTCGCCCATGTCGTTTTCGGCCAGTTGTTCGAACTTGTCGCCGGAGATTTTGGCGACGAACACCGCGCCGTCTTCGCGCGGGGCGTAAAGTTTGTCGCCCGCCACGAGCGGCGAGGCGTAGAAGTTCGTGCGGTGCTTCGGAAACGCTCCCTCCCAGATCGTCTTACCGGTTGCGGGATCGAGGCAAGCGACCTCGCCTCGGTCGCGAACCAATATCACGCGGTCTTCATAGACGACCGGCGAAGGGACAAACGTGCCGACGTCCTCGCGCTTCCACACATGGTTGGTTGCGGTCACGTCGCCGCTTCCCGTGAGTCGTATGCCGTACAGGCGCGGAACGCCGCGATCGTTGCGGCCGTAAGCGACGACGGCCATATCGCCGACGATCACCGGCGTGACGATGGCCGGCCAAAGCTTATTCCCCTCGGGATTGAAGCCGCCGCACGACCAAACGACCTGGCCGTCGGCCGCGTCGTGAATCGTCAGATGTTCGGCGCCCCAGACGAGGAGCGATTCTTTCCCGGCGTGGTGAATCACCAGCGGCGTGGAGTACCCGTGGTCGCATTCGACCGGAGTTGTGTAGTTGCGCGGAACTTTCCAAGCGATTTCGCCGGTCGCCTTGTCGAACGCCGCGAGCCACGATTCCCCCTGATGCATCCGCGCCATCACGACGTGCTTCTCCGTCAGCACCGGCGACGTGCCATGATCCCAGAACAACGTGTCGGGCCCAAAACGTTCGACGAGGTTCGTCTTCCAGCGCACGCGCCCGTCCGTTTCGACGGCCGCAAACGTGCCGCTCTTGAAGTAAACGAAGACGGCTTGTCCGTCGGTCACCGGCGAAGCGTTGCTCCCGGAGCCGTTGCGATGCTTGCCGGGATTCTCCGCGCCAAAGACCGTGCGGAAGATCTCCTTGCCGGCGAGATCGTAGCCGACGAGTGCGTCGTTGCCGTCGGCGGGCGACGTCAGATAAATCTTGTCGTTGAGAATGATCGGCGTCGAACAACCGCGCCCCGGCAACTCCGTGCGCCACAGATACTTTTCCGCGCCGAACGCCACGGGATAATCGCCCCCGGCGACGCTGCCGCGATCCAGCGGGCCGCGCCACGAACGCCAATCGGGCACATCGCCGGCCGCGGCATAGGAAAGCAGCGATGCGACAACAAGCCCGGCGAGCGCCGGCAGCGTGGCGTAAGTTTTTATCCGCATATCGTCCATTCCTCGCGAAGGTTCCCGTTGGCCCGACGACTCATCGTTTCGGGTGGTTGTGGCGGCGTGGCTGCCAAATATCATAACGATTAATCGTATCCGCCGGCGGACGATGTCGCACGTCTCCTCGGCACGCTTCGTCTACGAGCCTTCATCCGCTTTGGTGATAAACATGATCTCACGTCGCTCCTTTCTTCAAACGACGGGCCTCGCGCTGGGCGCCGCCGCAGTACCTTCCGTAGTGAAGGCCGCCGCTGCCAAGGCCGCCGCGCCGCAGAAAACCGTCGTGCTGCAAAGCGGCTGGGCCGTGAAAAACATCGGCGACATCGGCCACACGCCCGGCACGCTCCGCTTCCTCGAACAGTACGCGCCGGAAGTGAAGGTCGTGCTGTGGGCCGTACACACGAACGAACAAGTCGACGCCATGCTGATGAAGCGGTTTCCCAAGTTGGAAATCGTCAAAGGCTCGCTCTCGGAGAAGAACGGCGCCGTGCAGCAGGCGATCCGCAGCGCCGACTTCTATCTCCGCGGGCCGGGCATGGGGCAATCGACCGACTTCATGACGTTCTGCAACAACCTCGGCAAGCCGTGGGGACTGCAGGGCCAATCGTACTTTCCCGACATGGTCACCGGGCCCGGCGCGGAAGAACGCATCGCGCTGCTCAATAAGGCCGCGTTCATCTACTGCCGCGATTCCAAAACGCTCAAGACGCTGCAAGATGCGGGCGTAAAACCGCCGGTGCTGGAGTTCGGGCCCGACGGTTGCTTCGGCATCGACGTCCGCGATGAAGATAAGGCCCTGGCCCGCATGAAGAAGCACGGCCTGGAGCCGAAGAAGTTCATCACACTGCAGTTGCGTACCCATTCGCCGTCGAGCCCGGGCGTCGACGACAAACGTCCGCAAAAGCTCAATCCGCTCCATCCGACTCCGGAAAACATCGCCGACGACGTCCGCCGCGCGAAGGTGTATCAAGATCTCATCGCGATGTGGGTCAAGGAAACCGGCTATAAGGTGGTGATCGCGCCGGAAGTCAACAAGGAGATGGAATACAACAAGAAGTTCGTCTACGACCCGCTTCCGGACAACCTCAAGAAGCACGTGGTCAACTTCGACGAATTCTGGAACGTCGATGAAGCCTGCTCGTTCTACGCCCGGGCCCATACCGTAATCTGCCACGAGCCGCACACGCCGATCATGGCGCTGGCGATGGGCACACCGATGATGCACACGTTTTCGGAGTTCCACTCGCCGAAGTGTTGGATGTTCAAAGACATCGGCCTCGAAGAATGGGCGCCGGAGTTCGACGCCACGCCGGCCTCGAAGATGTTCGAAATCTTGATGGGCATCCATCGCGACTATTCGGCCGCGGAAGCCAAGGTAAAGAAGGCGATGGCCTTCGTCGAAGAGCGGGCCCAATCGCAAATGAACGTGATGAAAGGCGTGATGGGCGCGTAGAATACTGTTCGCGTAGCTGCAGGTCCGCGAAAATTCAAACGACGAAACGCCGTTGAACCAGGCCAGTGGCCGGATCAACGGCGTTTCGCTTTTTTCGCCGGAAGTTTATTTCCGGTATGTGGGGCCGGATACTTCGTCGTCGTGTAGTCGACGTGATACTCAAACTCGCCCACGTCTTGCCCCTTGGTGACGTACGTCTCGCTAATATCGCCCGGAGCAAGCTTCATCATGCCGATCGGTTCGTCGCGCGTAATGTCTTTGTCCTTAATGTTAATGACGAGCGTTTGCGTGAAGTTCAGCCGCGCGAGGGTGCCCGGGTCGAGCGTCAGCACGTCGCCGTCGCCCATCCTGTGCGTGTTGTCACGCGACGTTCCCGTTTGATGCTCCTTGCCGAAGACGATCGGCTTGCCGTCGGCGATGAATTCCAAAAAGACGTCGTCGGGCGTGGCTTCGGCCTTCTCAATGCATTTGACGACCAGCTTCTTCAGCTCCGCCGCTTGTCCGACGGTGCACGAGGCGCAGCAAAAGGCGGCGAGTAGTAAGGCGCGAAACATGATGTATCTCCTACGAGTTGGGCAAATGACCACGGGCCGAACGTCGCACGGCGATGCACCGTGCGGGTCGGCGCGACGGAACTTTGCAAATCGCAAGCCGGCGGCGTTCAACAAAGTTTGCTTCGCGCCGCGAGGCGGACTAAGTTAGTGACTCCCGCCCGCCGCAACCGCCCTGCCCCGCCAAGCTTGGAAGGATTTCTTGCCATGTCGCTCAGTCGCCGCGCACTTTTGCAACAAGGCGCCGCTTACGCGTTAACCGCCGGTTTGGCCGCTCCCGTGGTTTCGCACGCCGCCGAACCTGCCGCCGCCGCGAAGCCGACGAAGCCTGCCGCGAAGCCGAAGGCCGATCCGTACGCCGATGCTGTGTTTGCCGACGGCGAGCCGCCGCTGCCTGCAGAAGACTCGTTCACGGTCGTCGTCCTGCCCGACGTGCAACACTACAGCGAAAAGTTTCCCGAGCAGTTTCACGCTCAGACGGAGTGGATTGCGGCCAACGTCAAGCGGCGGAAGATCGCCTGCGTGCTGCAACTGGGCGACGTGACGAATCACAACGTGCCGGCCGAATGGGAAGTCGCCCAGGCCGCGATGTCGAAGCTCG
>JAFLCO010000109.1 GCA_017303535.1 Planctomycetota bacterium
ACGTTGGCCGCCTCCCACGAGGCCTTGGCGGCAAGGTACTTGGCCATGTTCGCCTCGGCGCCGCAGGGTTGCAGCGCGTCGAACAGCGCGCAGGCTCTGAAGCGCATCAGGTTCGCCGCCTCGATCCCGCGAAATCGAGCGATGGAGCGGCTGCGGCACCGTCGCAAGTAATCGACGAGCCGACGATCGCCAAGCTCTGCGCCGCCCCGTGGCGGCCGAATTGCCCGACGCCTGACGCCGAGCCGCACGATCCGACGTACGACCGCACCATCTACTTCCGCCGCACCTCCGGCAACTGCCGCGTGACGCTCTTCGAAGGAGGCCACGAACGGCTGGACCAGGCGGCGCTGAATTGGTTGATGAAACATTTGGCAGAAGGGGGGAAGGGGGAGGGGGGAGGGCGGAATTGATGCTGCTCCCGCGCCGACTTCGTTTCTTTCCCCCCTCCGCCCTCCGCCTTCCCCCCTTGTTCTATGTCCGTCTACGATCACAACCGCCGTGCTTGGGATGCGCTCGTTGCGAAGAAGCAGCGCTTCACGCGGCCTGCGGCGGACGACGAACTGCACGATCCGCTCGGTCGTGTCGACGGGGCCGGCTGGCTCGGCGGCAGCGTCGCCGGTAAGCGCGTCTTGTGCTTGGCCTCAGGGGGCGGCAGCCAGAGCATTCTCTACGCCGCGGCCGGCGCGGAAGTCACCGTCGTCGACATCAGCCCGGCTCAGCTAGCTCTCGATCGTGAAGCGGCGGCCGAGCGCGGGCTGCAAGTTCGCACCGTCGAGGCGTCGATGGACGACCTGCGGGCCCTGGCTGACGCATCGTTCGACGTAGTGATTCATCCGGTGAGCACGTGCTACGTGCCCGACGTGAAGCCCGTGTTTCGCGAAGTGGCTCGCGTCACCGTGGTCGGCGGGCTCTACGTCAGCCAGCATAAGACGCCGCAGAGCTTGCAGGCCGAGCAAGGCCCGGCGCGCAAAGGGTACGAACTCGTCGAGCCGTATTATCGCAGCGGACCGTTGCCGCCGGTCGTGGGCAGCCGGTTGCGTGAAGAGGGAACGCTGGAGTTTCTGCACCGCTGGGAAGAACTCGTCGGCGGCATCTGCCGGGCCGGCTTCGTCATTGAGGATTTTCTGGAACCGATGCACGCCAAGCCCGACGCCCCCCAAGGCGCCTTCGGCCATCGGGCCCAATACGTCGCACCTTACGTGAGAATTAAAGCCCGCCGCTCGGGCTCGCAAGCGGCAACGGAACCGCGAGCGTCGGCTCTCTGGACACCGTAGCTCCCTCGCGCGATTGCGCTCACGGCGCGGCGCTGAAAGCGTCTTTCTCGGCGAAAATTTCGCCGCCGCGAGAATCCGGCCGTCGCATCTCTTCGCACGCACCTCGCTCGCCGCTCGGCATTTTGCAGACGATCGCGATGTTTCGCCGTCGGGCACGCCAGTTGCCTTACGCGGCCGTCGGTCAACGGCCTTGTCGCTCGCCGGCTTCGCCGCGCGCCGTCCGTTACGTTCACAATTCCCCAGGAGTTCGTCATGTTGGAATCGTTCGAGCGGCGTCGTTCTATCGCCTTCACCAATCCGCGTCGCCTAGGCTTCACGCTCATCGAGTTGGTCGTGGTCATCATGATTCTCGCGGTGCTCGCGGGCTTGCTGGTGCCGCAACTTTCCAATCTTTGGCGACCGGCGCAAACGGCCGCCGAAGCCGATACGATCGCCGAACTCGTCAACTATCTCACGCTACACGAAACCCGCACGCAGGCTTATCCCGATCAGTTCGACTCGCTCACGTCCGACGGCGCGACGCCCTACACGAAAATGTCGAAAGACTTATTCATCGGCAAGCAGAAGCTGGCGCTGGCGACCATCGAAGACACGACGAGCGAGAAATATTTCTCCTCTCTGAAGAAGGCGGGCATCACCAAGGTGATGTATCACGATGAAGCCGAGGCCGTGCCGAGCAACAGCGGTAAGACCGTGCATACGCTTGCTTCGGGAGATCAACTCCCCACGCTCAACCCCGCCGGAACCGAAGGCACGGCTCGCATCTTGTCGATGTATCCCGGCAGCGCGGGGGCGGTGCCCACCGGAACGAAGCTGATCGTACTTGGCGTCGGACCGATGAATACCGGCGTCGGTGTGTCGATGAATAGCGCGCCGATCTCACCGCACCCGGAGGAATACACGTATTATCGCCGGTACCTGGCCGTATTCGCCATCTATGCCGACGGCAGCCGCGGCCGTTTGAAAACCGTGTTGGATCGCCACGGCGATACGCTCGACGATACGCTCCGCAAGTATCAGGAAGAGAGCCGCGCGAAGTGAGCGCGAGCACGCCTTCGGCGGCAACGGCACAATGCGCGAAGAGCCAACCCCCGTCGATCGGTCGGATCTTGCGGGAATGCGGGCCGATCGTCTGTTGCCATCGCGGCTGGTTGGTCGCGGCCGTCGCCACGTCGACCGCCTACGGCTTGTTGGAGCCCGTGCAGGGGCTCGTCGTGAAACGCGTGGTCGACGGTCTGCGCTCGCCGGCCGCCGACGCCGCGGCGATCGTCTATGCCGCGATGCCGCAGTACGCCGCGATCTTGCTCGGCCTCGGGCTCTTGAGCTTCGTCGAAAAGTATCTCAAGGGGGTTTACGACCCGCGACTCGTATTCGAGCTGCAGCGTCGGTATCTCGAGCGTCGTCCGCGCATCGACGAGCCTGTCGACGTGACACGTCTGCAATACGATTGCATGTACGGCCGCAAAGCTCTGGAAGTCTTTGCCCGCGACGTGGTACGAATTGTGTCGACCGTGGCCGTGGCGCTGGGTTTTCAATCGGCCTTCGCCCCGCAATGGCTGCCGGCGCTGGCATTGATCACGGCTTCCGTCGCCGCGGCGACGCTGGTGACGGGCATCGCCGTGACGCGCTCCAATCAAAGGATGTTCGACGCCGTCGAACCGGTCGCTCGTTGCGTTCGCGCCAAGCACACGGGCCGATTAGAAAAGCGGCAGCAAGTGCTCTACCGACGAATTCGTTCGCGGGAAGCGTGGATGGGGGCTTCCGAAGTCGTCGTGCAGTTGCTCCTCTGGGGCGGTTGCCTGGCCGTGATCGGTTTCGCATCGCGCAAGGCCGGCTCCGATTCGCCGGAGGCCGACTTGGGAGGGCTGGCGCTGTTCGTCGCCAATCTGCAAATCATATCGCGCCCGCTGGTGGAAATCGGCAAGGCTTACAACAAGTTTTGCTCGAACATTCCGGCCCTGCGACGAACATTGTTTCCCACGGCCGCCTAACGCCGGCGCCGCGACTTTGCCCGACGCCGAGTGCACGCCGCGAAATTGTTTCGCGTTCGATTGCCGCGCGGTATGCTGGCTTCCCACGTCTCGCCTCTCGTCTGGCCTTTCGGAACTCGGCAGGAGGTTCTTATGTCGCGCGCTTCTATCGTTTGTGCGTCGTTGCTTTTCGCTTCATGTCTTTTGGCGTACGGAGAAGCGGCGTCAATCGCTGCAGCCGAGGAGCCGGCGAAGCCGACCACTGTCGCCTTACCGCCGGGCAGGGTGTTTCCGGAGCCGATCGGAGTCGAGAAACGGATCTACCAAGCGCTCGCTGAGCCGACCGAACTTCAGTATCTCGACACGACGCTGGAAGACGTGGCGATGGATCTCTCGCTGCGACACAAGATTCCGATCATGCTCGACCTGCAAGCACTGACGGCCGACGGCAAAGGCAAAGAGACGACGGTATCGCTCCAGGTCCGCGAGACGTCGTTACGCAACTGCCTGCGGCTTTTGCTCGGCGGGCAAGGACTGGCCTACGTCGTCCGCAACGAAGCGCTGCTGCTGACGACAAAATCGGCCGCCGAAGCGATGGCCGCGACGCGCGTCTACCAAGTTCACGATCTCGTGCTCGCGCCCAGCGGCAAGGATGCTCCCGATTACGACGGCCTCATGGAACTGATCGTCACGTCGGTTCAACCTGAAACATGGCGCGAGGCCGGCGGCACGGCAGGCACGATCCGTTCGTTCGAAGGCCCGGGCATCATCGCGCTGGCCGTCACGCATACGGAAGAAGCTCATGACCAGATCGGCGAACTCTTATCGACCCTCCGCGCGGCCCGCGAACCAAAGGTCGAAGAATTGCAACGCCGATCTCCGCCGCGCCCCAAACTTGCAGGCGGGTTTGGCGGCGGCGAACCGGACGACTCGAAAAAGCCGGACGACTCTGCCAAGCCCGCGGCCAAGGAAACCAAGACCGAATCCCGCAGCGGCGGCTTTTTCTAATCGCCACCGGCGGCCGACGGCACTGCTTGTCAAACGCACCGGCCTGCGGGAAGATGTGCGCCGTCGATCGTTGGTCGAGCGTCGTTCTTTGTCCTCCTGCAGAAGGCTCACGCCGTGCCGTCGGATCAGTTGCAGCAGATCGTGTGTTGTTTCGGTCAGCCCGTGGCCGGCAATCCTACGCAGTACATGATGGAGAAGGCCTTCGCGCGGGCCGGGCTTGATTGGCGTTACCTCACGCTCGAAGTGCCGCCGGAAGGGCTCGCCGACGCCGTTCGCGGCCTCCGCGCGATGGGCTTTCAAGGGGGCAACCTCACGATCCCGCACAAGGTCGCCGTCATTCCGCTGCTCGATCGATTGACGCCGGCCGCCGAAATGATGGGGGCCGTCAACTGCATGATCCGCGAAGGAGACCAGCTCGTCGGCGAGAACACCGACGGCAAGGGCTTCGTGCAATCGTTGCGCGAGTTGCTCGATCCGGCCGGTAAGAAAGTCGTGCTGCTCGGCGCCGGCGGCGCGGCTCGGGCCGTGGGCATTGAGACGGCTCTGGCAGGCGCGGCGCAGTTCACGGTCGTCAATCGCGACCCCGGCCGGGGCGAGACGCTGGCCAAGCTGATCCAAGAGAAGACCAACGTGCCGACGGCGTTCGTCGCCTGGCAAGGCGACTACGCACCACCGCCGGATACCGACGTGCTGATCAACTGCACGTCGATCGGCCTCAACGACCCGAGCGGCCGTGTGCCGGTCGATTTCAACACGGTGCCGCAAACCTGCGTCGTGGCCGACGTCGTCTTCAATCCGGCCGAAACGCTATTTCTCAAAGCGGCCAAGGCCCGCGGCTGCAAAGCCCTCGACGGCCTCGGCATGCTCGTCAACCAAGGAGCGATCGCCTTCCGCCGCTGGACGGGCGTCGAACCCGACACCGGCGTGATGCGCGACGCGGTTGAGGAATTCTTAGAAGCCTAGAGGGAACCACAGAGACGCAGAGGCACAGAGAAGAGGGAAAGAGGGAAAAGAAAACAGTTTTGGACGGGGCTTCGAATGGACAATGCCGATGGTCGCGATCCGTTGTCCGGGAAGGTGATTGAATTGGCGATCGAAGTTCATCGGGAACTCGGTCCTGGATTGCTCGAATCGACCTACGAAGAGTGTCTTTGCTATGAACTCAGTCAAGCCGGCTTAGATTTTCAACGGCAACTCCCGCTGCCCGTTCGCTATAAGCAAGTCCGACTGGATTGCGGCTACAAGATTGATGTCGTCGTCGAGCAGAAACTCATCCTCGAACTCAAGACGGTCGAAAAGCTGCTCCCAATCCACGAAGCCCAATTGCTTACCTACCTCAAACTCAGTGGCATCAAAACCGGCCTACTCATCAACTTCTGCACGCCGCTCATTAAAGACGGTTTGAAGAGAATGGTGCTGTAGCCTTCTCGCGTCTCTCTCTAGTTCTCTTGCTGTCTCTCTGCCCGACTTCTCTGCGCCTCTGTGTCTCTGTGGTTAGTTAATCCTGGCGCGCCTGCTGCTGCGTGATGCAGTGAAACGCGCCGAGGCCCCACACCAGCTCCACGGCCCGTTGTCCGACGACTTTGCGATCCGGCATCAGCCGCTGCAGCGTGTCTAACACGACCTGATCGGCCGGGCAATCAAACTGCGCCGCCACGACCACGCCGTTGGCGATGTAGAAATTGCAGTAGCTCGCGGGCAGCCGTTGGTCGTCGCAGTAGACGGCTCGCGGCATCGGCAGCGGGACGACCTCCAGCGGCCGACCTTCTTCATCCTTCGCCAGCTTCAGCCGCTTTAGGTTGTCTTGCAGCGGCGCGTAGTTCTCGTCCGCCGGGTCTTCTTCGACCACGCACACCACGGTCCGCGGGTCGACGAAGCGGGCCAGCTCGTCGATGTGCCCGTCCGTGTCGTCGCCGACGATTCCCTCGCCCAGCCAAATCACGTTCCGCGCAGAGCAATAGTCGAGCAGAAATCGCTCCATGTCGGCCCGATCGAGCGTCGGGTTCCGGTTCTCGTTTAACAAACACTGCTCGGTCGTCAGTACGCTGCCGCGACCGTTGAAATCGACCGCGCCCCCTTCGAGGATGATGCCCGGCTCGAAGCGGCGGAATTGCAGGCTCTCGTTGATGCGACTCGGCACGACGTCGTCGTGGTCGAACGGCGGGTACTTCCCGCCCCACGCGTTGTAGCCCCAATCGACCATCACCGGCGGGCTGCCGGCGGGCCCGACCAAGAACATCGGCCCATGATCGCGCATCCAGGCGTCGTTCGTCGGAATGTCGTGCAGCGTGACGTTCTTCAAATGACCGACGAGCCGCTTGGCCTCGGCCATCACTTCTTCGCCGCCCGCGCAAATGTGCACCGGCTCGTAGGCCGAGAGCGTCGTTGCCAGCTCCGCCCAAATGGCCGGAACCGGCTCGAAGTGGCCCGGCCAGCTATTTCTGTTCCGCGGCCAAGAGAGCCAAGTCGCGGCATGCGGCTCCCACTCGGCAGGCATGCGGTAACCAAGTTCGCGCGGCGTTTCGGCGGTTGTCTTCAGTTGGTGTGTCACTCGTTATGCAAATGCTGAATGCTGAATGCTGAATGCTGAACAAGAGAAGGCTCCTATTTCCTTCCATTCAGCATTCAGCATTCAGCACTCAGTATTCCTCCCCTCTAGTCGATGTAACGCTTCGTCAAATCCCCGTACGCATCAATCCGCCGGTCGCGCAGGAACGGCCAGTGCGTCCGGGCCACGTCGATCAAGCCGAGGTCGCATTCCACGATCGGCGTCTCTTCCTTATCGTGCGTCGCGCGGTGCACCAGGTTGCCGTACGGGTCGGCCACGAACGACGCTCCCCAAAATTCAATCGCTCCTTCCGTGCCGACGCGGTTTACCGCCGCGACGAACAGCCCGTTGGCGATCGCGTGCGACCGCATCATCGTCTCCCAGGCGTTGTGCTGGCTCGCGCCGTACACGGCCTTCTCCGGAGCCTGCCAACCGATCGCGGTCGGGTAGAACAAAATCTGCGCACCCGCCAAAGACGTCAGCCGCGCCGCTTCCGGATACCACTGATCCCAGCACACGCACACGCCGATGCGGCCGTACTTGGTGTCGATCGCCTTGAAGCCGAGGTCCCCCGGCGTGAAGTAAAACTTCTCGTAGAAGAGCGGATCGTCCGGAATGTGCATCTTGCGATACACGCCGGCGTGCGAACCGTCGACGTCGAACACCACGGCCGTGTTGTGATACAGGCCGGCCGTGCGGCGCTCAAAGAACGACCCGACGACGACGACCTTGTTATCTTTGGCTGCCTTCGAGATCGCTTCGGTCGCGGGCCCGGGAATCGGCTCGGCTTCGGCGAAGCGTGCGTGGTCTTCGCTTTGGCACGGATAGTGGCCCGGAAACAGCTCCTGCAGGCAGACGATCTGCGCTCCGGCCGCGGCCGCCTCGCCGATCCGCCGTACCGCCTTGGCGACGTTCGGTTCCTTCTCCGCTGTGCAGCTCATCTGCACCAAAGCGACGTTCACTTTGCCTTCGTGTGCTTTCATTCGACTTTCCGTTTAGCCGTCGAGCTTGCTCGACGAGAATTTCGACCGACATATCGCAGAGAGTTTTGCGGCGATTCCTGATTGCCGCAGCGCGTTTGTCGCCGCACAATCGTACGCGGATGCCGCCCTCATGAAAAGGACCGTATGACTACGCACGCTTGCCACGGATTGTTCGTCACCGGCACCGATACGGGCATCGGCAAAACGCACGTTGCCGCGATGATCGCTCGCGCGCTCGTAGCCCAAGGCAAACGAGTCGGCGTTTACAAGCCCGCGGCCAGCGGCTGTACACGTGACGCTGATGGAAATCTCACAAGCGATGATGCCGTGCAACTCTGGGAAGCGGCCGGCCGCCCCGGCGACTTGGAGCACGTCTGCCCGCAACGTTTCGCGGCTCCGCTGGCGCCGCACTTGGCGGCCCGGGCCGAAGGCCGCGAGCTCGACTTCGATCAGCTCCGCTGGGGGCTCGACTATTGGCGGCCGCGGAGCGACGTCGTGGTCGTCGAAGGGGCAGGGGGGCTGTTCTCCCCTTTGAGCGACGACCGGCTCAACATGGACCTCGCCTTGGCCCTCGGCTTTCCGCTCGTGATCGTCGCCCCGAATCGGCTCGGCGTGCTGCACGCGGTCTTGGCGACCGTGAATGCCGCGGCCTATTACAACCTGAAGCACGTCCGGCACGAACTGAAGATCGCGGCCGTCGTGCTCAACCAACCGACGGCCGACGACGGACCGGCCGATCCGAGCCGGCAGTCGAACGCCGCCGTGCTGCGACAAGCGCTCCGTCCCTTCAAAGTTGGACAATTCGTCGAGCTGCCGTACGGCGCCGAAAGTTTTCCCGCGCCGATCGATTGGATCGCGCCGGCTCGCGGCGAGCGTGCATCGTAAATCCCGGCTCACGCCGGCCGCTCGCCTTGGATTCAAGCTGAACGTCGGAACAGAAATCGCCTTCTGCAGGGAACGCCCTCCGTGGCGTTCCGCCGGCTCTAATCGCAACAGATTTGCAACAACTCCAAAATTGCAAGTGCGTACATCGGAGCCCGAGATGTACGCACCCTTAGTTCTAAGTGATTCCGTGCGTACATTTTCGACCTCGATGTACGCACCCCCGCCGAAATGTACGCACTTACGGTAGCGCGGTTGTAATTGCAAAACGATCGTCAATAAAAAGCACAGCCGAACAGAAATCGGATCTTGAATGCGGGGTGTCGCGGAAAGACTCCGGTCGCTCACGCTCCCGGCTCGCTGTTGCGGCGTGTACCACCACCCCCTCTCCCACCGGGAGAGGGTGCCCGAAGGGCGGGTGAGGGTGACGTCGACTAAAGGTTGGTTACGGAAATTCATAGACTTGGACCTTAGCCCCCCGGCACTTCATGCCGGGGTAATTCGGGTGGCTTTACTTTTTGCGGTGAAAGTTTGAGGAAAACGGCCATGCCCCCTCGCTCGCGCTTCAGGGCTAGTACGCGGTCATCGCGTCGCGCGGCAATTCCGCGTCGATCGCCCCCGGTAGGAAGTACCGGGGGCTAAGGTCGTCGCGGTCCGCGCGCAGCGGCGCATTGCGTAGTTTCCCAAATCACCGCCGGCCGTTCCAGGAAACTTTTGGCCGGCCCACATTTTGTGGCCCCGCACCGACCAACCACAAAATACCCGCCGGCCAAAAACCGACTTGACTACGGCTCCACGTAGTCGCGGGCGATTAAACCGCGAAGCGGTTTCATAACAGAGCCCGAGGTCGCTTAGCGCACCCCGGGTCAGGCATCCATCATCACGATGTCCGGAACGCCGAAGGTGTTCCAGAACCTTTAGGCGAAGTGTTCAACCCTTTCAGGGTAGCGGGAATCATCGCACAGATCAGAATGCCAGGGTGCGCGGAGTACCGCGACCCTTCGCTCTGTTGTCAAACGCCTTCGGCGTTTCCGATGCGGCGCGATCGGCGAGTAACTTATCACGGCCTCTTTCTTCGTTCGGGTTGGCGGGCTATTTGCGCTACCCTACCGCGACAAGAGCTTGAATTAGCGGCTCAGCCATAGTGATATCGGTATTGAGTTGCGGTCATTCTCTGACTTCCGTTTGGACGCTTCCTAGCTGGTTATTCTCGCTCGCCCACCGCTCCCAGGCATCGACGTCTTCTCCCAAGTCCATCCTTGAAATGCGACGCAGGCAATCCAATGCATCCTCTTTGTTCATGGAACCGAACCTGTCAGGAAACCTGATTGAGTCAATCGCATCCTGCGCCGGCAGTTTCATAGACATACGAAACCTCGCTTTACGGAAAGGTGAGGCCGAAGCGACGCTTCGACGATTATTGTCTCCCGCTTAGCGCAGTTTGGTGAGCAAACTGGGTTGCCCGCAGCTCCATCGGAGGCAACTACGCTTGCTACCGCGGGCGCTTTCCGGCCGGCGGTGCGTCGTCCGGAATGATTCGCAAGGCATGGCTTGCGCAGCGGGCGTACCAGGTCGTCGGGCCGGCGGGGCGGAGATAAACGCCGTCGGGAATCGCTTGCCCCCGGTCGTCGGTGCGTCCTTCGCCGGTGCTGTCGAGAATCAGCGGTTGAGGGGGCGACGAGCCGTCGGTGAATTTGCCGAACTCGCCGGTCCACAGAACGACGTGCGTCACAGGCCCGTCTTCTTTGCCGCGAATGAAAATCAGATCGGCCGGGCGCAACAGCGCCGGCCAAGCCGATCGATCAGCCGGGAGTTCGATCCGCTCGACCGGTCGCGATGCGCCGGGACCGGGGCCCGGCACCGTCTTCATTTCTGATTGATCGCCGACGGCGCCGGTCGGCTTAAAGCCCAGCGCCAGGTTGTAGACGAAGGCGGTGAAGTTCGAGCAGTCGACTCCCTGGCCGTTGCGGCCGCCGGCCGTTTCTTTCCAGGGCCAGCCGGCAGGCGGATCCCAATCGGGGAGATGATGATGTTGGTAGCCCCGGCCTTGATAATGCAGGGCCACGGCGAGCACCCGTTGGCGAAGGTAGTCGGCCGAACGATTCGGAAGTTGCGGCGCCGGATAATGCCGGGCCGGCGGCCCCCACGACGTGTAACGCCGCTTCACGGCCTCGCCGTACCAATCGGCGTACGGAACTTCGGAGCTGAGCTTCGGATCGCCCCGCCCCTGCTGCAAATCGCCCAGCAACTGCTGCGGCGTGAACCGCAATTCGAGCGTGTAAGGAGACGCGTAGCCGTCCCGCGCCGCCTGAGCGCAGGCCTGCTCCGCGCCCGCGAGAAGCCACGACGACACGAACAGCGCGGCGACGAAAAGACGACTCACGGCCAAAACTCCTGCTGGTGAACGACCCACGACGCGGAACCATTCAAGCACCGCGCCGCGGACGTTGCAAGCAAGGTGACAAGCGTGTTATCGCGAGAGGTCGTCGCAGTCCGGCCGGCGGCGATGCGGGGTCGCCCTAGTCGCATTGGGAACGCGGGTTCACGGGAGGCAAAATGTCATCGACGCCCGGCCGATCATTGCCTCTTGCTGCGTCCAGATGGGCGAGCAATCTGGGCTACCCGATTGCGACAGTCGTGCGATCTACACGCTTGCCGCGACCGGCGTTTTGGCATCCTTCTCGTGGCGGCTTTCGGCTTGCGACGTGTCGACGATGAGTTGCATCGTCACCGACCAGCGGCCGGACGAGTCGCCGACGACGAGCCAGTGGGGCATGACGACCGTGGATTGATGGACCAACTCGAAGCCCCCTTCCGATTGCGAGACGCTTTCGATCGGGAACGTCCAGATGCCGCTCGGTTCCGAGACGCGCAGGCCGACGTCGATGCCGAGCCATTCGTCGACTAAGTGCAAGCTGCGCGTGTTCTCCAGATCGAGCTTGCTGCCGAGATGACCGAGGCGATTGTGCCGGCCGTCGTGGAAGTAGCGGTCGTCGCAACCCGGCGGCAGGCCGGCGAGGTTGAACTCGACGGCGAAGTGGAACGGTCGGCCCGGCGGCAACCCTTCGATCATGTAGGCCACGTCGAGGATGCCGCTGCCGGCTTCCATAGTGAAGCCCTTGGTGATGCGCAGTGGCACGCCCCAGGCGTTGCCGTCGCGGGCCAGTCGGGCTTGGATGCGGTGCGGGTTGCGAAGCAGCTTCGCTTCGTAGCCGAGGTTCAAGAAGTCGCCGCGCTCGAGAGCTTCGTTATTGGCGACGGCGGCCGGCGTCACTTCGTTGTCAAAAAAGTGATCCTGCATCGCCTTGCGCTGGTACGAGTCGTAGCGAATCTGGCGATCGAGGTCGGGCTGTTTGAAAATGACCCGATCGTGAATGCTCTTGGCCCCGCCCATCGAGCCGCCTGCGCCGGCCAGCACCTTGCGATGGTACGACTCCGGCCGGCGAGCCAGAGTCGAAAGCAAGTTGTGGCCGATCGCGCGGACGTCGAGCTCGTAGAGCGAGCCGCCGCGGTGAGGCGAAATGAGCGCCGCCAGCTTATCGTTGGCCAGGTAAATCTCTTGGCGGGCGTCGCAGTTGAAGTCGCCGTGGGCCGCTTCGATCCAGGGCTCGTTGCGCGAGGCCGGGCTGCCGAGCGCGGCCTTATTGAGCAGCGTTTCGGCGTTGATCAGATGCGTATAAATGGCGTTGCGGAGGTGCGGCAAGTAGATGCCGCCGAAAGCGCCGTGCCAGTACGGGCAGTTACACTGGCCGCGATAGAGCTCCGTGCGGGCTTCTTCCAGCAAGGCCCGATCGTAGCCGTGCGAGTCGGCCAGAGCTTCGTCGAGCCGGTTGCTGATCATGATCATCCGCGAGTACATCTCGTCGGTTTCGGGGTACTTCACCTTGAAGTTGCGCCAGAACCCGCCGCGGATAAATTGCTTGAGCTGCGGCCAGCGCGGGTCGGTCTCCATCTCGTGCGAGAGATGTTCGTATTCCAGCACGCGCTCGGTGGGGAGCGCCCACTCGGTCATTTCGCGGTAGCTGGCGTCGGGCAGATAGATTTTGCCCAGCGGCGACACGGCGTCGATCGCTTCGCCGAGCGTCGTGGTGTGGAGCCAGTCGGCGTTTTGCAGGAGCGAATCGAAGAACCGGCGCAGCCAGCCGTCGGTGTAGACGTGGCGATAGGTATCCGGCCAGGTGCCGAACTTTTCGCCGTCGTCGCCGAACACGACGACCGAGCCGGGATGTTCGGCCGCGATGCCGCGAAGGTAATCGATCGCTTCGTGCGGCTGCGCGAAGGGGATGAGATACCGCAGGCGTTCGCTGCCGGGAAACACGGCCAGCACGCGACCGTCGTCTTCGGTGACGTACGAGCCGTACAACTGCTGCGGATCGAGGCCGGCGTTTTTGAAGTGGAAGTCGTCGAGCACGGTGTACTCGATGCCGGCCGCGGCGATCTCGCTGACGAGCGACTGCTCCCACACGCGCTCCGGCATCCACATGCCGCGGACCTTGCAGCCGAGCCGGCTTTCGAGCCACTTGGAGTAGCTGCGAATCTGGCCGACGCGATCGCGACGCGGAATCATCGGCAGGATGGCTTCGTAAAACGCGCCGCCGACGATTTCGATCGAGCCGGCGGCGACGAACTCGCGCAGCCGGTCGAGGTATTCGGGATGCTTGGCCTCGAGCCATTCCATGAGGCAGCCGCTGGTGTGCAGCGAGAGCTTCAAGCGGCCGGCGTAATCGGCGAAGACGTCGAGGAACGGCTTGTAGCTTTCCTGGTAGGCCTGCTCGATAACGGCGTCGAAGTTGCCGACCGGTTGATGATTGTGCAGGACCAGAGCGAGGCGAATGTTGCTCGACATGGCGACTTTTGTACGCGTTGGATGCGGGAACGGCGATGGTGTGCCGGCAGACGTCGACGTTGGTCATGCCGGCTGCGGCGGGCCGAGCGGGGCGACGGTGCAAACCTCGCGCCGCGTGCCGGCATGGCTTAATCATACCGCGATTCGGCCGGCGGCTAGGCCTGTTCCTTACTATCGGAAGTTTTTGCCGGCAGCATGCGAGCGATGCCGGGCGGACGCCGAATTCGCAACGAAGCCTGCGCTGCCGGCGCGATGTTTCCGTCTTTGACTTTGGGTGGCTGGGGCATAGCGCAGCGGTGCCGCAGGTTCTCGGGCGTCTAGTTACTGGGGCTTCGCCTTCGGCTCCAGCCCCAGCCACCCGGTAACTAGCCGAGTTTCACCGCGCGCAACTCGGCCGCGGCCCGTTCCGGCGACACCGGATTAATATGCACGCCGGTCCCCCATTCGAAGCCCGCCGCTTTCACGAGCCGGGGCAAGATCTCAACGTGCCAATGGAAACGGGGCGCTTCGGGCAAACCGAACGGGGCCGTATGCAAGATGACGTTGTACGATGCCGGGTCGCAAACTCGCTCCAGCCTCGCCAGTCCGCGACGGAGGAGGGCAGCGGCCTCTCGGATGTGGTCGTCCGCGGCGTCGTCAAAGTTCGCTTCGTGCCCGCGCGGCAGCAGTTGCATCTCGTACGGGAAGCGGCTTGCGTACGGGCAGACCAGGGCGAACCGCGCCGTCGCTTCGACGATGCGCCGGCCAGACGCTACTTCGGCTTCCGCAAGGTCGCACCACGGGCACCGGCCGGTGTGCGCGAAGTGTTGCGTTGCGGCCTGCAGTTCATCGGCAATAAGCGTCGGCACCAACGGCAGGCCGATCAGTTGACTATGCAAGTGTTCGATCGAAGCCCCGGCCGCTTCGCCGACGTTGCGGAAGATCTGCACGTACCGTAAGCCGCGCTCGGCCGCTTCGGCCCGGAGTGTGCGGAGCCGGGCTTGATAAACGCCAAGCACCGCGGCCGTTTCGGCGTCGGAGAGTTCGCCGGCCATCGTCACGTGTCGGGGCGATTCGATGATCACCTCGTGCACGCCGTCGGCCGAGGCTTGTTGAAAGAGGCCGTCGGGCTGCGGCTGTGTGGATACCGTCGGCAGCGACAGAACGCGGAGGTTCACCGCCGGGTACTTGTTGGGAATCACGCGGATGCGCCAGCCGCGGCCGTCGTGCCGGGAGCCGGGCTCACGCAAGGCGAGTACCTCGTTAGGCGTCTCGGCTTCACTTCCCTCGCAAAACGGACAATCGCCCAGCCGACGAACGACCGGCCGATCGTCAAACTCCTGCGGTTTCGCCGCCCGCTCTTCGGCGATGAGCACCCACCGATCGAGGAGCGAGTCTTTGCGAAGTTCGGCCATGCGAAAAAAGCGGTATGACCTTAGCCCCCGGTTCTTCAAACCGGGGGCAAACGACGTCGGAGTTCAATGTCGACATGGTTACACCCCGCATTGCCCCCGGTATGAAGTACCGGGGGCTAGGGCAGCGCCGATAACTTTGTAGCGCCTAGCTCTTCAAAAACGCTTCGATCCCTTCGAAGCCCTTGGCGAGCGTTTCGAGGTTCGTCGCGAACGAGAGCCGGGCGTAGCCTTCGGCGCCGAACGCGGAGCCCATCACCGTCGCCACGCCTTGCTGAGCGAGAAGTTCCAAGCACCAGTCGGCCGAGTTGTTCACGCGCTTGCCGGCATAATCGCGACCGAGGTGAGCCTGAATGTTGATGAACGCGTAGAACGCCCCGCCCATGTTCGGGCAGCTCAAATTCGGCAGTTCGGCAATGCGGTGACGCACGTACTCGCGGCGCTCGGCGAAGTGCTTGAGCATGTCGTCGACGCATTGCTGCGGCCCTTCGATGGCCGCCAGCGCCGCGTATTGGCTGACGCTCGACGGATTCGAGGTTTCTTGGCTTTGCAGCGAGTCCATCGCCTTGGAGATCGCCAACGGCGCGAGCGTCCAACCGATCCGCCAGCCGGTCATGGCGTAGGCCTTGCTCACGCCGTTGATCGTGATGGTGCGCTCGATCAGCCCGGGGCGGACCGTGGCGAAGCTGGCGAACTTGTTGTCGCCGTAGATCAGCCGCTCGTAGATTTCGTCGGAGATGACGACGAGGTTCTTCTCCTGCACGACGTCGGCCAGCGCTCCGAGATCTTCAGGCGTGTACATCGAGCCGGTCGGATTCGACGGCGAGCAGAGCAACAGAATCTTCGTCTTCGGCGTGATCGCCGCGCGCAGCTTTCCCGGGGTCAACTTGAAGTCGTTGGCTTCTTCGGTTTCGACGATCACCGGCTTCGCACCGGTTAGCTTCACGAGTTCGGCATAGCTCACCCAGTACGGGGCCGGGATGATGACTTCGTCGCCCGGATCGCAGAGCACGGTGAAGGCGTTGTGCAGCGAATGCTTGGCGCCGTTGGAGACGACGACCTGCGCCGGCGAGTATTCTAAACCGTGGCGCGCTTGGTAGGCCTTCGCGACGGCCGTGCGCAGTTCTTGGATGCCGCCCGAGGCCGTGTAGTGCGTGTGGCCCGCGGCCATCGCACGCGTGGCGGCTTGGCAAATGTGCTCGGGCGTGTTGAAGTCCGGCTCGCCGACGCTGAAGTCGTACACCTTCTTCCCGGCCGCTTTCAATTCGCGCGCCTTCGCCGCCATGGCCAACGTAGCCGAGGGTTCGAGGGCCTGCACGATCTTCGAAATGCTGACGGACATGAGACGACGACTCCGCTAAGGGGCGATGCGAAAACTTCGATGGGCCGCAGTGCCCTGGCACCCGGACCGGCACGCAAGCCCCTCAGAATCGCACGTTGCCGGGCGTCGTCAAGGGGCGACGGGCCAAACGGAAGAGCGTTGCCGAGTAAGAAGGTTCACCGCCACGGCAAATTGCGGCCGGTGGTCGATTTCCCGACGCTCCCGATCGCCGCCCGGCCAAAACAAAAATCGGCGCCAAAGCAAAAAAGGCCGCACCCCGGGTTCGAGGTGCGGCCTTCGGTATTCAAACCTCTCGCCGATTGCGACGGTGGAGTCGCTGCGAGAAGAACGCGGGCCGGTTTGTGCTAGGCACAGACCTTGGCGGTCCGGGTTCACGCAATAGGGTTGGCACCTCCGACGGAATCTTTGCGTGACGAGAGGCTTGTGTTTCAGTGTTCGGTAACGGTCGTTCGATTATTGCAACCGCGGTGCCGTCGGCGACGTTTCCCG
>JAFLCO010000011.1:0-17576 GCA_017303535.1 Planctomycetota bacterium
GCGGCACTCCGAAGACCGCGCCGATCCAAACCGCGGCCGCAGGCCTCGCCACGGGCGAGTCGTTCGCCATGCCTCAAGAGCTGCTCCGTCGACATCTCGACGACTGCGTGCTGGTCGACGACGACGAACTCTTCGCCGCTGTCCGCTTGCTGCTCGAAAGGGCTAAGACTCTGGCCGAGCCGGCCGGCGCCTCGTCGCTCGCCGCGGCCTTGCGGATGCGCGACGAACTCCGCGGCCGCCGCGTCGGGCTGATCTTGAGCGGCGGCAACGTCAGCCCCCCCGAACTTCGCCGAGCCTTGGATACGCCGGCGCAATTCTAAACCCGCGTCGACCTTAGCCCCCGGTTCTTCAAACCGGGGGCATTGCGCGTTGCTCCATAAATCGACATTGCCTGAAATCGAGTACGAGGTCGCCTTTCCGACCACGCTCATTCTGAATATCCACCCGCAACGCAACGCGGCCCTGCCTCGACCCATGCTTGGGCCGAAGTCTATTTGCCGCTCTTGGGCTGGTCCGGCTACGACGCCACGCTCGGTGAACCGACTTCGCTCAAGCATGTGGTGACGGGCGTCAGCAACCATCCGCGAGGCGTGATGCCGATCTCCGGCATGTTCCACGGCGACGCCTCGGACTACGTCGACCTTACGGTCAGCGTGAAGACCGAACCGCTCACGCCGGCCTCGGCAAAGAATCTGTAGGGAACGCCCTCCGTGGCGTTCCTCGCGCCAGGTACCACGTTCGAACCCCTCATCCGCCGCTGCGCGGCACCTTCTCCCGCAAAGGGAGAAGGCCGAGGCGCCACAGTTCTCCCCACTGAAGTCTGACGTCTGAAGTCTGAGGTCTCCGAATCGCCGTAAGTCATCTTGCAAAAAACTTTTTTTGGCCACACTTACGTCGACTCGTTTTTGGCCGCTGCGCACTTCTTCGCTCCCGATGTGCGCACCCTTAATTCCTAAGTATGTCGTGCGCACTTCCGGGCCTGCGAAGTGCGCAGATGTGCGCAGGGCGATCGTCGTAAGTTGTTTCCATATTGTTGAATTCTTTGAGCACTTACGTCGATTTTCCATGCCGTTTTTCTCCCCTTCGGATGCCCTCCGCGCCACTCCGCAACTTAGCAAAAGGAGAATTCCGTTCAAGGAAGTTTTTGGCCGGCGACTATTTTGTGAAATCGCGTCGATTGCCGACGAATCGCCTTGCTTTTGGCCGCGCGATTTCGCTGGCAGAGAAGTCTCACGCAAAGACGCCAAGCCGCGAAGACGCAGAGAAGAATGCGAGGAAGATAGGGGACGGAGACGGGAATGAGCGAGATGGGGAGAGAAGAATGGGGAAGTCGGAATGGGGAATGGGGAATGGGGAATGGAAGACCGACGCTCTCCGGTTCTGCCTTCCCCCCTCCGCCCTCCGCCTTCCCACCTTTGTCTTCCGTCTCTCACTTCGTCTCGCGCATCGTGCGGATCGTGACGTCGTCAGGCAGCTCGTGGAGTTTGTGTTTCGGCGTGCCGATGCGTTGCGAGAGGTAGATGCCGGAGTGGCCGCTCGAGAGGTAGGCCGTGACGCAGGCTACGGCGAAGTAGACGACGTACTGGCCGCCGAAGAGTTCCACGCCCATCATCGTGCAGGCCAACGGCGTGTTGGTCGCGGCGGCAAAAACGGCCAAAAAGCCGAGCGCGGCCAGTAAATCGACTGGCGTGCCGGTGAGCGCGGCCAGCGTGTTGCCGAGCGCCGCGCCGATGAAGAACAGCGGCGTCACTTCGCCCCCTTTGAAGCCGCCGCCGACGGTGACGGCCGTGAACACCAGCTTCGCGAACCAACTCCACGGCCGCGCCCCGCCGGCGTTGAACGAACTCACGATCGTCACTGCCTCGGGATCTGGCGACGTGACGCCCAGCCCCAAGTAGTCGCGGGTACCGGTCAGAAAGACGAGGCCGAACACGACGAGGCCTGCGACAAATGGTCGAGCGACGGGCCAGGGAATCGTGCGCTTGAACAGCGCATGCACGCCGTGCGTCAGTTCGGCGAAGAGCAAGCCGACGAGGCCGAACAGAACTCCGCCGACGCAGGCCCACAGCAGCAGCCGGCCGTCGAGCGCCGTCGCTTGCCAGGCGATTCCTTCCGGCAGCACGCTCGCGAGATGATAGTGCGTGTGGCCGATTCCCCAGGCCACGCACGTGCGGTCGCTGATGATCGCGGCGCTCAAGCAAGGCAAGATCGCGCGATAGTCCATGCGGCCGACGACGAGCACCTCGAGTGCGAAGATCATTCCGGCGACCGGCGTCCCGAACACGCCGCCAAAGCCGGCCGCGACGCCGGCCATGAGCAACGTCGGGCCGTCGGACCGATCGACCCAGGGTAGATAACGCAGCATCCCGCCGGCGATGCTCCCGCCCATTTGCACGGCCGTTCCTTCGCGGCCGGCCGAGCCGCCGCAGAGATGCGTGACGACGGTGCCGATCAACACCAGCGGCGCCATGCGGAGCGGGACGCCGCCGCCGGGTCGATGAATCTCGTCGACGATCAGGTTGTTGCCCGCTTCGACCGACCGGCCGACGGCCTGATAGAGCGCGCCGATCGCCGCGCCGGCGAGCGGCAACAAGCCCAAGAGCCAAGGATGCTGAAAGCGGAGTTCCGTCGCCCGATCGAGCGACCAGAGAAACAGCGCGCACGCCGAACCGACGAGCACGCCCAACGGCAGCGTGAGCGCCAACGTGCGAACGAGATGGCGGCCGAGTTCGAACTGCTCTCGGATGCGATGATGAACGGGCATAGATCGTCGTCTCCGCACAAATCGGGCTCACACCTGGCGAGACGGCGCGCACTCCTATTCGTCGCGACGGCGGCAAAACGAGCCAGTTTACCAATGTCCGCGGAGGACCGTCGACCACGGCCTGACAATCTCAGCCGCGAGCGACAACCAACGCAAAACGTCCCCTTTTTCCCGAGCAAAACATCGCATTTGATCGGCTCCCCGGCTATCCTAGATCGGCCGCTACTCTGAGGGGGACGATCGTGGCGATGACTATCGAACAATTCGGCAAGGCTCTGGCCGCTTCAGGCCTGATGACGGCCGACGACGTGCGTGCTTTTTGGACCGCGCTGCCCGCCGAGAGTCGGCCAAAAACGGCCGACGACTTCGGCGCGCGACTCGTCGAAAAGAAGCTGCTGACCGCTTACCAGATTCAGCGCATCTTGACGGGGCAGGGCGGGTCGCTCGTGATGGGCGACTACGTGATTCTCGCCGAGATCGGCGCCGGCGGCATGGGGCAGGTCTACAAGGCCAAGCATCGGCGGATGGAGCGGATCGTCGCGCTCAAGGTGATGTCGAGCGCCGCGATGAAAGACGAAGCGGCCGTGAAGCGCTTTCAGCGCGAAGTGCGGGCCGCCGCCAAGCTCGAGCATCCCAACATCGTCACCGCTTACGACTCGGGCGAGGCCGGCAACGTCAAGTATTTGGTGATGCAGTTCGTCGACGGCGGCGATCTCTCGTCGCTCGTGAAGTCGCAAGGGGCGCTGCCGGTCGAGAAGGCGGTCGACTACGTGCTGCAAGCCGCGCGAGGGTTGTCGTTCGCGCACGCCGAAGGAGTGATTCACCGCGACATCAAGCCGGCGAATTTACTGGTCGACAAGAAAGGGGTCGTCAAGATTCTCGATATGGGCCTGGCCCGCATTGAGAGCGGCGACGACGGTTTGACGGCGACCGAGCAGGTGATGGGCACGGTCGACTACATGAGCCCCGAGCAGGCGGCGAATACGAAAGGGGCCGACGGTCGGGCCGACATCTATTCGCTCGGCTGCACGCTGTGGTATTTGCTGACCGGTAAGAAGGCGTACGAAGGCGATACGATGATCGCGCGGCTGATGGCGCACCGCGACGCGCCGCTGCCGAGCTTGGTAAAGACGCGCGACGACGCTCCTTGGGCTTTGGAGCAAGCGCTGCACAAGATGCTGGCCAAGCGGGCGCAAGACCGGTACCAGTCGATGGACGAAGTCGTCGCGGCGCTGGAGCCGTTCGGCGGCGGCGGATCGTCGAAGGGGCCGATGGGTTCGTCGATCGGCGGCGGTTCGCAGCAGAGCGCCGAACTTGCGGCGTTTCTGCAAAGCGTGGGGCCGAAGCCGGGCGCGAGTGGTACGAACTTGGGCGGCACGAACTTGGGGGCGACCAAAACGGCGACGGAGCCGAAGAGTTCGCCGACATTAGGCCCCGAGGTGACCGCGTCGTTCGTGAAGGCTGAAGCGGAAACCGATCCGAAGAGCCAGCTCTTGCCGCGGGCCAAACCGTTGCCCACGCCGCAACCGCGGCCGGTGAAGAAGAAGAAACCGCCGGTGGCGCTGATTGCCGGCGGCGTCGGCGTGCTGGTGATTGCGCTGATCGCGGGGATTATCGTCACGATCAAGAACAAAGACGGCGAAGTCGTGGCGACGGTCGAAGCGCCGGCGGGATCGACCGTGGAAGTGCGCCCGACGGTTGCCGCGCCGAAAACGCCGGCGATCGCGGTGCGCCCGGCGGCCGAGATCATCCGGATGTTGGAGTCGACCGAGTATGCCTGGGCCCCGCCGGAAAACTTAGGGCCAGGGGTCAATAGCACACAATCGGAAACCTTTCCGACGCTCAGCGCCGATGAGTTGTGCGTGATCTTGCAAATGCCGGGACAAGAAGCGACGAGCCGGCTGGTTGAAAGCCGGCGCGCGTCGCGCAACGAGCCGTTCGGCAAGTGGACCCGGCTCACCGGTTCGGCCCATGAAGACCACCCCTCGCTGAGCGCCGACGGGCTCACTCTCTTCTACGCCACGCAGGCCGGCAGCGTCGGCGGCCACGACATACGAATGCGCCGCCGCGCCTCGCGCGATGCACCATGGGGCCCGATCGAGAAGTTGAATAACTATGTCAACGGCACCTCCGACGATTGCCAACCCTGGCTCTCGTACGACGGGCTCGCGCTGTACTTCAGCTCGACCCGGCCAGGTTCGGTCGGCGAGCGAGATATTTGGCTTTGCCGAAGGAAGAGCGTGAACGACGAGTTCGGGCCTGCGATCAACGCCGGCCGCGCGATCAATACGTCGCAGAGCGAATACAACATTCAAACGACGGCCGACGACACGACGCCGCTGTTCACGCGCATCGGCAAACCGTTTTACGGATACACGTCGCCGACCGGAGCGCAAACGGCGATCGAACTTATCGACTTCCCGCCCGGCGCGAGCGAAACGTGGCTCTCGCCCGACGGCGAGCGATTGTACTACGGCGCGGACATGCCCGGCGGCTTGGGAAACCCCGATATCTGGATGTCGCGGCGCGTGCCGAAGTCGTCGTTACCGGCGCCGAGCGTAACGCAAGTCGCCACGAGTTCGCCGACGACCGGCGGCGACTACGCTCTGAAGTTCGACGGCGGGCAGGCGGCCGTAAACGTTCCGAACCTACGGCGCGACGACTCCGGACCGTTTACGCTCGAGTGCTGGGTGCGCGGCAACACCAGCGGCACGATGCCGGTCGTGCGCGTCAACGGTCGGGCGCCGATTCAGTTGCACTTTCATCAACGTGAGCCGCACGGGGCCGAGCGTAACGAGGCCGATAAGATCGGACGCGATGCCCGCGGTTCCGGGATTGACGGTAATCAATGGGTGCATCTCGCCTACGTGGTCAGTCCCGGCGAGTCGCGATTGTTTGTCGACGGCAAGTCTGTGAACGTACAGGCCAAGCCGGCTCCCGCGACGATGGCCTCGGCTCGCTTCAGCGACACGTGGATCGGCACCGAGCGGTTCGACCCAAGTAACCGTATCGCTTCGTTCACCGGTGAGATCGATGAATTGCGGGTGTCGAAAGTCGCCCGCTACACGGCGGCCGGCTTCACGCCCACGCGGCGACACGAACCCGACGCCGATACGTTGGCCCTGTACCACTTCGACGAAGGCTCCGGCGAGCAACTGCTGGATTCGTCGGCGAACAAGCTGCACGGCCAGATCACGGCGGCGAAATGGACGGCCGGACTGACGGGCGGTGCGTCGGCGAGCGCCGAGCTCACGACGAGCGTGTACCTGGACGACCTGCCGGAACTGTCGTTTGCGGGCGACAAGTCGCTCGGCAAACATGGCCGTTATTCCAACGGTACGGACATCATCTGGCGTGGCGGCAAGATCACACATTCGCTGTTTACGCACCCAGCGAGCGATAGCAGGAAAACTCACGTCGATTATCGGCTCGGCGGCGGCTACGCGACGTTCTCTTCCGTGGTCGGGCTCTGCGCCAAACCGAAGTCGCCGGTACTGTTTCGCGTCTTCGGCGACGGAAAGATCTTGTGGGAGTCGGCGCAACAGTCTGCGCAAGACGTGCCGCTGCCTGTCGCGTTGAGCATTGCGGGAGTCGACGTACTTAGGCTCGAGGCCGAGTGCTTGGGGACTTACGACTACGCCTACGCCTTGTGGGTTGATCCGCTCGTTCGACGTGCGGAAAGCGACGGCGGCAACTGGACGTCGCTCTTCAACGGGCTCGATCTGCTCGGCTGGAAAGCGGTCGGCGAAAATGGCTGGTCGGTCGAGAACGGCGCGATCGTCGGTCGAGCGTCGAGCCCCGCCGGTTGGCTTAAGAGCGACAAAACCTACGGCGACTTCGAACTGGAGTTCGAATATCGCCTGACGCCGGATTCGAACAGCGGCGTGTTCCTCCGCGCTCCGGCGGAAGGCAACGTCAGCGGCAAAGACTTTCACGAAATTCAACTGCTCGATGATACGTCCGCGAAGTTCGCGATCATGCCCGCAATGTCGAAAACCGGCTCGCTCTACAACAAGCTGGCCGCCCAAAAATCGAAAGTGCCGGGCCCGAACGTGTGGCACAAAATGTCGGTGAGCGCGTACGGCGACCGTGTGCGGGTGCGCCTCAACGACGAGCAAATACTCGAAGGCCAACTGCCGCCGGGAAAACAGAGCGAAGGGCATGTCGGCTTCCAGTTGTACCCGCACGAAGTGGCGCTGCGGAACATTCGCATCCGGCTGCTAAAGCCCGACGGCACGCCTGTGGCGCCGGCGGCTCCGGTCGCACCGGCCGCGGCCTCGACGGCGGCGCAGGAGATCGATCTCTTGGCGCTCGTCGATCCCGCGCGCGATCGCGTGGCGGTGCCGAACTATACGAAGGCCAACGACTGGACCAAGGTCGGCGGCAAGCTCGTCTTCACGAGCGACGGCGAGTCGGGCAAGATCGTCGTGCCGGTCGACTTGAGCAACGCCCAAGAGTTTGAACTTACGTGCGACGTGCGGCGGACAACGGGCAACGGCAGCTTCACGATGGATTTCGCGGCCGGCGCCCAAAAGTGGAGCGGGCTCGACGTCAACATCGGCAGCCGCCTGGCGCTCAAGACGACCGGCAACAATCGCCAACAGATCGCCGTTTGGCCGGCGTCGGCGACCGACGGCGGGCGGCTGGCTTTGCGCATCCGCAAAGGCTCGCCTGCGCAGCCGGGCTCAACTGCGCAGCCCGGCTCGGCCGTGATCTCCGTCAACGGCCAAGAGGTCGGACGTTGGGAAGGAGATCTCGCCTCGATCGGCAACCCGCTGGAAAGCCATCCGCAGTTTCCCGGCACGCAAAACGTCGGCCTGTTCTGCTACCGGTCGTCGTTTGAAATCAGCAGTTACAAGCTGCGGGTGCTGGAAGGCGAAGCCAAGCCGCTGGTCGGCACGGCCGCGGACCTTGCCGCACCGCTACGCAACGCGCTCCAGTTGACCCGCGGCGCCTACGTAGACTTGGCGAACGATCTGGTCTACGACGGCGGCGACGTTACGTTTGAGACCTGGCTCATCAGCGACAAGCCTCGGTGGACAAATACATTTTTGGCCGTCGATCATGACTTCGCCGGTCGACGGCATGCCCTGCGTCTGAGCGTAGTGGGGGATCAGAACCTCATCGAGGTGGCCCGTCCGTCGGACCAACTCATTTTCCGATTCGACGATACGCTGCCCGCCGGCCGGCCGGCGCATCTGGCCGCGGTGTGGCAAGGTCGCGATCTCCGCCTATATATCGACGGCAAGCGTGTCCCGTCGCGGCCGCATAACTTCAATTTCGCCGCTCGACCGGGGAAGCCTTACGCATGGTTGGGCGGGATGCCCGCCGACGCAGCGTTGGCGAGGGCTCAGCAATCGTGCGAAGCGACGCTGCTGGAAACCCGCATCACGTCGCGAGCCCGTTACGATGCCGATTTCACGCCGGCCGCGCAACTCACGACCGACGCCGACACCGTCTTGCTCTACAAGTTCGACGAAGGCTCCGGCGACGTGTTGCACGATTCGTCGGGCCACGGGCGGCAGGCGAAGATCGTCGGCGCGAAATGGACGAAAGTCGCCGGCGTGCCGGGCTCCGCGCCTCCAAGCGCCGCCGTTGCCGCCGGCGATAACGCGATCGACTTCACCGGCATCAACGGCCTCTACGTCCGCGAACAAAGTTTCGACACCAATCGTCCGTTTACGATGGAATGCACGGCGACGCCGCTGAAGCTGCCGACGGAGGGTGACCAATGGAATTCGCCCGTCATGCACGTGAGCTGGGTCCAAGTCAAACTCTACTCACGGGTAACGCAAAAGCGAAACTCGTACTCGTGTATCCTCCACCATGAAGACGGCTCGCTGACGACGCTCGATTTAGGGGCGGCGGTCGTCGGCAAACCGACCCGTATCGCCGTCTGCACCGACGGCCGTGAAGCGTTTTGCTTCGTCGACGGCAAGCTGGTGCGGCGTGAACGGATCAAGTCGCCCCTGAAGAATACCGAGGGCTGCGGCGTCGCTCGTTACAACGCCGATTACACGCAGGGGGGTTGGACTTCGTTTCCAGGCCTGGTCGATGAGGCTCGTTTCTCAACCGTCGCCCGCTACACGGCCGACTACGCGCCGCAAGCCCGCTTCGCGTCCGACGCCGACACCGGCCTGCTGCTGCACTTCGACGAAGGCTCCGGCGAGACGGTCCGCGACAGTTCGAAGAACGGCCACGTCGCCACGGTCGCCGGCGCGCGGTGGCGGCGGGCCGACGGCAGCCCGATCGACACGACAGCGAAGGGGCCTTCAGCTCTCAAGTTCGCGGGCACGCATGACAGCCTCGTCGAAGTGCCGAACATCCCTTGGGGTCGGCTCGATACGTTCACGATGGAAGCCTGGGTTCGCAGCGACGAAAAGGAGCCGGACCGCGGGTACGTCGTCGATCGGAATAAATCCGCGTCGCTCAATCGTTACGACGGGCGCTGGCAGTTCACCGTCAAGAAGAAGGGCGTCCAGACTCCGCTCTACGCCTCGCAGCCGAACGTGCGTCCGGCGGGGCGTTGGGAACATTTGGCGGGCGTCGTGCAAAACAAGACGATGACGTTGTACGTCGACGGCCGGCGGATGGCCACGACGCCCCTGCCCGACGTTCTGGAAGACGCCGAGGGAGGGCGATTGATGTTCGGCCGAGGCCTCGTCGGCACGCTGCGCGCCGTGCGATTCTCCAAGTCGGCCCGATATCCGGAAAACTTCACGCCGGCCGAGCAGTTCGCACCCGACGCCGAGACGCTGGCCCTTTACCGCTTCGACGAAGGCTCCGGCGAAGTGCTCCGCGATTCGTCCGGCCACAACCTGCACGGCGTGATCAAAGGCGCGGCGTGGGTGACGATCGATGAGGCCGGGCCTGCCGCTCCGAATGCTCCGTCGCAAGTGCCGACGGAAGCTCCCTTCGCCGCCGGCGATCTCGCCGGCTGGATCGGCGACCCGAGCATTTGGAAAATCGAAAACGGCGAACTCGTCGGCCGATTGGCGAATAACGGCGAAGTCTATCTGGCCGGGCGTAAGAATTATGGCGACGTCGAAGTCTCGTTCGACGTACGCTTAAGCGGCAAAGTCAACTCCGGAATGCAGTTTCGTAGCGGCCTTCAGTCTCCGTCGCCGGCGGTTCTCGTCGGGGCACAGGCGGAAATCGGTGCCGGCGGCAAGACGGGATACGCAGGCCTGTGGTGGCAGGGGAAACCCGAGGAGGCGGGCCGCGTGCTGCAGCCCGTCGCCGCCTCCGTGTTTGAGCCGCTGCTCAAGGCCGACGACTACAACCGAATGACGGTTCGCTGCGTCGGCCGGCATGTGACGATCACGCTGAACGGAGTGACCACGGTCGACGCCGAGTTCGCCGACGTCCAGCCGCGCGGTCTGATCGGTTGGCAGCTCGTTTCTAAAGGGGGTCCGGCCGAAGTCCGCTTCCGCAACGTGCAAGTGCGCGATCTTTCGGCGGCCGCCGCGACTTCGACGAACGAGCTTAGCCCGTTTCAATCTTCGGATACCGCCCTGGCCTTCAACGGCGTCGACACCGACGTCACCGTGCCGAGTTGGAAATACCAGGGCGATCATCCGCTGACGGTCGAAGCCTGGGCTTGGTGCGATCCGGCCGCGCATCGCAGTAAACCGCAGTTTCTGTTCGGCGATCCGCAGATGGCGGGCTTCGCCGTCAACAACAACGCCGACGGTCGCCGCGTTGCACCGAACTTCGGCTGGGCGTTTATGGTCGGTACCGGCGACGGCGACTCCTACCAATTTGTGAAAGCCGATCCCGATCCCGCGCCGGGACGCGTGACGCATTTCGCGGGCGTCTACGACGGCCGCGGCGAAATTCGGTTCTACGTCGACGGCAAACTTCAAGGCCGCGCGCCGGCCGCCGGTCGCTATCGGCCTTCCTCCGTACCGTTCGCCATCGGTGCGAATTTCGACGGGCCCGAGATCGCCAACGACATCTTCGCCGGCCGCGTCTACGAATTCCGCGTGTCGAAGTCGGCCCGTTACGACGGCGACTTCTCGCCGCAGGCCCGCTTCGCGCCCGACGCCGACACGATCGCCCTTTATCACTTCGACGCCGGGAGCGGCGACGAACTCCGCGACCATTCGGGCAACAATCATCACGGCAAGATCTTCCAAGCACGCTGGGTGCGGGCCGACGGAACGCCCGCGCCGGGAGAAATTCCGAAGCCTTCCGTCGCGCCGCCGTCCGCCCCGGTCGCCGGCGGCGAAAATGCCTTGGCCTTTACCGCCGATACCTGCGGAATACAGATTCCTCGTTTGCGCTACGACGGCTCTCACCCGCTGACGATCGAGGCTTGGGCGACGACGGAGCGTGCAGCCCGCGCGATCCAGAACGGTTCGCGACTGCTCGTCATGCATCCGCTGCTGCAGGTCCGTTACGATCCGCGGCGGCACGAATGGAAATTGGAGACACAATCGCAAGGAACGAAGTATTTCCACTCGGACTTGGTCGGCGATCGTGAGACGCCGGGATTGGCGCACGTCGCCGGAGTGCTCGAAGACGACGTCCTGCGGCTCTATATCGACGGTAAGCTGCGTTTGAGCGAACCCCTGGACGGGCCGCTGCTTACCGAGTCTAAGAACTCGGCGTTTCAAATCGGTTCTGGTCCGCAGGGAGAATCCGTCGACTATCGCGGCGTGATCGACGAAGTCCGCATCTCGCGCACCGCCCGCTACAAGGGAGATTTCACGCCCGAGCGCCGGTTCAAGCCCGACGCCGACACGCTGGCGCTTTATCACTTCGACGAAAGCGACGGGCCGACGACGGCCGACGCCTCGGGCAACGGCTACGATCTGAAACTTTCCGACCATCCGACGACGGGCCGCGCGCCGCTGCGCTGCGCCGCGCCGGCCGTGCGGCCTGCGGATCCTTCGTACGTGCCCGAAGTCACGGTTTACGGCGACGCGATCGAAAAGGAATTCGGCGGGCACCGCTACCTTCTCGTTCGCGGCAGTGCGACCTGGACGACGGCCGACGCCGCCGCCAAAGCTCGCGGCGGCCATCTCGTGAGCATCTCGAGCGCCGAAGAAAACAGCTTCTTGAAAGACGTGTTGCTGGCGGACCATCCGCCGGAGCGAATCGTTTGGACCGGCGGCACCCGGACCGACTCGCAGGCCGCGTGGGGTTGGTCGTCCGGCGAGCCGTGGATCTTTGCGGACTGGCGCGAGAAGGAAGGCCATGACGGGAACGCCATGGCGATGGCGCACTCTCGCCCGCTCGACGGCACGCCGGGCTGGATTAAGGGTTGGGGCGATTGGTCGGCGACGCAACAGCCGATGGCGCTCTCCGGCCCGATTCAAGGCCGCAGCCGAGCCTGGGGCTACGTCATCGAGTGGGATACGCTCGACCGCGCCGCCGTGAAAGGCCCGCCGATCAAAATCGTCGCCGCGCCGCCGCCGGTCGTTTATCCGCAAGAAGACGCCGGCGTCGATCTGCTGGCGGCGATCCACATCCCGCGAGACGTACGCTCGGGCGATTGGCGGTTGGACGGCGGCGTGCTGCACACTGCGGTTGAGGAACGTGGCAAGCCGCAGTCGGTGTTGTACTTGTCGCCGGAGCAGAAAGTGCCTGAGCAGTACGATCTGGAGTTGGTCGTCGAACGCGAACAGGCCGGCGGCACCGGGATGTGCGTCGGCATCGTCGCGGGCGGCGCTCATCAAGCAACGGTGATGATGGATTCCTACGGCGTGCCGAATCGCTGGGGCTTGGAGAACATCGACGGCAAGTATCTGAGCAACGGCAATCCGACCAATACGCCGGGCTCGCGCTTGCCGCCGGGGAAAAAGAAGACCATGCGGATCGAAGTCCGCCGCTTCGGCGTGAGCGTGCTACTCGACGGCGAACAGGTCTTCGCTTGGCAAGGCCGGCCCGAGCAACTGTCGACGGCCTTCTGGAAAGTCGACAAGCCGCAGTCGCTGTTCCTCGGTTCGCAGTCGCGATTTCGGATTCACAAGATTTCGCTCACGCCGCGGTAACGGCGACTCGCGACGGAGGCACAAACGTCGGGTGGCTGGGTCTGAGCCGAAGGCGAAGGCCCAGTAACTGGGGCACCGCTGCGCTATGCCCCAGCCACCCTTTCCACCGTCCTGAACGGTCTCTACTTCGCTCGCGCGGGGCGCGAACGTTACCGCGCCGCGAAGTCCCCGG
Source organism: Planctomycetota bacterium (assembly GCA_017303535.1). Classification (GTDB taxonomy): domain Bacteria; phylum Planctomycetota; class Planctomycetia; order Pirellulales; family PNKZ01; genus PNKZ01. The sequence goes on from JAFLCO010000011.1 coordinate 12,935, forward strand.
CGTGGGTGCTCGGCAAGTGCGTCACGCCCATCAGGTGCTTATCGACCGCGCGGGCCGCTTCGCGTCCTTCGTGGATCGCCCACACCACGAGCGATTGGCCGCGCCGCGCGTCGCCCGCTGCGTACACGCCCGGCACCGTCGTGCGATATTCGGCGTCGCACTTGATGTTGCCGCGCGGGTCGAGTTCGAGCCCCAGTTCCGCGATCGCACCCTTCTTCTCCGGGCCGACGAAGCCCATCGCCAAGAGCGCGAGCTGGCAAGGCATCTCTTGCTCGCTGCCCGGCACTTCGCGGAACTTCTGTTGGCCGTTCTCCTGGTACCACTCGATCGTGCAACAGACGAGGCTCTTCAAGTTGCCCGCTTCGTCGCCGCGGAATTCTTTAGTGAGGATGCTGAACTTGCGGTCGCACCCTTCTTCGTGCGACGAACTCGTGCGGAGCATCATCGTCCAATACGGCCACGGGGAGTGCGTCGGCCGGTCTTTCGCGCGGGGGAAGTAGCCGAGGTCCGGCGGTTGCGGCAGCAATTCGAACTGCGTGACGCTCTTGGCTCCGTGACGGTTCGACGTGCCGGTGCAGTCGCTCCCCGTATCGCCGCCGCCGATGATGATGACGTCCTTACCGGTCGCCATGATCGAAGTTTCGGCCGGCAGTTGGTCGCCCTGGTTGCGCTTGTTCTGCTGCGGCAAGAACTCCATCGCGAAGTACACGCCCTTGAGGTTTCGGCCGGGGATCGGCAGGTCGCGCGGCGCGGTGCTGCCGGCGCAGATCAAGACGGCGTCGTGTTCTTCTTTCAGCTTCTTCGCGGAGACGTTGCCGCCGACGTCGGCGTTGCAGCGGAAGGTCACCCCCTCGGCCTCCATCTGCTTTACGCGGCGTTGGACCTTGGCCTTTTCGAGCTTGAAGTCCGGGATGCCGTACATGAGCAAGCCGCCTGGGCGATCGGCCCGTTCGTACACGGTGACGGTGTGCCCCGCGCGATTGAGCTGCTGCGCCGCGGCGAGGCCCGCCGGTCCGCTGCCGATGACGGCGACCTTCTTGCCCGTGCGTTCGAGCGGCGGTTCGGGCACGATCCAGCCTTCGCTGAAGCCCCGGTCGGCGATCGTCATTTCGATTTCTTTGATCGCCACCGGATCTTCGTTGATTCCCAGCACGCAGGCGTTTTCACACGGCGCCGGGCAGACGCGACCCGTGAACTCCGGGAAGTTGTTCGTGCTGTGCAGCCGGTCGAGCGCTTCGCGCCACTGGCCGCGATAGACCAGGTCGTTCCAGTCGGGAATGATGTTCCCGAGCGGACAGCCGGTGTGGCAGAACGGGATGCCGCAATCCATGCACCGCGCGCCCTGCGTGCGCAGCTCGGCCTCGGGCAGCAGCACCATGAACTCTTGGTAGTGGCGCACGCGCTCTTCGGGCGGCTGGTTGCCGTGATGCTTGCGACCGTGCTTCAAGAAACCCTTAACATCACCCACGCGACACCTCCGCGAGCTTGGCCGCAGGCTTGCCGCCGGCCGCTACGTTTTCCGCTTTTTGTTCCGACGCGAGCATTTCGGCCAAGGCCCGTTTGTAATCGACGGGCATGACCTTCACGAATTTCGACTTGAGCGCGTCCCAGTTTTCGACGACCTCGGTTCCCAGTTCGCTGCCTGTGAACTCGGCGTGGCGTCGGACGAGCCGCAAGACTTCCTTTTCGTCGGCCGGCGTCAGTTGTTCCAGTTCGACCATTTCCTTGTTCACCAGCGTCGGGAACGAGCCTTTGCGATCGAGCACGTAGGCGATGCCGCCCGACATGCCGGCCGCGAAGTTGCGCCCGGTCTCGCCGAGAATGACGGCGACGCCGCCGGTCATGTATTCGCAACCGTGATCCCCCACGCCTTCGACGACCGCCTTCGCGCCCGAGTTGCGAACGCAAAAGCGTTCGCCGGCGATGCCGTTCAAGTACACTTCGCCGGAGGTCGCGCCGTACAGCACGACGTTGCCCGCGATGATGTTGTCCTGCGCCTTGAAGGTGCTCACGCGCGGCGGCCGCACGACGATCTTGCCGCCGGAAAGCCCCTTGCCGCAGTAGTCGTTGACGTCGCCTTCGATTCGAATCGTCACGCCCGGCACGGCGAACGCGCCGATGCTCTGGCCCGCGGTGCCGGTGAAATTGAGCTGAATCGTATCCTCCGGCAGGCCCGCGGGTCCGTGATGCCGGGTGACTTCGCTGGAGAGAATCGTGCAGGCGGTGCGGTTCAAGCTCTTGATCGGCAGGTTCAGCGTGACCGGCTTGCCTTGCTTGATCGCCGGTTGGCACTGCGGCACGAGCGTCGTCATGTCGAGCGACTTCTCGATGCCGTGGTCCTGCGACTCCGAGCAGTACGTCTTGATATGCGGCGGCACGGCCGGCTTGTGGAGCATCTCGCTGAAGTCGATCCCCTTGGCCTTCCAATGGTCGACGGCCTTGCGCGAGTCGAGCTTATCGACACGGCCGACCATGTCGTTGATGCGGCGGAAGCCGAGCGACGCCATGATCTCGCGCAGCCCTTCGGCGACGAGGAAGAAGTAGTTGACCACGTGCTCCGGCTGGCCGGCGAACTTGGCCCGCAATGCCGGATCTTGCGTGGCGATGCCGACGGGGCAGGTGTTCAAGTGGCACTTGCGCATCATGATGCAGCCGACGGTGACGAGCGCCGCCGTCGCGATGCCCCACTCTTCGGCCCCGAGCAAGCAGGCGATCGCGATATCGCGGGGCGTCCGCAATTGGCCGTCGGTCTGCACGACGATCCGCCCGCGGAGATCGTTCTTCACCAATACTTGGTGCGTTTCGGCCAGACCGAGTTCCCACGGAATGCCGGCGTGCTTGATCGACGTCAGCGGCGAAGCGCCGGTGCCGCCGTCGTAGCCGGAGATCAGCACGACGTCGGACTTGCCCTTCGACACGCCTGCCGCGACCGTGCCGACGCCGACTTCCGCCACCAGCTTCACGCTCACGCGAGCGTGATGGTTGGCGTTCTTCAGGTCGTGGATCAGCTGCGCGAGGTCTTCGATCGAGTAGATGTCGTGGTGCGGCGGCGGGGAGATGAGGCCGACGCCCGGCGTGCTGTGACGGATGCGGCCGATTTCTTTGTCGATCTTATGGCCGGGCAGCTGTCCGCCTTCGCCCGGCTTGGCGCCTTGGGCCATCTTGATCTGCAGCTCTTGGGCATGTACGAGGTAGTTGCTCGTCACGCCGAACCGCCCGCTGGCGACTTGCTTGATCGCGCTGTTGCGGTTGTCGCCGTTGGGGTCGAGCTGGTAGCGAATCGGATCTTCGCCCCCTTCGCCCGTGTTGCTCTTGCCGCCGATGCGGTTCATCGCCACGGCCAGCGTTTCGTGCGCTTCCTTGGAAATGGAACCGTACGACATCGCGCCGGTCGCGAACCGCTTGACGATTTCGCTCGCCGGTTCGACCTCTTCAAGCGGCACCGCGTTGGCCGACTTCTTGAACTCGAGCAAGCCGCGGAGCGTCAGCAGTTGCCGCTCTTGATGATCGATCAGGTCGCAGAACCGCTTGAACTCTTCGCGGCTGTTGAGCCGGGTACTGAGCTGCAGCTTGGCAATGGTCTCGGGATTGAAAAGATGCGCCTCGCCCTTGCGGCGCCACGCGTACTGACCGCCGACGTCGAGTTCGAGCGTTTCCGGAACTTTCGTCCGCGGGAAGGCGTGCTCGTGCATCTTCAGCATTTCTTCGGCGATGGTCTCCAGGCCCACGCCTTGGATGCGGCTCGCGGTCCGCGTGAAGTACTCATCGACGAAGTCGCGGCTGAGTCCGACCGCTTCGAAGATCTGCGCGCCGCGGTAGCTTTGCAGCGTGCTGATTCCCATTTTCGAGGCGACTTTCAGCAGACCCTTGCCGACGGCCTTGATAAAGTTCTTTTCAATCTTGTCCGCCGGCAAGTCGGCAGGCAGATAACCTTCGCGCTGCATTTGGTGCAGCGTGTCGAAGGCCAGATAAGGATTCATCGCCCCGGCTCCGTAAGCCGAGAGCAAGCAGAAGTGGTGCACTTCGCGAGCGTCGCCCGTTTCGACGACCAGGCCGCACTTCATACGGTCTTTTCCGCGAATCAGGTGGTGGTGCACGGCGCTGACGGCCAGCAAAGCCGGGATGCACGCCATCGTTTTCGACACGCCGCGGTCGCTCAGCACGACGATCGTCGCACCGTCGGCGATGCACTTCGTCACTTCTTCGCGAATCGCTTCAATCCGCGCCTTCATGCCCGCCGCCCCTTCCGAGGCCGGGAAGAGCGTGCTGACGGTGCAGGCCTTGAAACCCGGCTTATTGAGAGCCCGGATGCGAGCGAGTTGCTCGTTGGTGAGAATCGGCGAATCGAGCCGGAGCAGTTTGCATTGCTCGGGCGTTTCGGCAAGCAGGTTCCCTTCGCAGCCGATCGTCGTGATCAGACCGGTGCCGTGCATCATCGGGCAGGCCGGCATCGTGCGGCTTCCCGGTCCGGACGCACGCAGGAGATCCAGATGCGCCGCGAGATCGTCCGGCGCCGGCCCAAGTCGCCGCACGGCGTCGAGTTGAGCCTCCCGCAGATCTTCGTGGCGCCACATGACGCCCTTCGGCATGCCCGTTGTGCCGCCGGTATAGATGAACAGCAAGTCGTCCGGCGAACGAGCGA